>NZ_JACSLL010000003.1:0-271660 GCF_018618135.1 Exiguobacterium sp. s28 | reverse complement strand
CGCATGCGTTGTCGAAACACTAAAACCCAGCTGGCAAAGTTCTGTACTTTTCGTTGCATTATTGTGCACATTTGTATTGCAAAATACACTTCTTCACTAGAGTTGTAAAACCATCGCATCACGTCAAACAGGGACAGCCGTCATAAGTCGGCCGTCCCTGTTTTCGTCGTCGTTGAGCCTTGAACAGCGTCGCCCGCTTTGAAAAAGAGGACGATGGCAGCCACTCCGAAAATCGAGATGAACACATTTTGGAGCAGCACATCGACGAACATCGGCTCGCTGGAGAACGTGCCCGTCGCAATCTGAGCATTCCAGCGGGTGAACGTGGCGATGCGTTCAAGCGTGTACAAGAGACCGGATATGAACAGGCAAGCGGTGGCAGCCAGTAATAGCGTCAATCGATTCAAGACATGACCTTCTAATATCTGATATCCTGATTTTACCATTTACTATCGGTGGGAGGGAAGTATTTATCGCTTCGCCGTGAGTGGTCGCAATTGCTTGACCCGAGCCAAAACAATCCAGCCGAGCACGGCCCCAGTCACACTCGAGGCAAGGAAGGCTGGGAAGAAGAACAGCGCCCCGAACTCGCTCCCCATCAACACCTTGGCGTACGGGACGGCGACGAGCGAAGCGATGAGGCCGGTCCCGATGACTTCACCAAATGCGGCGAAGGCGACGCGGTTCGTCTTCATATAGAAGACCCCGGCCAAAAGCGCCCCAATCATACCTCCGGGAAAGGCCAAGAGCGACCCGGTACCGGTCATGACACGGACGATTCCGGTCACGAACGCAACGAGAACGGCCCCGATCGGCCCGACGGTGACGGCGGCGATGACGTTCACCATATGTTGAATCGGATAGGCACGGGCGACACCGGTCGGAATCGAGATGAACAGGGAACCGATGACGGCGATGGCGATGAGCATCGCCATCCAAGTGAGTTGTTGAATACGCATAGATAGTCTCCTTTCAAAATGAAAACGCCACTTCTCCAAGTGGAAAAGTGGCGTGGAAAGACAGACGAATCCCACACCACTTCCCTACGCTGGTATGAGCCAGATCAGGTTCGAAGGGTCCGGCGCATGCCGTCTCAGCCCGAAGGCTCCCCTAGTGGTCGTTTATTAACATGAGTATAGTATACCGTCATTTGACGCGGTCGAGCTTTCGTGGTCGGAACGTGACATAGGTGATGCCGACGAACAGGCCATACAACAAAAGGGAGAAGACGAGATTGATCAGCCACGGGAGTGTCCCCATGAACACGGCGACGGACGCGTTTTGAAACCAGACGAGCGAGAGCGACAGCCCGACAAAGCTGAGAACGAGCGTTGTCCAAAAGCCGACAGCTCGGCGCTTGAACAGACGCCAAACGAGCAGCCCGATGATGAGACTGACGACGGCCGTCGCCCCTAAGTACATATACAAGATGGCATCGACCGGGTATGAGTAATATACAACGTCCATATCGTTTCCTCCTAGGAGATGATGAAAGAAAGGGTGAAAAAGATGAGACAGGCAATTCCATGGCGTGACCGATCGTTTCGTGAACGGTTCGAACGATGGATTGAGGCAAACGTGCCGAATGCGAGGTGGCACGTGATCAAAGATACCGATTTGACGTACTTGCTTGTTGGCGCGCTCAATGAGGAACGTTACTACGCCAAAGCGGTGACCGACATCAGCCGCGGCGAAGCCAATCTGTCGGCGTTTCTTGCCGAGCGGCATCCTAATTTCGTGCCTGACGTCATCACCATCGATTCAGCCCGGAACTGGTTGCTCATGCGAGGCATCGGCGGAGAGGCGCTACGTGAACGGCCGGACGTGAGTCGATACGAAGCGGCGTTGCGTCAATACGCACAGCTGCAACGACAGGAGATCGACCAGATCGAGACCTGCTTGTCTTACGGCATCCCGGACCGCCGACCGGCCAAGTTGAAGGACGAAATCCGCACGTATTTACCTGAGCTCTGCGCCGGGCTCGAGCGATACAAAGCCGAGGCCATGCTCGCGCTTCAAGATGAATTGATCGCCATGTGCGATGAGCTGGCGACCGGGATGCCGATGAGTCTCGAGCACGGTGATTTGCACGGCGGCAACATCTTCTGGCGGGAACGGACGAATGATTTGTGTATCCTCGACTGGGGCGACGCGACCGTCACGCATCCATTTTTCAGCGTGCGCGTGTTTTGGAACGCGCTGTACGACTTATTGCCGGAAGAAGACGAGGTCGCCTGGTATGAACAGATTCAAACGATGCGTACGGTTTATTTGGAAGCATGGAGCGGCGTCGCACCCAAGGACGTACTTTGGCGTCATCTATTGATCGCCGAGGAGCTCGGTTGCGTCTATCGTGCCCTGTCGTGGCATGTATATGTGACGAGATACCGGTACGATGTAGCTGAGTCGAGCGATAAGCCGGCGCAATGGCTCGATTTGCTACTCGAGTACCGGGACTTGAAACGACGCTTCCCATAAGTCATTCATACTTCTCAAGTAAGTTTTCATAATCCGTCTCGCTCCAAAACAGCGGAGCAATCGACTCCGGCCCTTTGAAGATCTCACCGTCTCGGTCGTAGACGATGGCGTAGCCGCCTTCGACTTCAAAGACGATCAAGTCGGCCTTCACTTCCTTGACCCCGTTTCCCGCGATGATGACGTTCTCGAGCGGATCGCGCGCCAGTTGTACGCCCCATTCGTCGAGCTCGACGATGAGCGCGGATGTGTAGGCATGGCGATTATAGAGCGTCTGGAATTCATCTTCGGTCAAAACGACGTCCGTCGGTGGGGCACTCGTCCCATATTTTCGTTTCTCGATTTCTTCGACGAATTGAAGGAACGATGCTTCTTGCCAAAACAGCGGCGCGACCGACTCGGGACCGTTGGCGATGTCTCCGTTCTCGCTCTCATAGACGGTGGCGTACGTGCCGTCATCGAGTTTGAATGGATGAATATCGGCGTATGTATGCTGGATGCCGTCGCCGGCGATGACGACGTGCTCGAACGTCTCGCGGAACGGGGTGAGTCCATCGTTCTCGAGTGCCTTCAAGAGCGGCGGGACTTTTTCATATTGGTCGAAGACGTCTTTAAAATCTTCTCGCGTCCAAGCGGTGATGTCTTCGGACGACGGTTCATTTGTATCGGCCGGGACAATGGGTTGCTCAACGGAATCGGTGCACCCGGTCAGCAAAAACACACTGAATCCGAGTAGGCCTAGGCGTTTCATCAATCAAACCTCCTAAGAAAGTTACATTTTTTTCCTGTTATCAATGAGCGTAGCATGTTTGCCAGTCATTGAGAACCCGGGTACTTTCTCGCTCAGGGTTGCCGCTTCAAGTAACGGTCGAGTGCCTCGTGAAATCGTTGTTGCTGCTCGAACGGGATGTCATGATCGGATGCGGGACCATAGCGAATCAGATGATAGAGCGAGGCGTCGATATCTGTCAGCTCGATGCGTTCGAACCAGTCGACGACCGTCTCATTCGTCCGAAGTTTTAACTCAGGGGCGAGCGACGCGTTGAACGTGATGAGCCAATCCCTCAGTTCGATGTTCGTGAGCATCGGGAACGTTTGTGCAGCGATCGTTGCGTCCGCTTCGTGTGATGGTTGAGTAGAAGTGTCATCCGTAAAAAGGAACGTGAGTCCTTCCAGCCGTCGACGACGCAACCATTTCCGGACACTGTAAACAATCAATCCGGCAGCAGCGAGGATGGCGAACAGTGTTCCGAGTCCTCCGGGTGCATCGCCTCCACCCAAACCGAATGGAAACTCAAACATTTTTTTCTTTTCACGTAAGGCTCCACCTTTTTCGCTTTCACCAACTGTCGTTAAATCGATTCCATCCTCGTCCGGTTCCCCTTCTTCTTGTTCACGCTCTTCTATTAGAGGATCGTCAACTGGATGCTCGAGCGTTTGAAACCAACTGAACGTCTCCTTACTGACAAAGACGAACGTCACAACGAGACAAGCTGTCACAACAAGGAACCCTATAAATCGAGAGGACCACTTCATCTTTTCCCTCCTTATCGGAATGTTCAGACTATTTATTGTCTATATTACCATAAACAGGTAAACTTCGAATAAGACATCTACCAACGGAGGAGAACGAAATGGGAATCGAAGCGGTCATCAAACAATTGAATGAAGTGTATTTAGGGAAAGAAGAAGTCGTTCGTCTCTGCTGCACGGCACTTCTCGCCGAAGGACATATCTTGCTTGAGGACGTTCCGGGCACGGGGAAGACGTTGCTCGCCAAAGCGATCTCCGGCAGTTTTGATGGGTCATTCTCGCGCATCCAATTTACGGCCGATTTGCTCCCGTCCGACGTCATCGGGACCGACTACTTCAATATGCAGACGCAAGGCTTTGACCATCGCCAAGGTCCGATTTTCGCAAACATCGTCCTGATTGATGAAATCAATCGAGCCGTCCCACGCACCCAGTCGGCGCTGCTCGAAGCGATGGAGGAACGACAAGTGTCAATCGGCGGGAAGACGTATCCGATGCCGAAACCGTTCTTTGTCATCGCGACGCAGAACCCGATTGAATCGGCCGGGACGTTCCCGCTCCCAGACGCGCAACTCGACCGGTTCCTCATCTCGATTCCGGTCGGCTATCCGGAAGCCGCCGAAGAGCGAGAACTGTTGTTGCAAGTGTTGACCGAGACCCGCAAACAAATCGAGGCCGTGACGTCACTCGCCTCGCTGCAAGAAGCGCAGGCTGAGACGAGACAAGTCGCGATTCAAGACGATGTCCTCGATTACATGCTCGGTCTCGTCCATGCGACCCGGGGCCATGCGTCCGTCGAGGTCGGGGTCAGTCCACGCGGCGCGATCGCATTGCTCCGTGCTTGTCAAAGCTATGCCTATTTGGCCGGCCGGCTGTATGTCATCCCAGAAGACGTCAAAGCCGTGGCGCCGTATGTGCTCGCCCATCGCATCACGTTAACACTTGAAGGCGGCATCAAGTCGACGAAAGCGAACGTCGTCGCGCACATTTTAGACACCGTCCCCGTACCGGTCGAGGGCTGACGATGACACTCTCCACACACGCATGGTTACAGCGACGGCTCCTGCCCGTATATATCGTGAGCGGAGTCATGCTCGTGTTTTTCCCGTACGTCTACGGATTCGGCTATCTATGTTTCATTGTCGCGAGTGCGATTTGGATGCTCGAGCGGACGCGGCAACAACTCGAGCGGCACATCGATCTCCAGTTCACGCAATACGAAGAACTGCTGTTTGTCGGGGACGAGAGTCGGCTCGTATTGGTTGTCGATGGGGTGGGCGAGTTGGACCGGATCGGCCTGCCACTTCGCATTCGTTTGAAGGCGAGCTCGGGAATCAGCTTTCCGGCGCATGACCGGATCCCGAGCGTGCTCGACTATGAGGTCGATGTCGGTCAGGCCCGACATGAATTGATTGTGCGCGCCGGGTATCGCGGTCCAGCTACGTTTGAGGAATGCGTCATCGCCGTCACGCTCCCGTTTCGACTAGGGACGTATTTGTATGAGCGGCCGGTTGATACGCAATGGACCGTCCTCCCGTCACTCCTCTTGCACCCACCGGTCGGGACGAAGCGGCTAGCGCTCGGGGAACGACCACTCTTGGCGTCACCGCTTCGAAATCCGTTGCAGCTGATTGGATCGAAACCGTATGAAGGGGAACCGGTCAAGGAGATCGACTGGTATGCGACGGCAAAACTCGGACGATTGCAGTCGAAAGTGTTTCAACAGACGACGCTCGATACGTTCACGTTCGCCGTGGATTTGAACGGACCATCCGGTTACACGCTCCATCATGATTTCGAATCGCTGATCAGCCAAGTCGCTTTCGTCACGTCACGTTTGTTGAAAGAGGACTGCAAGATTGAGTTATTCTTGAATCGTTTTGAAGAAGATGGGACGATGGTTCATATCCGGCTTCAAGAAGGCGAGCGCGGCATACGATTCATCTTGTTGCAGTTGGCGACCATTCACCCGGGCAATCGCTTCATTTCGACTGACGCCTTTACGCGGATGGTCGAACGGAAACGGTTGAAGCAAAGCCACCTCGTCTCGTTCAATCAACACAATCTGTACGATTGAACAGGGAAATGTCGGATTTTGGCGAACTCTTTACGTATGAATTGGGTCAAAAGGAGAGAGACATATGCCAAAACGGAAATTTGCCAATCGTCGAGACTGGGAACGGATTTTGCAACATCGCTACGCGCAAATGGAGGTACATGATGACCGTTTCTCCGGGACCGTCGCCTTGTTTCAAATCGATGCGGTCCGCGCACCGCAATATAAGATGCACAAGGGAGAAGAGTTCATCGTCGCCGATGCCGGTTACAGCTGGCTCCAATATTTCCCGGACGACGAGCCGTTCGGTGTGACCGTCATGTTTAATGATGAAGGGCACATCGTTCAATGGTACATCGATATCGTCGAAGCGATCGGATACGAGGACGGAATCCCGTATATGGACGACTTGTTGCTCGACATCCTCATCTTCCCGAACGGGGACGTTGTCCGCAAAGACGAGGACGAGTTCGAGGAAGCGACGGAGGCCGGAGAACTGACGCCGGAGCTCGTCGAGCAGGGCTGGCGTGACTTCCATGCGACGCTCGACCGGATTGAACGTCGGGACTTCGTCTATTTCGACTTGGCGAACGAGCATTATACCGAATTGAAGCAAAAACTTTGAACGGCCTGTTCCCTTTGGTACAGTGAAAGAAAAAACAGGGGGACGAATATGAAAATTATCAATATCGAGACGTGGTCGCGCAAGAAGCACTACGAATTCTTCAAGGCGTTTGACGCTCCGCATTTCAACGTGACGGCGAGCGTTGATGTGACGAAGTTACATACGCACGCCAAACGGACCGGCCAGTCGTTCTTTAAACTGTTCTTGTATGGTGCCGTCAAGACGGCGAATGCCATCCCGGAGCTTCGCTACCGCATCCGCGGCGACGAGGTCATCGAGCATGACGTCGTGCATCCGTCCTTTACTGTCATGATGGATGATGACGTCTTCAATTTTTGCACGGCAACGTATAAAGACGCGTTTCTGGACTTCATGGAAGAAGTGACGGCCCGGATGAGCGGAGCGAAACGGGAAGTCGTTGTCGGCGACGATGAGCCGGACAGTCTGCTTTACATCACGAGCGTGCCTTGGGTCACGTTCACGAGCATCAGCCACCCGACACACGACCAACAGCATGATACGGTGCCGCGCATCGCCTGGGGCAAATTCACGGAGACCGGTGACCGGATGACGATGCCGCTCTCGGTCCAAGCCCACCATGCCCTCGTCGATGGCGTCCATGTCGGTCGCTATTACGAATTGTTGCAAGCGTGGCTTGATGACTTGAGTGACTTGGAAGTTCAAACCCCAGAGGAGAAAGGGCTCGACGAAGCGATTCGTCTCCGCGAGAACGGAGAGCTCGAACGGGCAAAGCAGTTGCTACTCATGTTGCTCCGACAAGACGAGAAGAATCCGCGCCTCCATGCCCATTGCGCCTGGTGTTATGATTCGCTCGGAGAAGAACGGCAAGCCGTCCCGCATTATGAACGGGCAATCCGGCTCGGCCTCGCCGGCGAAGAGCTCCGTGAGACGTATATCGGACTCGGCAGCACGTATCGGGCGCTCGGTCGCTATGAGGACGCTGAGGCGTTGTTCGCCAAGGCGGTCGAACAATTCCCTGACATCGGGGCGCTCAAAGTGTTCCAGGCGATGACCCATTATAATCTCGGACGCCACAGTGAGGCGACCGGTACGTTGCTCGAACTGCTCGCAAGCCCGGAGCCGGATGACAGCATTAAACGGTATCGTCGCGCCATCGCGTTTTATGCGCGTAACTTGGACGAGACGTATGACTGAAACGACAAGACGAGGCAACTCGTCTTTTTTTTTTGAGACAAATTGATTGACCCATCAAATTTAGCGTGTTATATTTATCTCGAATTAAAGATAATGAAATTTAAAGTATTGTTTTCTCTCAGCAGAGGAGGGGAACAGATGAAACAATCCAACACATTAAAAGCCATCACGGTGTTGCTTCGGGCCTCGCAATCGATTCAAGACGTGGTCAAGCATGAAGTCGCCGAGTACGGGCTGAATCCGACCGAGTTCTCGGTCCTGGAATTGCTGTACCATAAAGGCGACCAACCGATTCAAATGATCGGCAAAAAAGTATTACTGACGAGCGGGAGCATGACGTATATCGTCGACCGGCTCGAAGCGAAAGGTTACTTGATTCGCAAAGCGTGTCCGAGCGACCGTCGCGTCACGTATGCGGCACTGACTGAGGAAGGACAGACACTCATGTCATGCATCTTTCCAGCCCACGAAAAACGAATGGACGAGTTGTTCGATGGACTCGAACTAAATGAAACGATCACTCAATTGAAGACGATCGGCAAACGCGCCGAAGCGTCAAAAATTTTTTAATTAATTATCTCGAAATCAAGATTTTGAAGGAGCGATTTTAATGAACCATGTAAAAGGTATTCACCACGTGACGGCGATTACGAGCAGCGCCGAGAAGAACTATGACTTCTTCACGAACGTCCTTGGGATGCGTCTCGTCAAAAAGACGGTCAACCAAGACGACATTCAGACGTACCACTTATTTTTCGCCGATGACAAAGGCAGCGCTGGAACAGACATGACGTTCTTTGATTTCCCGGGCATCCCAAAAGGCGTGCACGGGACGAACGAGATCGCCAAGACGTCGTTCCGCGTCCCGACCGACGAGGCGCTCACGTATTGGGAACGTCGCTTCAATCGCCTCGGCGTGAAGCATGAAGGCATCACCGAGCAGTTCGGCAAGAAAACGCTCGCGTTCGTCGACTTTGACGAACAGGCGTACCAGCTCATCTCGGATGAGTTCAACGTCGGCGTCGCGTCAGGCGAACCGTGGCAAAACGGCCCGGTCCCGCTCGAGTACGCCATCACGGGCCTCGGTCCAATCTTCATCCGTATCGCGGACTTTACGTATTTCAAACAAGTGATGGAGCAAGTCATGTTGTTCGAAGAAATCGGGCAAGAAGGTGACGCGCATCTCTTTGAAGGAGGTGAGGGTGGAAACGGAGCGCAAGTCGTCGTCATTCATGACGAAACGTCACCAGTCGCGCGCCAAGGGTTCGGAACCGTGCATCACGTCGCTTTCCGTGTCGATGACCGCAGTGTCCTCGATGAATGGACGGCACGCTTGCAACAGTTCGGGTTACCGACGTCAGGCTATGTCGACCGCTTCTTCTTCGAATCGTCTTATGCACGAGTCGCGCCGCAAATCCTGTTCGAATGGGCAACGGACGGACCAGGATTCATGGGCGATGAACCGTATGAGACGGTCGGTGAAAAATTGTCACTCCCGCCGTTCTTAGAACCGAAGCGGGAACAGATTGAAGCGATGGTTCGACCGATTGATACGGTCAGAAGCACAAAAACGTTTGAGAAAGAATATGAGGGCATGAAATGAGCTTTTTAAATCGTTTGTTCGGTAAACAAGAGGAACCAACCAACTCACAAGGAGGAACTAACATGTTGAAAATTGGAATCGTACTCGGATCGACTCGTGAAGGACGTGTCAGCCCGCAAGTCGGAGAATGGGTGAAAGAACTCGCGGACAAACGCGGTGACGCCAACTATGAAATCATCGATATCGCAGACTATAGCCTCCCGCTTCTCGGCGAGCCAGGCGGCGACGCAACAGGTGCCGGCGCATGGTCTGAGAAAATCGCGGAGATGGACGGCTTCGTCTTCATCGTCCAAGAATACAACCACTCGATCACAGGTGCGCTCAAAAACGCCCTCGACTACTTACGCAACGAATGGCATAACAAAGCAGCCGGCATCGTCTCATACGGTTCGGTCGGCGGTGCGCGTGCGACGGAACACTTACGCGGCGTGTTGAGCGAGCTCTTGATCGCCCACGTCCGTGTCCACCCAGCGCTCTCGCTCTTTACAGATTTCGAGAACGGCACACATTTCGCACCGAAAGACGTACAAGTCCAATCGGTCAACGACATGCTCGACCAGCTCGTCCCATGGACAGAAGCGATGCAGACGGTCCGCACGAAAGCGGCAGAAGCTGCGAACAACTAAGTATTTGGCCAGCCTTTAAACAGGCTGGTTTTTTTGTGCGCTTTTTTTAAGGGTCGTGTAAAGTTGGAGTAGAAGAAGGGGGAATGAGCGTGTGGGCTCGGAAAATTGTCGCGGCGTCGCTCACGGCCCCGATTTATGCACTCTTGTTGGCGTGTTGGGTCGTCATCCCGCAATATCCGGACAGCGGTGGGGTGAGCGATACGGTGAATGGGCTATTGATGTTGATGGCCGCCTATCTGGCAGTCAGTTTTCCGGTCATCGTCACGTACGGCGTGTTGACGTCGGTGTTCAGCGATTGGGTGACACGCCGGATGTCGAAGCGGTTCGGGCCGCTCGTCTCGTTTGGGTTACATATCGGGTTCGGGCTCGTCTTGCTCTGGCTCAGTTTAGGGGCGGCGCTATTATATTGGACGATTGATCGCTACTTGACATATAAGGGCTGTCGGTTCGGAACAAGGCAGATATGGTCGAGTCTCGTCCTACCCGTCGGTGCCATAGTGATGGCTGTTGGCATCGTTTATTTGATTAGTGTGATGCAAGACGTGATGCATCGGTTACACGGGTGAAAGTTGGCAGGATAGGGAACAAAGAAAAGACATGTTTGTAGAGTTGAAGGAGGAATCGTGATGAAATGGATGATTTATGGGGCGAACGGATATACTGGTGAGTTGATTGCCCGGCAAGCAGTAAAAGAAGGGATGACACCGGTGCTCGCGGGTCGGCGTGCGGACGCGATTGCCAAGCTCGGGAAAGAGCTCGCGTGTGAGACGCGCGTCTTTAACTTGTCGTTCGATAAGGCGACACGCCAATTGGAAGACATCGACCTCGTGTTACACTGTGCCGGACCGTTCGCCGATACGAGTCGGCCGATGGTCGAGGCATGCCTCGCCACGAAGACGCATTACTTGGATATTACCGGGGAAATTGAAGTGTTCGAATACATCCACTCGAAGAAACGGGCCAAGCTTGCGCAAGAGGCCGGCGTGTTGCTTTGTTCGGGTGTCGGCTTTGACGTCATCCCGACCGACTGTGTGGCCCGCAAGTTGAAAGAGCTGATGCCGGATGCGACGAATCTAGCCCTTGGCTTCTCGGCGGCCGCCGGTATCTCACGCGGGACGCTGAAAACAGCGATCCGTGGGCTAGGGTCGAGCAGTGCCGAACGGAAAGATGGCGAACTGACACCATTCCCGCTCGGGGCGAAACGCCGTCACATCGATTTCGGACGCGGCAAGAAAATGGCACTTGCGATTCCATGGGGGGATGTCTCGACCGCCTATTATACGACGGGCATCCCGAACATCACGACGTGGGTCCCGGTCCCGACGGCTTACGCTTACGGGGCGCGTCTCTTATCTTGGTTCGGTCCGATTCTCGGCAGCGACGCGGTGCAAGGGAAGCTGCTCCGTTATGTCGATGAGCACGTGAGCGGACCGGATGAGTCGGAGCGGGAGCAATCATCGACGTATGTCTGGGGCGAGGCGACGGACACTTCGGGTCGCAAAGTGATCGTTCGCATCAAGACGGCGAGCACGTATGCCTTCACCGTGTACGGCGCACTTGAGGTCGTGAAGCGTCTTGTCGGATCGGGCCGCGTCATTCCAGGTAGCTTTACACCGGCGATGCTGTTCGGATCGCACTTCATCGAAGAAATCGAAGGATCGTCGTCATTTGTCGTCGATGAGGTCCGGCTGTAACGGAATCACAATCTGTTCGCAATCGAAGTGTGGTAAACTCAGGGGAGATTAGTAGGGAGGGAATGAGATGAGACGCTTAGAACTAGCCAGGCGGATCGAACGCATCAAAGCGGAAGGGACGTCTGCCTATATTCGGCATCGTAAACAGACCCCTCCCTATGAAGGTTCGGAATTGATTGTTGAAAACAAGGGCCACGTCTTCCGGATGGGCAATACGAGTTTCGCGGTCGGCTTCGGGTTGAATCGACCGACCAGTTTTTACGATTTGCACCAGATGGAGAAGTGGGTGCGCGGGAAGAACGTGTCCCGCCTACATATCGAGGTCTGTCCACTCGCGGACATGTCGCTCCTTCGGTTGCTGCAAGAACGAAACTATACGCTCGACCACTTCCTCGACGTCTGGTTGCTCGACGTGAATGCGTTCGTGTTCCCATCAGATGAACCGGACGCGGTCGAACGGGTGCACGCCGATAACGTGAACGAATGGGCCCGGGCCATCGCGGCTGGCTTTGCCGAGACTGGGACGGTCATGCAAGAGACGATCGATACCGCAAAAGGCTTCTACGCGTTACCGGAAAACCAGGCGTTTCTCGTCCGCGAAGGCGAGACGGCCGTCGCCGGCGGTATTCTTGCTATCCAGGACGGGATGGGGGAACTGTTTTTGACGAGCACAATCCCAGCTTACCGAAACAAAGGTTACCAGACACAGCTCATCTTGGAGCGGATCGCCGCCGCGAAAGCAGCGGGTTGTCAGTACGTGACCGTCACAACGAAAGTCGATACGGCCTCGGGCCGCAATATGGAGCGTTTAGGTTTTATCCCGTTCTATCAGAAAGCGGTCATGAAAAGCCCGATCCTCAAATAAACAGGTCGCCCCGCGGGGCGACCTGTTGTCGTTAAAGCAAAGATTCGGCGCCGTCGACGTACACCTCGGAACCGGTGACGTGGCTCGACATGTTGCTCGCGAAGAACAACACGACGTCCGCGACTTGTTTGGCCGTGCCTGACTTGCCGGCGAGTGGCTGATTCCCTTCCGGGTATTCAATCGGGATGACGACTTCCTCGAGCAAGGCGTCGTCTCGGTTCGTCGAGTCATCGATGTTCGTATCGATGGCCCCGGGACAAATCGAGTTGACGCGAATGCCGAACTGGGCGAGCTCGGCTGCAGCCATTTTGGCGAATCCGGTCTGTCCGGCTTTTGTCGTCGCATAGCCGCTGAAACCGAAGTTTTTGAAATAACGGTTCCCGTTGATGGATGACGTGATGATGATGCTGCCGCCTCGTTCCTTTAAGTAAGGGATGGCATGTTTCACCGTCAAGAACGTGCCCGTCAAGTTCGTCTCGACGACACCGTTCCAATCCTCGAGCGCCAAATGCTCGATCGGCGTGATCGTCCCATTACGACCCGCGTTCGCGAAGACAATGTCGACACGGCCGAAACGTTCGACTGTTTGTTCGTACGCCCGTTTCATCTCGTTTTCGTTCCCGACGTCGGCACTGATGCCGATGGCCCGTTCTTCTCCAATCAGACTCGCGAGTTGCTGGGCATCTTCCAATTTTAAGTCGATGATGGCGACTTTCGCCCCCGCCTGGACGAACCGGATGACGGCGGCGCGTCCGATTCCGGATGCCGCGCCTGTGATGAACGCGACTTTCCCCGATAACAATGTATTTGAAATCATTCAATTCGCTCCTTTCAGCTTCCTGTTCTCATATTCCACCGTTCTATGAAAACTATGCTCGTTTTCTGAAAAAAAGCCGTGTCGCTTAATCCGGTGTTACATGGATTGACACGGCAATCTTGAGTTTTGCGTCCCGGTCGAGCTCCACCGTGACAACTTGACCAACTCGGAGTTCTTGCACGTCGTCCGCACTCCCGGTTACTTGGGTCTGATCATTGATTAAAATCGTCTGCAACTTCACCTCACTGCCTGAGACGTCACTCGGACCAATCATCAATTGCGGGATATCGATTTGCTCAATCCGTCCCTCGATTTGATGGTCGTCCCATGTGCTAATCCAATACACTGCCACTAAACAAAGACCGATAAACGCGAGGGCAAAGATGAGTCGTGTCCTCATGATGTTCCTCCTCTGCGGTATTCCGGTACGATGGTTTCCATTAGTTATTTACCCGGATTACAGGAATCCTATAGGGTTCTTTTGACAGGAATTTGAATCGGTGATGCGGAATAAAACAAGACAATTTGATGAGTGGAGGTGCTGACGATGATTCTAGTCGGGCTGGTTAGTTTGATCATTTCAGGATTGGTGGCGTTCGGATGGTGGACAATCGGTTTTCCGCGGCGACGCATATGGGGCGGACTGATGATGTTAGGTGTCGCGTTTACCTGCTCGCCCTTCCTCCTTGTCTTGAGCGGAGAACGGTTTGGATTCAATGGCATCATCGCGGGATTGGTCGGATTATTTTGTATCGTGGCGGGCGGATTCTTCTTTCTTGTGCTCGGTTGGATTGGTCGCCCGCAGAAAATTCGAAAGGTACGGACACTCTCGGAAGACCCTGATTTGTTTTAGGATAGGTTGTCAGCCGACTCTTGGAACCCGTACAGTGAATGAAACGAACGTGAGGGAGCGATGATGTTGGGGACAAGTAAACAACCGCTGGCGTTACGGGCGGGGGACATAATTGGAATCATCACGCCCTCGTTTCCGGCACCGGTCCGTTTTCCGGAACGGTATGCGCGAGGAATTGAACAGCTAAAGCGGATGGGATTTCTCGTTCGAGAAGGACGGTGCACGCACCGTTCAGAAGGATACCGCTCGGCCTCGATCCGAGAACGGGCCGAGGAGTTCAATGAACTGCTGCGTGATGATGACGTGAAAGCGATCATCAGCACGATTGGGGGAACGAACTCGAACTCACTCCTACCGTATATCGATTACGAGGCGTTGCGACAACATCCGAAAATTATCATGGGGTATAGCGATGTCACAGCACTCCTCCTCGCCTGCTATACGGAGACGGGCGTGACGACGTTCTACGGTCCAGCCATCGTCCCGTCGTTCGGGGAATACGAGACGATGTTTGCGGACGGGGAGCGCTACGTGCGAGAGGTACTCTGTTTGGAGCGGGCGGCGCCTTATACACTCGACGTTCCCCGAGAGTGGACCGAGGAGATGATTGATTGGTCGACGCAGGACCGGGAGAAAAATTTCCGCCCGAATGATGGCTGGCTCACTCTCCGAGAAGGTCAGGTTCGTGGCAAGTTGATTGGTGGGAACATGAACACGATGACCGGCTTCTTGAAGTCGGACTATTTTCCAGACATGGACGGGGTCATCCTGTTTTTAGAAGACTCGTTCAAGACGATGGCAGACGAGGAACGTTCCCTCAGTATGCTCAAACTGGGCGGAGTGTTCAATCAAATCAATGGACTCATCATCGGGAAACATGAACATTTCGATGCGGCCGGCGCACCGTTCACGTTTGAGGAGCTGTTGCTCGAAGTGCTCGGAGACGTCGACTTCCCAATTTTGACGAACGTCGATATCGGGCATACGTTTCCGTCACACGTGTTCCCCATCGGCATCGATGTCGAACTCGATGCGACGTCAGGGACAATTACATTTTTAGAGGATGGAGTGACGCGATAATGGAATTCATCACGGTCGTAGACCACCGGCGGAAGAAAGTCGGGTTGAAGTCACGCGCCGATGTGCACCGGGACGGGGACTGGCATGAAACGTTCCATTGTTGGATGACGGCCCACGACCGTCTCTTCCTGCAACTTCGAAGCGATCGGAAGGCAGATTTTCCCGGATTGTTCGATATCACGGCAGCCGGGCATTTGGCGGCCGGAGAGACCGTTCGGGACGGGGTGCGGGAGATTCATGAAGAGCTCGGGCTCGACCTGACGTTCGATCAACTGACTCCGCTCGGCGTCTTCGAAGACGTGATCGAGACAGGGACATTTTTGGATCGAGAGTTCGCCCATACATATGTCTACGCGTACGCGGGAGAACCGTTTACATTAGATGAGACGGAAGTGGGCGATGTCGTCACGGTCGATTTTGCGGCGTTCCGGTCGCTCTTGGCCGGGAAGCATGCGGAGGTTGAGTCGATCTCGGCAATCTCAGGGGAGACGCGGACCATGACGAAGCAAGATCTCGTGCCCCATCCGACAAGCTACTGGGAGCAAGTTTTGACAGGCCTTGAAGAGTTGACTTCAAGCAATCGAGGCGGGTCTCATGATTGATTTTATTTGGCAACTGCTGAACGTATTGCTCGTGCTCGGTTTAGGTAGTCTTTTGGTTTGGTGTTTTCGCAAGTGAAGAGGGGGGAATGACGAGATGAACGTTGAACGTACAGATACACCGCTCCAGATTGAGACCGGACGGTTATACTTGCGGGCACCTCGCGCCGGAGAAGATGCCCGTATCGTCAACGAGGCGATTCGGGAGTCGCATGATGAACTGAAGCGCTGGCTTCCGTTCGCGCAAGAAGTGCCGACGTTATCCGAGACGGAAGAAAACTTGAAGCGGGCACAGGGACTCTATGTAACAGGCGAGAGTTTTCGGTATCTCATCTTTTTACGGGAGACGGGGACGTTCGTCGGGACGGTCAGCCTGTTTGGAATTGACTGGGACGTACGGAAGGCTGCAGTCGGCTATTGGCTTCACACGGAACACACCGGCCACGGTTATATGAGCGAGGCGGTCGAGGCGATCGTCCGTTTCGGATTCGCCCACTTCAGCTTCCAGCGGATTGAAATCCAATGCGAGTCGACCAATGAAGGAAGTCGAATGATTCCGGAACGGCTCGGCTTTCAGTTGGAAGGCACGCTCCGAAACGAGGACTTGTCTGCTGACGGAAAACGCTTGACGGACACGGCCGTCTACAGCATCTTACCCGGCGAACTTATACCTGCAGCGACATGATGCGTTGGGGTCCGACCGGTCCGTCGATCAAGCGGCCGGTGTCGACGAAGCCGACAGTTTGATAGAGCGAGAAGGCCGGCTCATTTTTGAGATTGACTGACAGGACGACCTCGTGTTTATCGGTGAAGTGCTCCCGGACATAACTCGGCAAGAGACGGAGCGCCGCTTTGGCGTGGCCGTTTCCTTGAGCCGGATGATTGATGGAAAACATCGAGAGCAATAACGCATCTCGCGCCTCCGTGTAAGAGGCGACCCGTTCCGTGTCGTGGAGCAGAAAGAAGCCAACGGGCTCATCGGTCGTGATGACGACAGGGTACACCCCGTCTGGCAACTGCGAATCGAGATCTGTTGGGAGCGTCGTATATTTCTCTTGGTCGAGCGGTAGGGAAAATGTCTCCAAGACAGGCCAATGGGCGTCACGGAGTGGTTCGAGTTTGATTGACATCCGGATTCCTCCTCGGTGTAAGTTGACTCTTCTAGTATACTGAACTCTAACTCGAAAGGAACTGAGCACGATGGCGAGACCAATCATTTCTTATGTCCAAAATCCACCGCTCGCAGATCTTTACCGTGCTTTCATGGATGGTTTTTCCGATTATATGATTCATTTTGACATGGATGAGGCTCGATTTGAGGCGGTGTTTCTCGTCCGCGATCAAAACCAGCCATCCCGTTCCGTCGTCGCCTATGCGGACGATCGTCCTGTTGCCGTCATGTTGAGCGGCGTGGCGCACCTGGATTCGGGGTGGGTCACTCGTTGCGGTGGCTTGGCGGTCGCCCCTGGCTATCGACACCTCGGCATCGCGAACGAGTTGATGCGCCGCTTCGATGAACAAGCGATGGGCACACGCCTGCTTGAAGTCATCCAAGGGAACGAACCAGCACTCACGCTTTATGAACGGCTCGGCTATGAAACAGTTCGAGAAATTATGTACTTCCAATCTGTACCGACCGAGACGGAGGCGTCGCTCGAACCGGAACCGATCACCGAGCTATTCGAGACGTATTATCCGTCTGCGACCCACCGACCGATTTGGCAAGTCGACGTTCGTACGACCCAACAACAGGCTGAGCTTGTGCGAGTCCGTGAGGGCGAGACGACAGGAGCCCTCCTTTTCCGAGGCGATTTGCTCCTTGATGTGTTTGGTCGGGATGAAGATGCGGAATGGTTGTTGCGAGCGGCAGCAGCGGCCGGTCCGATTAAACTGACGCTCACTTCGGATCGTCCGGCCTTGATCGAGGCAGCCCGCCGACTCGGATTCGTGCAGGACGCCATCGCTCAATTCGAGATGGTCAAACCGGGAGGTATCGTGTGATGCATCGTTTCTTGCCCGTCCTGATGGTGCTGCTGATTGTCGGGAATTTGTTCACAATCCTCGGACTGACGACGAACTTGTCATCAGCCAGCACCCGGTTCTTTTTAATCGGTGGCCCGGCCTTGACCGTCTGCGCCGCCCTCAGTATTGTCATAATCGTATTGAAACGAAAACGGTGACCGCGATAGGACGTATGAAGTTTGAGTGAAGTTTGTGGAGGGTCGACTCACCGTTTTGACATGTTCGACATACAAATGAAATGCTTCATATATTGAACTTTTCAAACATGGATGCTATATTCGCACTTGTAGCTTTTTATATAGCTAGCGAATCATCCTATTTGGAGGTTTTTATCAATATATGTGGAAACAACTACTCGTAACCGTCGGTACAGGCGTCCTGATTTTTTCAGGGACTTCAGCCGTATCGGCGGATCAACTTACCCCGCAAGACCTCGTCAAGGCGACGAAATCGCTCGAACAGACCGAACAGCGGCTTCATACCTCAAAACAATCGGTCGCGAAAGCCAAACGCCGCGCTGAAGCGGTGGAAGCAAAAAAGAACGCGATACAAAAGAAGATTGATCGTGCCAACGCGCAACTCGCGTCATACGAGACGGCGCTGAATCCCGAGACGGATGATCCATCCCTGTTCAAACAAGTGCTATCGACTGTGCTTCCGAGCGCGAAAGCGGAAGCGGCGGCATCTGAAAAGACCGAGGCTGACTTGAAAGAGAAACAAGCGGCGACGACTCGGTCGTTAGAAAAATTAGAGAACGAACAGGCCAAAGTGGACGCAGAGCACAAGAAGGCCCGCTCGACCCATTCAGCCGCCTACAAGCAATTGAAACATCGGGCCGCCGAGTTGAAAGATTTGAAACGACAAGCGGCAGCGTTAGCGCCTGAGAAGTTCATGATGCCGGCGACCGGTCGTCTGTCACAAGGCTATGGCGCTGCGAGCGGACAGTTCGGGTACACGTTCCATAACGGACTCGATATCGCCGCGAACGTCGGCACACCGATTTACGCGGCCGCGGCCGGAACGGTCACCGACGTCAAGTCAGGTGGTCCTTACGGCAAGCACGTCTTCATCGAGCACGAAATCGATGGTCAGAAATGGACCACGGTCTACGCGCACATGCATAAAATCGAAGTGAAAAAAGGACAGGCGTTGCTCCAAGGCGAAGGCATCGGCCAAATCGGCAACACCGGTAACTCGTCAGGTCCTCACCTCCATTTCGAAGTGCATAAAGGCGAATATGCCTACTCATCCAGTTCGGCCGGAAACACGGTCAACCCGATGGAGGTCGCCGAAGTACTCGGTGGCGCGTCGCCCATTAAAGCCACTTATTGACGCAACGAAATTCGTTGCGTCATTTTTTGTGTCATTTCTTCAAGCCTGCTCATCATGTGTCGTTCGCAGTTCGAACAGCTTTTGGAACGCCTCGTCGCGGTCGAACGTGCTGAACCAGCGAAAGTCGTCGTGGTCGAGAATCCGGTAATGTTGACTGACCATATTCTGTTGAATCCGATATTTCCCTTGATGCTCGATCGTCGTCCACCAGACGTGTCCGCCCAACGTCTTCGTCGCCAACGTTGGATCGGTATGCGCGACGAGGCGGATGAACTCGATCGGATGGTCGCCAATCAATGAGTGCAGATAGGGACTTTGATTGAACAAGGCGCAGATGGCGACGGTCGTCGTCCAGTTCGCGTTCAGGCGTCGCTTCTCGATTTGAATCAATGTCTTTTTTGAGATACCGACGAGCGTACAGAGTTCTTCTTGGGATAATCCTTGTTCCGTCCGAATCAGTTTGAGTTTGCTGGAAATCAGCTCAGAAAACGTTTCTTTTGTATGCATAAATTCTCCTAAGATGTATTTTTACACATCGTATCATGTGGCTTGAAAACAGGGAAGATATAGGATGGGGAAAACAGCTGTTTATGGTCATGAAAAAGCGGAAGGAGATGGACTCCTTCCGCTCACGCAATGGCCTACGTTATTCTCGCGTCGGGTCGTGATTGCCTTCGCTATCAGCAATCGTATCCGAGCTCCCGAAATCCTCGACTTGACTGAACGCGTCGGTGCTTTGGCCAGGCTCATCCGTCCCATCGAGCTGTTTGCGGGCGGCTGTCTCGGACGGGTTGAGCACGTCTTCTTCGACCGGGCGTTCACGGTCGGTCTGATGCTCGTCTTCTTCTTGTTCACGCGCATGCTTGATGCAGAGTGTCGCTTCCGGGATCACCTCTAGGCGGTCCAACTCGATGTCTTCCCCGCACACCTCACACTTTCCATACGTGCCTTTCTCGATGGCGAGCAGTGCCTTGTCAACATCACTCAAAAAGTCTTCATCGAGCTCCGTGAGCGCTTGGTCGCGTTCACGCAAAAAGAGCTCTTCCCCGGAATCGGCCGGGTGATTATCATAGTGCGACAGTTCCCCTTCGTCGTATACCTCTTCCCGATTTTCCATATATCCTTCGGTCTTCGCTTTTTCTTTTAATAGACGCTCCTTGAACGTATCGATCTGCTTCTGTGTCAACATACGGTTCACTCTCCAGTTCTGTTTTCATTAGTATTAGCATTTCCCATTTTGAGTCGTGACAAACCTTCCCGTCGGCGGGGTCCGTTTCTAAACGATTCGGAAAACGGGTATGATGACAGAGAAGGAACGAATTAGCCGAAGGAGGAATTAGGACGATGAGAAAAGTAGAAGTCATCCCATATGACCCGATATGGGCGACGAAATTCGAAGAAGAGGCGGCCAAGCTCCAGCGATTGTTCGAAGACGAACTCGTCGCGATTCATCACATTGGCAGTACGTCGGTCCCCGGGCTCGACGCGAAGCCGATTATCGACATCATGCCGGTCGTGCGGCAAATCGAGCGAATCGACGACTGGATCGGTCATATGGAAGCGCTCGGTTATCGGAGTTTTGGCGAACACGGCATCCCGAGACGCCGTTTCTTTGCGAAAGGCGAGGAGGTTCGGACTTTCCACGTCCATATGTTCGAGGACGGGGATGACGGCGTCATCCGGCATCTCGCCTTTCGTGACTACTTGGTCACATTCCCGGACGTGCGGGACGAGTATGCGGCGCTCAAGCAGCAGTTGGCGAGTCAACATCCGGACGATATCGAAAGTTACATCCAAGGGAAACAAGATTGGGTATCGGCGACGGAGCGGGCGGCTACAATATGGTATGGATCCAGAAAACAAATTTGAAACCTTTTTCCATTTCCCCTCGTAAAGAATGGTAATTATTTAAGGGGGGAACGGAATGAAACAATTTCTTGGCAAGTGTATCGAGTACGCCTTCGTCGCCGTCGTGTTCGTGGGTTTGTTTTTCGGACTGCGTTACGGAGTCAGTCACTTCGTCTTAACAGCCGAGGAGTCTTATTTCTATGTCTTTCTCGGCACCGCGTTTATCGTCTTTCCGGCCTCTCTGTTTGGAGGTTACTGGCTGGCCCGTCCCATTCAGCGCCGTTTGAGCGGGAAAGAGACGGTCAGTTCGAACCACACGTTGCGCGGGTATGAAAAACCGCACGGGGTCACTGAGACACGAGACTATGGGAACGAGGGATCGGGGTCGTTATGATGCAGTTGAGACGAACCGACGATGCGGCATTGATTGCGACGTTGAACCGTCCCGTCCATGAGCATCATCTTCAACTCGCACCGGCTTTCTTTGCATCTTACGATCACGCGGCGATGGAAACGGCGTTTACGGAGATGATGGCACGGGACGATTATCATTTCTTCACGGCAGAGGTCGATGCTGACGTCATCGGATACGTCTGTTTTCAAGAGCGGGTGAGTGAGGCGAACGCATTTCGGCAAGCAGTACGCACGCTGTACGTGCATCAAATCAGTATTAACCCGGAAGCGAAGCGAAAAGGGTATGGACGTTTGATCATGGATGAAGTGGAACGCTTTGCCATCACGCACGGGTTCCCATCTATCGAATTGGATTATTGGTCGGTGAACGAAGCGGCTGCGGCTTTTTATGAACAGGTCGGATTCCGACCGAAACGTCAAGTCGTCGTGAAGCAGCTGTAGAAAGGAGAGACCGGCCATCCTGTTCCACGGGACATTCGATTTCTTGAGCGCGGGAGATACGGTACCGGACTTTGTGCCAGCCATCTCATCAGCACTCTTGATCGGTCTCGTGCTCGTCTTGGCGCGCCGCTATGATGTGCAATTTTTGAAAGTGGAATGAGGAGGATTTGATGGAGACAGTCATTTTAGTCATCGGCGTCATCGGCACGATTTCGCTCATGTTATTCATGTCGAACCAATGGTTGGGTTATGGCAAAGGCAACATCGTCATGACGCTAGACGAGCATTATACGAATTTGAATGAGTATGTGCCGGCAATCTTGACGAAACTGTATGAAGACGGGAAGTCGGCCCATTATCTCGGCGACCGGAAGTTTGAAGTGGACGGGAAACGCTACGTCCTCGTCGAGCGGACCGTCCCGATTGGTCGGGTTCCGACACAACAGACGGTGCTCATGCCGGACAAACAATAAGCCGCGCCTCAGGCGCGGCTTATTTTATTTGACGGCCGGGGGACCGAACACACCGGCGTGATAGTCGCGGAACGCTTGGCGAATCTCATCCTCGGTGTTCATGACGAACGGGCCGTGAGCGATATAGTCTTCTCGAATCGGTTTGCCTGAATAGACAAGCAGTTTCGTGCGTGACGTTGCTTTTATGCGGAGTCCGCTCTCACCCTCGGCCGTCTCGTCGAACGTGAGCGTCGCTACGTGCGTCTTCTCGAGCGGTGTCGCGGACGTCCCGAGTTCGACCGAACCGGCGAGCATATAGACGAAGGCGTTATGATTCACGGGGATGACGTGCTCATAGACTTCACCTTCCTTTAAGCTGACTTCACTCATCGTGATCGGGACAAGGCTGTCCATCGGGCCTGTCGCACCGGCGACCTCACCCGAATAGACACGGACTTGTCCACCGTCGATCGGCACGACCGGGGCGTCTTCGACGTACACGTTTTGATAAGACGTCGTCGTCGTTTTGAGCGCTTTCGGTAAATTGAGCCATAGTTGCAGCGTATGAATCAAGTCATCAGCAACGGCCTCCTCGGCGTGTCGGGCCGCCCAGCCCGCGTTCATGTACTGGACGTCTCCGGCATCTAAAATCGAATGGCCGCCATGGTTGTCGATATGTTCGAGTCGTCCGTCAATCACATAGGTGATCGTTTGGAAACCGCGATGCGGGTGGTCCGAGAACGTGCCACGTTTGAACCAGTCCTCGGCCATCAAGATGAACGGGTCGAACTCGTTTTTTCGCTCAGGGGGCAAGACCCAACCTTGTTGCACGTGTGGATATCCAGGTTGCTTATAAGCGACGGGCCAATGTGTGGCGACGTCGCGCTCGAATCGTTTCGTCATCGAATCCTCTCCTTTACACCGTTTGCTGTCATTGTCGCATAGCGACCGATGGATGCTTTCTGATTTTGCCTAGAAAACGTGCAAAGACAGACCGGTTCATACCGGTCTGTCTTTAGGAAAGGGGTTAGCCCTGTTGCTTATTGAATAAGTCGTGCCAACGTTCGGCATCGGCGCGGAGCAGTTTGAAGTGTGACCCTGTCAACGTATTCGTCAAAAAGACATCGTCTCCGTTATAGCTGACATCGAACGTCTGCGCACAAATACCCTCGAAAACGGTCAAATAGGGAGTCGGGGCCGGGGTCCCGGCCGTGGCGACAGCTTTCGAACGATCGATCGCTTGGAACACGAATTGGACGGCCTCGGCATTGGCGTGATGCAAGAACGATGCGTCCTTGGATTCCGTTCCGAGCAGCGCCAAGTCATGTGTCACGACATGCCGGCGGTGGGCAAATTGTTGGCGCATCTTCGTTTTCAACCGATCGCCGCGAAGCAACGTTTCTTCTCGATAGGTGATTGAAACGACTTGTTTATGCGGTTTCCCGTCACGGATGAATGAAAAGCTGAACAAAGGATAGCGCTCATTCGGGATGAGCGTCGTCGGGAGCGTGCTCGCCTGACGAGCGCCAAGCATGCGGTCGAAGCTCGCGTCTTTCGGTCGAAGGGCCTCCCCATATAAGGTTTGATCAGATGACAAATGAAGTCCGTATTGTTTTGTATCTTGAGACACCTCGGTACCTAAGGCGAGGGAGAGGAAAGGTTGGCGCGATGCTTCGTTAATCGGCAACGTGACCGTCTCATATGTTTCCGGGGATTCGAACGTGAATTCGAAAGAGCCATTGAACGGCATCGTCACGTGAACGAGCGTCTGCTCGAGCCCGCTCCGTTTTGGATATGGTTCGTTGCCGACCGGTTTGGTCATCTCTTCTGTGAAATGGAGCCGTTCGTGCGGTTGGGCGTTTCGCAGTTTTGACGTCGCTGAAGACGGAACAGCGTGGTCACGATACGCAATGAGACTGTTCGGCAATGTGTCGATTTGTTTCATGTACGTGATCGTCTCGGCTTGGCATTGAACGTAGGCTTGATTGTCCACTTCAAAAAAAGTGGCGGTCGGAAAGACATCGGTCGAGGATGTCGTGATCAGCGGTTGGGTCAATGTGACCGTCCCGATCAAGTGACGTTCTCCGTCAGGAATACGGGATAGCGCGTCCTCTGGATAACAAGCATCGAGGACGTTCGTCCGATCGGACTCGGTCATCTCGATTTGTTGTCCTGATGGCAGGGTAGCGCGACCTTGATAGTACTCTGGAGCTGTATGTAAACGAAAGGCATGTTCTTCTTCACATCCAAAAAGGACGAACAACATGGCGAACGTACAAAGAATCAAGTACTTTTTCACGGGGGTGCACTCCTTTGATGATTAACTTTCATCATTTTAGCACCATTTTTTTGTGACTTTAGTCTTAGGAAAATTAATGTGTTTTTTTAAAAAAAAATCAAAAAACCCGCTCAACTTGAACTGAGCGGGCTTGTTTTACACTTATGGATATGAAATGGAATTTCACTCTTATGAACATGTCGATTTTTGACGAATGAACCGTTGAATGGCCACGTTCTTGAAAATGATGAAACTATTTAAAAAATCAAGGATGGAACCAATCAGGGTTTATTTGTTTATTTTTACCTTCAATCGACGTCGCGGCCGCGGGCTGCCTTCAAAATTTCGAACCATTCTTCACGGGTGAGCTCGATATCGAGCGCGCCGACGGCGGTCTTGACTCGGTCAATTTTCCCAGATCCGACGATCGGCATGATCTTGGCAGGGTGTTTCAAAAGCCATGCGTAAACGACTGCATCGATACCGCTCGCTTTATGGCGGTCACTGATGTCTTCGAGTTTCTCGCGAAGCGGCGCATACTGTGACTCGGTGAACAGTTGACCGCCGGCGAGCGGGCTCCACGCCATGAGCAGCATCCGCTTCTCGTGGCATAGGTCGACAGAACCATCTTCGAAGTGTTTCAGTTGCATCGGTGAAAGTTCGAGCTGATTCGTCACGAGTTGGAACGGCAAGCGTGACTGGAGCAACTGTTGGGTTGCCGGTACGTGGTTCGAGACACCGAACGTCCGGACTTTTCCACTTCGTTGTAACGTAATGAATGCCTCAGCGACTTCGTCCGGGTCCATGAGCGGATCGGGACGATGGATCAACAGCGTGTCAATCTGGTCGATGGCGAGCTCTTTGAGTGAACGCTCGGCTTGACGGATGATATGCTCTTTCGTCGTATCATAATGGTTGATTGTTTGGCCTGGGTTGAAAGAGCCTGTCAGTTTAATGCCAGTCTTCGTCACGATCTCGATTTGATCGCGAAGTGAGGGATTGAGGCGAAGTGCTTCCCCGAATAGTCCTTCACATGTATAGCCACCGTATATATCGGCATGGTCGAACGTCGTGATTCCGAGTTCGATACATTGCTCGATGAACGTGAGACGTTCCTGCGGGCTCATATCCCATTCAGCGAGACGCCACATGCCGTGGATGATCCGTGAGAATGATAAGTCTTCTGTCAGTTCGATACGTTGCATGATTGATTCCTCCTCATTGTCTGTCGCTTTCATTATAGAGATAATCGGGGGATGCGTCACTTATTGGGCGTATCGGACGGACGCGGACCGAGTCAAATGAAAGTGATTTCAGTTATGATAGGAAAGAGATGAACCGAAAAAGAGGAGTGCTCTATGAATCATTATGAACAATATGCGGGCGTCACGTTTGAGCGACACGGGCAAGACACGCGTGTGACCGCCTATCATCCTGACCTCGAACTGCACGGGATCGGGCGCAGTGCTGCCGTGTTCCGCATAAAATCTACACGACTCGTCATTAAAGTGTTTTTCCCTGGCTATACGCACATCGCGGCCGAGGAAGCCGTGATCTATCGGAAGCTCGAGGGATTGCCACAATTCCCGGGTCTGTACGAAGCGGGTCCGAACTATATCGTCATCGACTATATCGAAGGGAAGACACTGTTTGAATGTTTGATTGAAGGCATTTGGATCGACCCCGCGTACATCAAGCAAGTCGATGAGGCGCTCATAGCGGCCCGGCGACTCGGGTTGACCCCGTCCGATGTCCATTTGCGCAACCTCATCCTCACGCCGGACGGCCGACTCTATTTGATTGACTTGGCGCGATTCCGACAAGGGCAACAAGTCGATCACCAATGGGAAGATTTGAAGCGGATGTATCGGCTCTACCGCCTCCGTTTCATGCCGAAGCGGTATTCGGAGCGCTGGTTGAACGGTGTCGCCTACCTATATCGTACGTTCGTGAACGACCCGAGACGTTAGTCGACGGTCGTTTTTCTTTTGAAGATTAGGGAACAACAGTAACGTATTGTCGTTGTGTAGTCATTCAAAAGGAGGACGAATACATGGCTCATCGAATTTATGCGAACGAACTGGAAACGTTGCACGATTGCGTGGAGACGTGCAATTACTGTCTTGAATCTTGTCTCGAGGAACATGACGTGAAGATGATGGTCGACTGTATCCGACTCGATCGTGAGTGCGCTGCAATCTGTTCATTCCTCGCTGAGGCGATGACACGGGATTCGGCGTTCGTACCGGAACTGGCCCGGGCTTGTGCGGTCGTCTGTAAGGCGTGTGCCCAAGAGTGTGAGAAACATAAGCACGAACATTGTCAGGAATGTGCGCGCGTCTGTTTCGAGTGCGCATCGATGTGTGACCGTTTGGCAGCCTAAGGTAAAAAAGTCAGTCGAAACGGCTGACTTTTTTTGTGGCAGCAAATCGTTACGTGTATTTTGAAATTGAGATAAGTATAATAAAGAAAACTTATAGAAAGTATGGTGTCCTCATGATTCGCAACTGCCGTCGAGACGACCTTCAAGCCGTTTTACATATTTACAATGACGCAATCGTCAACAGTACAGCTGTTTACCATTACGAGCCGGTGACGCTTCAAAATCGCGTCGCTTGGTACGAAGACAAAAAAGCGTCCGGGCTCCCGATCATCGTTTGGGAGGAAGGCGATGTCGTCATGGGCTTTGCCACGTTCGGCCCGTTCCGTCCATGGCCGGCCTATCATTATACGGTCGAGCACTCGGTGTACGTGCATCCCGGCTATCGGGGGAAAGGGATCGGGAATAAATTGCTCCGTGAAATCATCCGCATCGGTGAAGAACGGGAAGTGAAGACGATGATTGGTGGGATCGATGCCGCCAATATCGCGAGCGTCAAAGCACATGAAAAATTAGGGTTCGTCCATTCAGGCACGATAAAAAAAGCCGGCTACAAGTTTGGCAAATGGCTGGACTTATCGTTTTATCAGCTTGATTTGAAAGGCCCCGAGACTCCGCAAGAAGGCTGACCGCTAGCTGTCGAACTTCTAAAATTTCGGTATACTGGGAACAGTGTATCGAATGGAGGAATCAGTATGACAGAACTACCGAATTGCCCAAAATGTCAGTCAACTTATGTGTATGAGGACGGGAGCTTGCTCGTCTGTCCGGAATGCGCCTACGAGTGGTCGCCGAGCGAGGTAGCCGAAGCGGAAGCAGACGCGCAAATCAAAGATGCGAACGGAAATGTGCTCCAAGACGGGGACACAGTCACGGTCATCAAAGATTTGAAGGTGAAAGGGACGTCGCTCGTCGTCAAACAAGGCACGAAAGTGAAAGGGATCCGTCTCGTCGACGGGGACCATGACATCGACTGCAAGATTGAGGGCTTTGGCGCGATGAAACTCAAGTCGGAGTTTGTGAAAAAAATTTAAAAAAAGCGTGTTGATCCGTTCGCGGACCAACACGTTTTTTGCTGTTTATGAGAAAAATGGTTTGTATTCCCGGCGTTCGTGCATGACGGATACCCATTGGAGCGTCGTGAACTCCTCGAGCACCCACTCGCCGTTGAAGCGGCCAAGACCCGAATCTTTCTCTCCGCCGAACGGCAAGTGCGGCTCGTCGTTCACCGATTGGTCGTTGACGTGAATCATCCCCGTCTCGACTTGGCGTGCGAACTCGGTCGCACGGTAAATCGAACCATGGACGGCACCACTCAGTCCGTATGGCAACTCGTTCGAGAGTTTCAGCGCCTCGGCGTCGTCCTTGAACGACAGAATGACGGCGACCGGTCCGAAAATCTCATTTTTCGCAAGCGGCATGTCGTTCGTGACACCGCTCACGACAGTCGGCTCGAGCACGTTCCCGTCAGCGTTGCCGCCGACCTGGAGCGTCGCACCGGCGTCGACCGTCTGCTTGATTTGATCGAGGATGCGGTCGACTTGATCGTGATCGATGAGTGGCCCGACTTGTGTGTCTGATTCGTTCGGGTTGCCGAACTTCAAGGCACGGACTCGCTCAACGAATTTTTTGAGGAATTCATCGTGAATCGACTCGGCGACAAGGATTCGGTTCGTCGACATACAGATTTGCCCTTGGTGATAGAATTTCGAATAGACGGCCGATTCCACGGCACGGTCGATGTCGGCGTCGTCTAAGACGACGAAGACGTTATTCCCGCCGAGTTCGAGCGCTGTCTTTTTCAACAGGCGTCCGGCCTTCTCGGCGATCCCTTTGCCGACCTCGGTCGAACCGGTGAACGAGATGAGTTTTGGCACCGGGTGCTCGACGATGGCGTCCCCGATCTCCGAACCGCGACCGACGACGATGTTCAAGACGCCTTTCGGAAGACCCGCTTCTTCAAATAGCGAGGCGAAGAGGAGACCTCCTGTGACCGGTGTCGCCGTCGCTGGTTTGACGACGACGGTGTTCCCCGTCGCGAGGGCGGAGACGATTGAGCGGACCGCGAGGTGGAACGGGAAGTTCCATGGGCTGATGACGCCGATGACGCCGAGCGGTTTCCGATAGACCCGGTTCTCTTTGTTCGGGACGATTGAAGGCTTGATGAGCCCGTCCATGCGGAACGGGAACGTCGCCGCTTCCTTGATGATCGCCATCGAGGCTAAAAATTCGCCTTCTGCTTTGATGCGCGTGCTGCCCGACTCTTTGACGAGCCAGTCGATGATGTCATCTTTATGCTGCAACGTCACTTCGGCGAACTTCTCAATCAAGGCCCGGCGATTTTGTGGCAGCATCGTCGCCCATTCGGTTTGTGCTTCTTTCGCAACGGCATAAGCCTTGTCGAGATCAGACTCGTCGGCCGACCGGATGGAGAACAATGTCTCATCCGTGAACGGGTTGGTGTTATCGATCGATTTGTCGCTTGAGCCTTCGACCCATTGGCCATCAATGTACATCTTTGTAAAATCGGTATGCATATTCAAACACTCCTTTATCTTTTTGCTTCACCTTAAGAAGTATTCACCTGATTTGAAAAAATAAACCTCTCGATGCGCAACTAACTTGTTTTACAAAGTAGTTGCAATTGGTAGTGCCTTCCATTACTATTGTGTATAACAAGTTAGTTTAACGAAAGTGAGGTCACGCCATGGCGATGAGTCAAATGTTAAAAGGATTGCTCGAAGGTTGCCTGTTGGCCATCATCGATAAAGGAGAGACGTACGGCTATGAGATGTCGGAGAAGTTGCAGACGTATGGCTTCACGATGGTGAGCGAGGGCAGTATTTACCCGGTCCTGTTACGGATGAAGAAAGAAGGGTGGGTCGAGACGGTCCAAAAGGCGTTGCCATCAGGGGGACCGAAACGAAAATATTACATTTTGACGGAGGCGGGGCACCAAGAGTTGCTGGCCTTCAAACAACGTTGGGCGGAAGTGTCAAGCGGCGTCGACCGCGTACTCGGAGAGGGGAATGAAGATGGAACTTTCAAAAAAGAGTCGTGATTTTTTGGATGATTTAGCGGTATATCTCATGTCGAGCGGTAAGTCGGAAGGTGAAGTGAAAGACGTCGTCGAGGAGTTGAAAGATCACCTTGAGGAGGCGGAACGGGCAGGGAAAAGCGTGGACGATGTCATCGGCCAAAGTCCGAAAGCCTACATGCAGCATCTCGGTCGTGAGATGGCGTTCGATGGGAAAGGGTTTTTCAAAATCATCGCGATGATCATCCCGAACGTGTTTGCCTACATCATCATCGCTAATTTCATTCAAGGGGAGATGATGTTCTCGACAGTTCAATTGATCGGATTCCCGCTCGTCGCTGTCCTGTTCTTACTCGCCGCTTCACAAGCGTTCCGCAACATGTCGGTCCGCTCGAAAGAAAGTAAATTCAAAAACGGGATGATATACATTGCGCTCGCCGCGATGCCGATGACGTTATTCCTCGGGCTGATGGTACTCGACATCTTCGTCGAGACCCCGACGATTGTGTTCGGCCCAACCGGCCAACTCGTGTTGCTCGGCCTTGCCGTCGTCACGTTGCTCATCGTCTCGGTTTGGACGAAAACATGGATCAATCTGATCATCCCGATTCTTTTATTCGGGCCCCAATACGCGTTCGCCCAAACAAGCTTGCCGCTCGAACAACAATTGATTTACTCGATGCTGATTTTGTTCGTTGGGATGGGGATTTTCTTGTTCGTGTGGTGGAAAAAGAACCAAAAGGGGCAAGTTTGATGCGGGGGCGCTTCGGATTATTTCTCTTCTTGAGCCCTACCTTTGGGCTATCTCATGGCCGCAGCCGACAATCAATGAGACAGGTTGTCCGAAAAAGCACTCACGTCTGCTTAGAGTGTAACGCGGCTGGGAATAGGCAACTGTACGCCTAAAAGAGAAAGAAGGGATTCCCGTTGCCAGTCAATCCGACGATTCAATTTTATTTGAACCAGTTTCAAAATCAGCTCTCGACCACATATGACCAATTGGATCCGTTCGAATTAAGACGACAAGAAGACGCAATGATGACCCGGTTTCAACATAAAGAGCACGTGCATGATGTCGAAGAGCGTCTGATCGCGCTCTCAGGCCGTTCGCTCCCGATTCGCATCTATCGGTCGAGTCGAACGATCGCGCCAGCACTCGTCTATTATCATGGTGGCGGATATGTCACGGGCAGTCTCGACACCCATGACGCGATATGTCGGACGATCGCGAACGGGGCTGACTGCACCGTCATCTCGGTCGGCTACCGACTCGCTCCGGAGCATAAGTTTCCGACAGCCGTCTACGATAGCTATGAGGCGCTCGTTTGGATTGCGGATCACACCTCGGAACTTGAAATCGATGCCGAGCGCATCGCCGTCGGCGGAGACAGTGCCGGCGGGACGCTCGCCACGGTCAGCGCCTTGATGGCGATTGAACGAGGTCGCCCCTTCGTCATGCATCAGCTGCTGTTTTACCCGGTTACCGGGACCGAGGAGAACTTGCCGCTGTCATTGATTGATTACGCGAACGGTTATCTGCTCGATGAAGGGCTCATCCGGTGGTTCCAGCAACAATACTTCCATGATGAGTCGGAATTGATGCATCCGTACGCCTCGCCGATTTTTTCGGACCACTTGGGGGACCTTCCCCCGACGACGTTGTTGACGGCCGAATATGATCCGCTGCGCGACCTCGGACGTGCATACGCTAACAAATTGATTAGCCTCGGTGTCCCGGTGACGTATCACAATTACGGAGGACTCATCCACGGCTTCGTCAACTACTACGCATACGTTCCGGAAGCGCGACGAGCCGTCAAAGAAGCGGCGCAGGCGCTCGGAAATGCCTTTCATACGCAAAAAACTCGCCCCTGAGGCGAGTTTTTTTCATGCTTTCGATAAATAAGGGAAGCGACAACCTTCCGGGAAGAGTTGTCCTTCGTTCATGCGAATCATCCATTGGCCGTCGCGGGACGGACGTTGTTCCACACCGTCCAGATTGGGCGTGAATTTAAAGACGATTTCGGTGATGCCTTCAAAGGAGAGGCGAGCCACGACGTCACGCATATCGACAGGTCGCGGCGACAGCACGGCATACAAGTTTAAGCGCGAGCGTTCAATCATATAAATGACATGGACGTCATCGAAACGATACACGTCCTCGTCCATCCCTTGATAGTAATGGAACATCCAAATGTGCATGTCGTCTGTCGTATACAGACGCGGTGAAAACGGGAGTGACTCCAGTTTGAAACGACGCCACTGTTCGGCATCGACGTCGATATGTTCGAGTGGAGCCGCAGATCCCGATACTGAAACGAATAGCTCCGGTTCAAGTTGGACGGAGAACCCCTGTTGCTCGTAAAATGGTTCAACCCCTTCGTCACAAGCCAAAAAATAAGGCAAGCCATCGGCGTCATGCTGTTTGAACACATGCTTGAAAATACGGGTGGCAAGTCCTAGTCCTTGTCGGTCCTCGTCCGTCATGACCGTCCCAATCTGATACGCCTCGCGAGCGGTTCCGTCAGCCACGATCGTCATCCGGCTCATGCCGACGTTCGAGATGACATTCCGATAAAACGTCAATGAGTAACAACGATAGCGGTCGGTCCATTCGCCGGCCATGTACCATTCACCAAAATCGATGCCGAACATCTCATCGGCCAAATAGAAAAATGACGCGAATTCTTCCCCTGAATACTCGAGATTGCTGATAGGTCGTTTAGCCATATGACTCACTCCTTGTTTTGAACTTCTCGGTCCGTTCCTGTACATTAGAGGCAGAGAGGGGTAATACAGATTATGAAACGATATGAAGCTATTTTATTCGATGTCGACGATACGTTGTTAGACTTTAAACAGAGCGAGCACGTCGCCTTGGAGCAGTTGCTCGCGGCACACAACGTTCGGATGACGGATGAATTGAAACAACAGTATGTGACGATCAATAACGGATTATGGCGCGCGTTCGAGCGCGGCGAGGTCGGACGGGAAGACGTCTTGATGGGCCGGCACACGCAACTGTTCGACACGCTCGGCATCACGATCGATGCCCATGAAGTCGAACAGCGCTATCGCGACCATTTGCACGCCGGGGTGCACATCATCGATGGGGCACTCGAACTCGTCCGTACGCTCAGTGAACAGTATCCGCTCTATATCGTCACGAACGGGGTGACGGAGACTCAGTTCAAGCGGCTCGAAGCCTCGGGACTGCTCCCTTACTTCCAAGACGTGTTCGTCTCGGATGCGACCGGTTCACAAAAGCCAATGAAACCGTTCTTCGATTACGTGTTCGACCGCGTGCCGAACGTGGTACCGGAACGCGGACTCATCGTCGGTGACTCGCTAACGGCGGATATCGCCGGCGGGCGCATGTATGGGCTCGACACGTGCTGGTACAATCCGCACGAGATTGCGGCGTCGGTCGAGACGACGTATGAAATTCAAGACTTGCACGAGTTGAAGTCGATTCTATCAAGCTCAGCGATCGATAAAGTGGGGCGGCAGTGATTGGGGCAACGCATAGAGTGTCTCTGGGAAGAGTTTCAAGTCCCGGAGCGCGTCGAGCGGCTGCCAACGATAGATGAGGTGATCGCCTTCCGGTCCGTGGAAGTCTCCATGCCGGAGCGGGAGGTCACCCGATACATAAAAGTACATGCCAATCTCGTGGACCGTGCGTTCCAAATACGTGAAGAAATTTTCGGACACGAAAGCGAACGTCGTTCCCGTCAGTGTCGCTTCGAGTTCTTCTTGCAGTTCACGCGTCAAGGCAAGCTCGGCCTCTTCGCCGATGCCGACACGACCGCCCGGTAACGCCCAAAAGTCATCGTTCACGTTCCGATGAACGAGCAAATGACCGTCCTGGACCCAGATGCCGGCGACGCGATAATTGAACGTGCCGTGCTCGGTCGGAAATACGATATCCATCTTCATCACTCCATTCCTTAAGCTACATCAAGTATACGCCAAGGAGGCAGGTCATGTTTCAATCAAATGAGAGTTATAAAGGCGAGGACTTCCGCGACGAGACGCTCCGTGACATCCAACTCACGCAGACGACGTTCGAGAACTGTCGCTTCACCTATATCGATGCGACCGAGTTTGAGACCGAACAGTGTCGTTTCATCAACTGTGACTTCACCGATTCGAAGTGGAACGCCTCGCGCCACAGCGGCAGCTCGTTCCTGAATTGTCAGTTCAACGGGGCGAATCTGTTTTTGAGCGAGTTCGATCAGTGCAAGATGACGGGTTCGTCGTTCGAGTCATGCACGTTTGAAGGGGTCGTCGTGCGTGAAGGAGATTGGTCGTTCGTCAATCTGCGTCACGCCCCGCTCCGGAAGATGGATTGGTCCGGTGTCCGGTTGACGGAGGCCGATTTATACGGTGCGGATTTGAAAGAATCACGCTGGACGAACGCCGTCTTGTCCCGCGCCGTGTTGCAGCACGCGGATTGCTCCGGTGCCGATTTTGTAGGGGCCGAGATGGATGGGGTCGATTTCTCGGACGTCATTCTGAAACAAGCGACGCTTGACGTCATGCAGGCCGTCCAAGTCGCCCGTTCGCTCGGGGCGAACGTCATATGACCAATGAGCAAGTGCTCGAGCACTTGACGGCCATGGCCGCGGAGCGGGAAGACGTCCGCGTCCTCGTCTTGAACGGGTCGCTCGTCAATCCGCACGTAAAACCAGACCGTTTTCAAGACGTCGATGTCACTTGTTTCGTCGAAGACGTGATCGCGTTCATCGAGGACCGCTCGTGGATGGCGCCGCTCGGGGACGTCTTGATTATGCAGACGCCGGACGAGGTGCCGGGAGGCGACGAATATGAGCGTTTCGCGTTTCTCGTTCAGTTTGCAGCCGGTCATCGCGTCGATTTGACCGTCCGTCCTATGCGTGACGTGCAGGAAGCGATTCACGCTGACTCACTCAGTCTCGTCCTCATTGATAAAGACGAGATTGCCGGTCAAACGATCCCATCTGATGACACGTACCGCATCAAACGACCGAGCCGATTCGACTATGAGCAGTGTTGGAACGAGTTTTGGTGGGTGTCGCTTTACGTCGTCAAAGGTATCAAGCGGGGTCAACTGTTATACGCTTTCGACCATGTGACGATCATGCGAACGATGCTCCGGCAGATGCTTGTATGGGACGTTGGCTTTGCGACAAACTTTACGGCGAACGGAGGAAAGTCCGGGGATGGGCTTGAGAAGCATCTGGCCCCTGAAGTATGGCAGGCTTATCTTGATACATACACTTTGGTCGAAGTGACAGCGATGGAAACGGCCCATGCGACGTTGGTGGAACAATTTGAACGTGTCAGTCGCCGCGTGGCCGACCAAGCCGGATATCCGTTTGCGGAGATGGAAGCCCGACGAATTCGTGACGCCTTTTCGACGCTTTGGTGTTCAAACGATTAGTTTTCGGTTGAGTCGGGAAAAGCCCCTCTATAGAAGGGGGAATGACGCTTGAATCCGTATACGACGTTCATCGCGCTCCTAGTGGGGAGTTTACTTTTATTTGTCGGCATCCGGACGAAAAAATGGCCGATTTTAGTCGTGGCCTTATTTCCGCTTGGACTTGTCGCCTTCAACATGTATTTGCTGATTACTGGACGTTAGAAGACTGTTTCTTCAGTCTTCTTTTTTGTATATCGATTTTACAAAAAATGCTGTCGGCAACAAAATCCCGATGGCCGCTTCGAGCAAGGCGAACAACCGGGCCGGACCGATTGGCAGCAGGTCGCCGAATCCGATAGACAGCAACGTGACCCCGCTGAAGTAAAGCAGATTGCGCCAGTTCGGATCGACCGCGTTCATCATCTCGAGTGACGTCACCAATATGACGCCATCGCGTGAGAGCGCGTAGTAAATCAAGGCAAACCCGATCATGACGCCGAGTAGGCTGACGAACAAGTGGCTGAACAAGCGCATGTCGAAGCCGGTCTGTCTATACGTTTGGCGCCGAAAGAAGGTAAACACGTTCAAGCCGACGAATAATAGGGCAATCGTCAATAAAATGGAATTCACGCCCATTTCTCCCTTCTGTGACAGTCTATACTATGTTGTTTCCCTGATCGTTCACCGTCAAACGGACCGATTCACACCAAGACGGATTCATTCAACAAGGAGGTGTCCGAGTGCGACGATGTTTAGTGAGCGGCTTATTGTTCATCTTCTTTTTAGGAGGATGTACGACGAAAGAGCCGTTTGATTTTGATGAGATCCATTCCTATAAGATTTTTTATAACATGCCGACCGAGGCGATCATTGAAGACATGGCCCGATACGACCTCGTCATCATCGAACCGATTTGGTATACGCCGGAACAGATTGAGACGATCCGCTCGAACGGGACGAAAGTGCTCGGCTATATTAACGTGATGGAAGCAGATACGTGGAATCGTGCGCTCATCGGCCAAATGGACAAAGACGATTTCTTCTATCGGGACGGGGAACGCATCTATTTCCCGAAATGGGATTCGTATTTGACGGATATCAGCTCGTCCGATTTCCGTAAAATTTTAATCCGTGAAATTCAAAAACAAGTCATCAATAAACATCTGGACGGAATTTTCCTCGACACGGTCGGTGATATCGATGACGTCCACCTCGATTATCCGGACGACTTAGAAGAACAGCTGGCTGGGCTCGAGGCCTTTTTACAAGCGATTGAAAAGGCATATCCGGGCGTCCCAGTCGTCCAAAACTGGGGCATCGAGACGCTTGAACGAACGAGTGCGCCTTACGTGGAAGGCTTCATGTGGGAAGGTTTTAACTACACGGAAATCACGTCCGACTCTTGGTCGATGGAGATGCTCGATCGAATGAACGCGATTCAAGACGAATACGGAATCGCTGTCCTCACCGTCTCAGACCAAGAAGAGGCGACAAGTCGGGATATGGCCGAAGCGAACGGATTCATCCATTATCACGAACCAACTTATTACAATACGTGGGATTTTTAGGGGGTAATTAGGGTAAGGGAAGATAAGGACTATGTATACCTGTCCGAGGGCAGGGGATCATCCCGCATTAAAAACTGAAGAGATGTTATCCATGAGGAGGGGATTATCATTCTGTACGCTCAAGACCGTCCATGGCTCAAATGGGTCGAGATTCTTGTCGTGTTCGCGCTATTGATCGGAATCGATTTATTCTTCAGCCTAGGCACGATTCAAAATGAACTGAACTTGTTTTATGTGGCCGCCATCCTGTTCGCGCTCAGGTATGGAACGATTTTCGGCTTAATCAGTTTCGGCATTTTGCTCCTCTATAAAGTGTTATACACCGGCCTAATGGGAGGGGACATCTTCCTGTTGTTCTACGATACAAACTCACTTCTTACACTGTTTTACTACTTCGCCATCACTGTCATCGTCGGGTTGTTCAGCACCTCATTTCGAGAGCGTTACGAAATCAGCCAGTTCCGCAACGAAGAACTGAAAGATGAAAACACGTATTTGAAAGAGACCGTCGATTTACTCAACACTTCGCAAACCACACTTCGTCAAAAACTACTTCAATCCGAGTACAGCTTGAATCAATTGTATGAACTGGCCGTATCGCTTGATTTGCCGCATCCAGAATTGATTCGGAGCGAGACGATTCGCCTATTGAAAAAAACGTTCCTGGCGAGTGACGTCGCCATTTACCACGTCGACCGTTCCCAGAAGTCGATGCGCCTCTTGATTCGCCAAACGGACAAGAAAGAGTTTCCGCAAACGATTTTTCTCGATGAGGCATCGAGTATGTTCAAACGGTTCTTCCAAGTGCAAGAGACGACGCTCCGTCAACTCGACGACGAGGACACGGACCCGATGTTGCTCGCACCGATCATCGTGGACGGGATGACCCGAGAAGTCGTCGTCATCAAACGGTTGCCGCTTCGGAAATTGACGACCGATGACTTGCACGTTCTCAATATCCTCTTCTCCTGGATTGGCACACGCATTCAAAATGCCGAGAACCTGATTCGTAAAGAGCAGCACGAGAAGATGCATAAAGGCACCTCGTTTTATAAGAAAACAGCGTTCACAGAACTCGTCGCCATCCAAGAACAAAAGAAGATTCACCATGGACAGCCGTACATCGTCCTCGAATATCCGCTCGGGTATGAGCCTGTCTCACTCGAGAGTATCGAGGCCATCGTCCATTCGTATTTACGGGAGATCGATGTCGTCGGGTACGACCCTGATGAGAATAAGCTGGTGCTCTTACTCCCAGGAACGAGTGAAGAACACCGTCAACGGATCTATGACCGGATCGAAGGGATTTTGATCCAGAAGGGAGTGTGACGGGATGGAGTCTACCATTCGTCTCGTATTGATCGGGATTTATGTCGTTCATGCACTGCTCGCCTTCGGATTATTGATCGCGTTGAAACGACGAATGAAAGCGCCGGATTATGGCGTCGCGGTGGCGGCCCTCAGCTTCGGTCTGTTCTTACCGTTTTTGGCCGAACTTGCCGTCTATGCGGTGTATCGGCTTGCTGAACGGTTCGGTCGGAGCGGTCTGATTGAAGACTATGACGACTATATCGACTTCAAGGTCGTCAACTATGAACAGATTCGTCATGAAGCGAGCAGCAGCAGTCATCTGTTACCGCTCACCGACGCCATCAACTCGAAAGATCCGGCTATCCGCAAACACTCGATTTTGACGCACGTCAACCAGTCGATTGACCAGCAAGGCAAGTATTTGCAGATGGGACTTGAGAGCACGGACAGCGAGACTGTCCACTACGCCGCGGCGACAATGAACATCTTGATCGATCAATATGAACAAGAATTGAAACACGCCAAACGCGAGTACGACTTAGGTAACCCAGACACGATTCGACGGCTTGCGACGATTTATAAACGCATGATCCATAGTGAACTCATCACCGAGGTCATGTTGAAGGACAAGCGAGGCGCATGGCTGGAAGAATTATTGAAAGCGAAGACGCTCTATCCGCCTTCGCCCTGGATTTACGAAGACTTGAACGAGATTTATCTCACGTTAGAGCGCCCCAAAGAGCAATTGAACATTTTAAAAGAGTACGTCCATCATTTCCCGGAACGCATCGAGGCTCATCTGATGCTGATCAATTACTATTATGAGCGCGAACGTTGGAACGAAGTGAAGGCGGTCATGTTTATGATGCAGACCCAATTCTCACTGGAGGACGTACCGTATGAGTACCGACTGTTGTTTGAAGAATGGAGTGACACGACATCATGGAAAAACGAACTGTAATCTCATTCTCGCTCTTCATCGTCTTATTTTTAGTCGTCGTCGGTGCGATTCAATACTTACGGATCCACTCGCTACACACGTTGTTGCCAAACGTCGCCGAGCAACAGATGAACATCGACCAGTTGAAGAGTGATGCCTCGGCAAAAGCGGGTGAGCATCAGCTTCAAGTTTATCTCGTCCGGGATGAAGGCGATTTGGCGGTCGAAACGGCAGACAACCTGCTGTACGGTCTGCAGTATGCGAAACTTGACGTTCGCGAAGTGAACCCAGGCGCCGTCGGGTCGATTGCGCCATCTCCATACACCATCATCATTTTCACGGGTGAAGATACGACAAGATGGCCGTTCGTGGAAATGAAACGTTATGTCGAACAAGGCGGGAACCTCGTCTTTGCGAATCGGTTTAAAGATCCGGCATGGAACGCGTTGACCGGCATCGAAGAAATCGGTGAGTACGTACCGGACGTGTATGGTCTAAATTTTGAAGAGACGATTTTCCCTGGGTACGTTGACTTGAACCCACCGGACGACTTATTTGTCCATAGCGTCGTCGATTTTGCGATTGCAGACGAGGCCAACGTCATGTTGTCGGCCGAAGGATTCCCGATTCTTTGGGAATACGGCGTCGGCGAAGGGAACGTCCTTTATTGGAATACGACGATCACCAACCAAAAGATGATCCGCGGTCTGTTCGTGCAGACGCTCGGCACGATGCCACCGGCGTTCGTCACGGCACAAGCAGCGATCAAGCTCATGTACATCGATGATTTCCCGGCACCGGTCATGGACGGGAAAATGAAAGACGTGTCCGCGACCCCGCTCGATAAATCGGTCAAAGATTTCTTCGCCGAGGATTGGTGGGAAGATATGGTCGATTTGGCGAAAGACGACGATTTGATTTACACGGGTGCCATGATTGGGACGTATGAAGAGGAGATGGAGCTCGTCGACGAACAGTTGATCAAACGGGGTGAGTTCCCAATGCTCTACTTCGGTCGCAAATTGATCGCCCACGGTGGGGAAATCGGACTCCATGGCTATAACCACCAGTCGCTCGTCACGGCCGATGAACCGATTGACCCGACGTACGGGTACATCCCCTGGCAAGATAAAGACGAGATGAAACGGTCATTGCTTCAAGCCGAGTCCGTGTTTGAGAATTATTTCCCGGCTGAAACGCTCAAGTCATATGTCCCGCCGTCGAACGCGCTCAACCGGACTGGGGTCGATGCGATCGCCGAAGCGTTGCCAGAACTGCGCACGATTGCTTCGCTCTACACCGGGGAGCCGGAGAGCGGGGACTTCGTTCAAGAGTTCGAATTTGATGCGACGCATCCGAACTTGTACCATTTCCCGCGTGTGACAAGCGATTACGGGGAAGAGCGCGGATCGATTTTCCAAATGGTCGATGGAATCGCCAACTTCGGTGTGTTTTCCCACTTCATTCACCCGGATGATGTCATCGACCCCGACCGGGCCTTCGGTCGGGATTGGGATACGATGTTCGCGAGTCTTCGCAAAATCGTCCACGACGTGAAGGATCGATATCCGCACCTCGAGGCATATACGCAACACTATGCGACCGAAAAGATGATCACATACCAACAAGCTGATTTGAACGTCACGTTTGATGAGTCGACCGTCTATTTGGCCGGGGAAGGTCTCGTCAACCCCTCTCATTTCACGATTCGCCTCAAACCAGGCCAATCACTTGAGACGGGAGAGTTTGACTTTGGGACGGTCGAACAATGGGAAGCCGACCGTCCGCTCTACCTCGTCAAACTGACATCGGCGAACGCTGAAATCGCCATCAAGGGGGAAGCGCAATGAGAATCGGACTCGTATTAGAGGGCAGTTATCCATACGTGAGCGGAGGCGTCTCAAGTTGGACGCAGACGTTGATTGAGGCGATGCCCGAAGTGTCGTTTGAAATCATTTCGATTCAACCGACAGAGAAGCGTCCGGAAGACATGAAATATGTGTTCCCACCGAACGTTTCAGGGATCACCCACTTGTATTTGAGCGACTTGGGTGAGCGGGCGAAAGGGCGATTAAAGTGGGGCGCTGAGGACGAACAGAACGTATCGGACTGGCTCATGTTGAAAAGTCCGAACCGGCAAGCGCTTCGTTTGCTTGGGAAAGAAGTGCCTTCAAGTCAGGCGTTTTTCGCAAGCGAGTTCTTTTGGAAAAATGTCAAGGCGGCCTACGCCGGGGAAATGAACGGAGGTTCGTTCATCGACTATTTCTGGATGTGGCAGAGTATGTACACTCCGATTTTACGGGTGCTCCATCAACCGCTCCCGAAAGTCGACCTCGTTCATTCCGTGTCAACGGGTTATGCCGGTGTGGTCGCGTCCTACATGAAAGAGACGCAAGGGATTCCGTTCATCTTGACGGAGCACGGCATCTACTCGCGGGAACGCGAAGAGGAGATTCTACAGTCGTATTGGATTCCAGCGCCGTATAAGCCGAGGTGGGTCCGTTTCTTTCACCATTTGTCGCGTGAGGCCTATAACGCGGCCGATGAGATCATCACCTTGTTCGAGCGGAACCGCGAATATCAGGAGTGGATCGGCGCCCCGAGCGAGAAGACGAAAATTATCGCCAACGGCATCGCCGATCGACAAATCCAGGCGACGGTCGACCGTCCGGAGCACGATCTCTTTCAAATCGGGGCCATCGTCCGCTTGGTGCCAATCAAAGATTTGAAGACGATGATTTACGCCGCCAAGATTTTGCAGGAGCGGCATCGTCTGTTCAAGCTGACGATCATGGGACCGCTCGATGAGGATGAGGAATATGCGGAAGAGTGCCGGTTGCTCATCGAACAGAGCGGGCTGACCGATTATGTCGAGCTCGCTGGAAAGGTTGATGTCCAAGCCTATTTGCCGAAGTTTGATTTACTTCTGTTGACGAGTATCTCGGAAGGTCAACCGCTCGCGATTCTTGAAGGTATGGCAGCCGGCATCCCGTGGGTCGCGACCGATGTCGGGGCTTGTTCCGAGCTCCTGTATGGACGAGAAGACGACCCGTTCGGTCCAGCCGGGTTTATCGTGCCCCCGGTTCATCCGGAAGCGGTCGCGGACAAGGTCGAGTGGATGATGGATTATCCGCAGGAGCGGATGCGTTTCGGTAAGAACGGGCGGGAGCGGGTCCGCCAATACTATCGTCTCCAACAAGTCGTGGACCGCTACAAAGCCATCTATGAAACGAGGAGGGAACAGTATGGCGGGCATCGGGTTTAAGCTGCAGAAGTTGTTCCAAGAAGACTACTATTCGTCCAGGTTGAAGGCGTACACGTTCTCGGGCCTCGTCACATCCGGACCGTGGTTGATCGTCATCTTGGTCGTCGGGACGATTCAATGGTTGGCGTTCCAAATGCCGACGTTATCGCTCGCCGAACGGACGCTTTTCATGATCTCGGTCTCGTACGCGTTCATCTTCTCGCAAATCTTGTTCAGCTTCCAACAGCTCGTCGTCACCCGATATGTGGCGGACTTGTTTTACGAGAAGAAAGCGCATGAAATTTTCCCGGTCTTCACCGGGATGCTCAAAGTGACGATCCTCGCCGCGACGATTCTGTACAGTATCTTTTGGCTATTGTCGCCGCTCGATTTTCTGTACAAACTGACGTTGTTCGTTTTATTCATGACGATCAATGTCATCTGGGTCATGTTCTTGTTCTTGAGTGCCGCCAAGTATTATCAAGCGGTGGCCTATAGCTTCTTGCTCGGCGGACTCATCTCGGTCGGGAGTGTCTATGCGGTTAGTCGCCTCATGGCCAATCCGTCGAGTCTCGAGCTATTGCTCGGCTTCACGGCCGGGATGATTGTGACGTTGTTCGGCTTGTTCTTCGCGATGCTCCGGACGTTCCCACTCCGCTATGCCGTGAAAGAGTTTTCGTACTTCAAATACTTCGACCGCTATCCAGACTTGTTCGCCATCGGGGTGTTGTACGTGCTCGGGATTTGGGTCACGAACTTTATCATCTGGTTCGGAGAAGGACGCGTCATCATCGCGGACTCCTTCTTGTTTAATCCGTACTATGACACGGCCATCTTTTGGTCCTACTTGACGATCATCCCGACGCAGCTCTTGTTCATCGTCGCCGTCGAGACCCGGTTTTATGAGCGCTATCGCACGTTTTATGGATTGATCAACTACGGCGGGGCGCTCCATCAAATCGAGAAGGCGAAACAGACGATGACGTCGGTGCTGAAAAATGAGTTGATTCGACTCGCGCGCAGCCAAGGCGTCGTGACGTTGTTCGCCATCCTCATGGCAGGCGTGTTCGTCAGTTGGATCGGCGTCCCGGACGAGATCGGTCAAATCTTTCGGATGACGACGCTCGCGGCGTTCGCGAACGCGATGATCCTCATCTTGACGTTGTTGTTGCTCTATTTCGAGGATCGACGCGGGGCATTGTTCGTCAACATCTCGTTCTTCACGTTGAATGCGTTGTTCACGCTCTTGCTCTTGCCGCGCGGCATCGATTGGTACGGCGTCGGCTTTGCCGTCAGCACGACAATCACGTTCTTCTTGGCCGGCCTGCGTTTGATCTATTACATGGGCAAAGTCGATTATTACGTGTTCGCGGCCTCGAATCGACGCAAGCTTGGTACCGAACGGTTCTCCCAAATGGGGACGTTGTTGAACCGTCACTTCTCGCGATAAAGGGTTTTCAACAAAGATAAAGACTGATATGATGTGGTCGTAGACGACCGAATTTCATAATGTTTACCACTAGGGGAGTCGCGTGACGCGGCTGAGATGGACGAGGTCCAGACCCTTTGAACCTGATCTAGTTCACGCTAGCGTAGGGAAGTGGGCGAACCGATTGTTCTCGTATACTTTGTGTAAATCCGACGCCGCTTCCGTTATGGGAGGCGGCGTCTTTTTTATAACAAAGGAGGAGACATGAATGACATTCACCGCACATCTTCGACAAGAGGCAGATGCCTTGTTTCAAGCCAGCTTTGACCATCCGTTCGTCCGCGAGCTCGGAACGGGTGAACTCGACGAGGCGAAATTTAGGCATTACGTCATGCAAGATTCATACTATTTGAACCAGTTCTCCAAAGTGCAGGCGAAAGGGGCGACACTCGCCCCGAACATGGAAGTAGCGAGCCGCTTTTTGACGCACGCGCTCCATACCATCGAAGCAGAGCATGCGTTGCACCGTGAGTTTTTCACCTTGCTCGACGTGACGGAGGCACAGTGGGCAACGTTTGAGCCTGCTCCAACGGCTTACGCCTATGCGCTCCATATGCAACAGGCCGGTCCGACGCTCGGCGACGTGCTCGCGTCGATTTTGCCGTGCTACTGGGTCTATTATGAGATTGGGGAACGATTGAAAGATGCGACACCCGATCATCCGATTTATGCGACGTGGATTGCGACGTATGGTTCGGAATGGTTCCGCGATCTCGTCGAAGAACAGATCGAACGACTCGATGTACTCGCCGGACAAGCGACAGCGGAAGAAAGGTTCCGGTATCAACAGCTGTTCTTGAAGAGTTGTTATTATGAGCATGCGTTTTGGGAAATGGCGTGGACGCTCGAGTCGTGGGATTTACCGGCGGGGGTGACACGATGAAGCGCGACTTATGGGACAAAGTTAGAGCTGAACGGCCACTCATCCATAACATTACGAATATCGTCGTCGCCAACTTTTCAGCGAACGGGTTGCTCGCCATCGGGGCTGCGCCGGTGATGGCGTCAGCCGTCGAAGAAGTGGCCGAGATGGCGTCTTTAAGCGATGCGCTCGTACTCAATATTGGCACACTCGATGCGACGACGGAACGTACGATGATTCGAGCCGGGCAGGCGGCGAATCAAGCAGGTCGGCCGGTCGTCTTTGATCCGGTCGGGGTCGGGGCGACCTCGTTCCGGCGCGATGTCTCCGAATCGATTCTACAAAAAGTCCGCGTGACGGTTATCCGTGGGAATGCCGGAGAAATTGCGACATTGATTGGTCTCGACGCGACGACGCGCGGCGTGGACGCCGGGGAAACGCGGGTTGATTTGAATCACATCGCACGCGCGGCGGCACGACGCTACACCTGTGTCGTTGCCGTGACCGGCGAGACGGATGTCGTCAGCGACGGGGATGTGACGATTGAAATCAAAGGCGGCACCGCAGCAATGACCCGGACGACAGGGACCGGCTGCTTACTCAGTGCGGTCGTCGGTGCATTTCTCGCGGTCGAATCCGACGCGTTGACGGCCACGGCGACAGCGCTCGCCGGATATGCCCGGTGCGGCGAACTGGCTACCGCTTTGGCGGATGGACCGGGCGACTTCCCTGTTCATTTCTTGAATGAACTCGGCAAGATGACAGCCGTCGAGTTGCCGAGCGACCGCATTGAGGTGGTATCATGATGCGGCCGCAAGTATTGACGATTGCCGGTTCGGACTCTGGCGGGGGAGCAGGAATCCAAGCCGATTTGAAGACGTTTCAAGAGCTAGAGGTGTTCGGGACGAGCGTTCTGACGGCCGTCACCGCTCAAAATACGCGCGGGGTGCATGGGGTCGAAGCGGTGTCGCCGGAACTCATCACGCAACAACTCGATGCAATCGGTTCGGACTTTTCGATCGCAGCATGTAAGACCGGGATGTTATTTGATGCGGCGCGCATCGAGGCAGTCGCTACCGGGGTGAAACGTCATGTCTTCAACCGACTCGTCGTCGACCCGGTCATGATTGCGAAAGGAGGGGCCCCGCTTTTACAGGACACGGCGGTCGATGCGCTCAAGACCTCCTTGTTGCCACTCGCGACAGTCGTCACGCCGAACGTGCCGGAAGCGGAAGTGCTGACCGGGTTGACGATTCGATCGTTTAATGATCGTCTCGAGGCGGCTCGGCGGATGTTAGCGTACGGCGTGCGCGCGGTTATTTTAAAAGGCGGCCATCTCGAAGGTGAAACTGCCGAAGACTTGATCATGATGGAGTCGGAAGTGTTCCTTCTCTCGGCCCCGCGCATCCAGACGAGCGATACGCACGGTACCGGTTGTACATTTTCGGCGGCGCTTACAGCGGAACTTGCCAAAGGTCGTTCTATCATGGAGGCGGCGGTGACGGCGAAGCGGTTCATTCAAAGCGCCATCACCCATGGCCTCGAGATCGGCGCCGGACACGGACCGACGAACCATTGGGCATATGTGGCGTATGGAGAGGAGGGTGTGACGATTGAATCCATCAAGGCGGGCACTCGCTGAACAGTTGCGGCTCTACTTTATTTGCGGAACCGCGAACGCGGAAGACATGCTCCAGACGGTGGAAACGGCACTTCAATGTGGCGTGACATGTTTTCAATTTCGTGAAAAAGGTAAAGAGGCACTGTATGGGGATAAAAAAGAAGCGATGGCGAGAGCGTTGCAAACACTCTGCCGCTCATACGATGTTCCGTTCATCATCAATGATGACGTCGAACTAGCAGAGCGCATTGATGCGGACGGCGTGCATATCGGACAGGACGATGCCGAGGCCGCAATCGTTCGGGAGCGGATTGGTCCAGATAAGTGGCTCGGTGTCTCGGTCCACACGCTCGAAGAAGTGGCAGCAGCCATCGAGCATGCGGATTATGTAGGTATTGGCCCAATTTACCCGACGACTTCGAAAGAAGATGCCGGGGCAGTGAACGGGACGACACTCATCCGCCAAGTCCGAGCCATGTACCGAGAGCTGCCAATCGTGGGGATTGGCGGCATTTTACCGGAACATGTCCCGATGATTCGGCAAGATGGGGCGGACGGCGTCGCCGTCATCTCAGCCATCGCTTCTGCACCGGATGTGGCCATAGCCACACGGCGTTTCGCTTGTCTCTGAATTCAAATCGAGGAGGAAGACAGATGAACGTATTTGTAATAGGCGCGAATGGACAGATTGGAAAACAGCTCGTGGAACGATTGCACGAGGAAGGGAAACACCAAGTCACGGCGATGGTTCGAAAACAAGAGCAACTCGATGACTTCACATCAAAAGGCTATCAGGCCGTCCTAGGCGACCTCGAAGGTGACGTCTCGTCACTTGAACAAGCAATGTCTGGCATGGACGTGGTCGTCTTCGCAGCCGGTTCAGGTGGTAGCACCGGAGCCGACAAGACGCTCCTGATCGACCTTGACGGCGCGGCGAAAAGCATTGAGGCTGCCAAGAACGGGAATGTGAAACAGTTCGTCATGGTGAGCGCATTGAAAGCAGAAGATCGTTCGGCATGGCCGGAAGAGATGAAACCATATTATGTGGCGAAGCACCATGCGGATCGTCTGCTCGAGGAGAGTGGGCTTACGTATACGATCGTCCGTCCGGGCGCTCTCACAGATGACGCCGGTACCGGCAAAGTGAAGACGGGCGACGTATCGACGGGTGAGATTCCGCGTGCAGACGTGGCGGCCTTCTTGGCACATCTCATTGGTCATGACGCAGCCCACAATCAAGCGATTGACCTCGTCAAAGGTGACACGGCGATTGAGGACACATTATAAACGAGATGACGACAGCGAGCGGACTTGGTTCCGCTCGCTTTTTGTATGGATGTGTCCGTGAACTCGACAAAGGAATCGCTTCGACCGATAGAGAAAGTAAGAGATGGATTTGTTAGAAGAAAGGGGTCTATCCATGACCGCATTATTTCTCTATATGGCCGTTTACTTGCTTCCGGCTTTTCTATTGAGTCACCTCGCTCTTGACGTATTGCTCCGCAACCCGCGCCAAGTCGAGCATCGGTTGCTCAGTCTGTTCGTGTTCGGTTATGCGATGCTGTTCTTGGCCGAGTTCGGGCGTCATTTGTCCCCGATCGAAGCGAGTCCGGCCTTCGTGACGTATTGGTTCGGTAACGCCGGAATTTTGATTTTCGTCTGTTCGGTCCACTTCATTGTCAAAGTGACGGGCGTCGGGGCGAAGTTACCGAGATGGATTTATCCGTATGCCATTTATTTGCCGCTCGTCCCGGTCGCCTTGACGTTCATCCGTCAAGAGAACATCTTGAACAGTCAGCGGTTCGACCAAGTCGGTGTCTGGATTTATCCTGAGTTCAACGCGTCTTATTTGACGACGATGACCGTCGGTAACGTGTTTCATTTTCTTGTGATCCTATTATTGATGTATGCCCTTAAGCGGTCCGAGCGCTTCGAGCATCAACGGGTGCTGCGCATGCTCATTTGGACGGCCGTCGCCGTTCTTGTCTGGGACATCGTCTTCGGATACGTCCAGCTCCGCGGAATCATGCCGCCTTACGCGTATATGTACGGTGGACTTGTCTGGGCGGTCGCGCTCGTCGTCGCGATGAATCGACTTGATTTCCTAGCGTCTTACGTCAAACGGTATGGCACGCTCTATAACTTGAACCCGTCGGCGATTCTGCTCGTCGATGATCAGGGACAGATTGAGAGTGCGAATCCGGCCGCGCGCACATTGTTTCATACGGTCCGTGTCGTCAATGAACGTTTTGTCGATTTGTTGCCCGAGAAAAAGCGGGACGAATGGAGTGCGCATTACGACCAACATTTCCATGCGCAAAAAAAGTTTCTCGAGTTCGAGACGAAGATTCAGACAAAATCAGGACAAGAACGGTACGTCGTCATCGATGGTGATTTCGTCTATATCGATCAAAAAATACACGGCATGATTTTGATTCGAGACGTCCATTCGTTCAAAGAAGCCGAACAGTCGATTCGCTTCTTCGCCTATCATGACCCGCTCACGAAACTCGCGAACCGTCGGGCGTTTTATGAGCAGGCCGACCAGGCATTACTGCAAGCGGACACGGTCGCGCTTGTCGTCATCGACCTCGACGGCTTTAAAGGAATCAACGACACGTACGGCCACCAAGTCGGCGATGATTTTCTCATTCATCTCGGTGAGTTGCTTGAGATGGCGACGCCGGAAGCGGGACTAGCCTCGCGCGTCGGTGGGGATGAGTTCTATATGTATGTGCCGAACGTCGATGCAGATGACATCGTTGCGTTCGTCGAGCGCTTGCAGTTGCTGCTGACGGAGCGGCCGTTCCGGCTCGGACGGGAGACGATTCCGATTCGAGCGAGCATCGGGGTCAGTGTCGCACCGGATCAAGGGGCGGACTTGGACACGCTCATTCATAAAGCTGATCAGGCGATGTATCAAATCAAGCAACACGGTAAAAACGACTATGCGATTTATGACGAAGTGTTACATGGACCGAAATAACGGGAACGAGAATGAAGATGGCAATTTGATAGAGGAGGAGACAATATGACTGAAAAACCGTTAGTGACGATGCGAGCCGAAGGGGAAGCGACGAGTGTGAAGACGACGGTGCATGTGCGTGACCTCGAACCGTTCGTCGTCGATGAACCGGAACGTCTCGGCGGGACGGACGCCGGTCCGAACCCGCTCGAATATTTGCTCGGGGCGTTGTCGTCGTGTACGACAATCATGATTGCCTACGTGGCGCAAGACCAAGATTTCAACTATGACGGGGTGACGTTCGTGACCGAAGGAACGCTCGACCCGCGCGGCTTCCAAGGCGTTGAAGGAGTACGGACGTATTTTGAGAAAGTACACGTCAACATCGTCCTCGATACGACCGAATCGGATGAACGGATTGCGGCGCTCCAAAAAGGCGTTGAGGCTCGTTGTCCAATCCACAATTTAATGCATGCGGCCGACGTCGACATCACGGCGACGTGGACACGGAAGTGAGGATGGGGCGACCCATCCTTTTTTGATGTAGACAGGAATGTTTGCCGACGAGCACGAACAAAAAGAGACGTGAGAAAGGAGGTTGTCATGGATATTCGCCCGATGACACAGCAAGACGCCCGCGCGATTCAAGCGTGGACGTACGAGGCACCGTATGATTTCTATAACCAAGAAGCTTCAGCGGAAGGGCTGGATGAACTGATGGCGTATCAGGCCGTCCATGACGAGGCGTTGATCGGTTTCTATTGTCTCGGCACGTACGCACAAGTGCCGAACGATACATACGTCTACGATGACACATGCGTCGACCTCGGGCTCGGCATGCATCCGGATCGAACGGGCCGGGGACACGGGCGTACGTTCGTCCGGTTGGTGATGCAAGAAGCGGCGCACGAAGGCAAACCGCTCCGGTTGACGGTGGCCGCGTTCAATGAGCGGGCCATCCATCTCTATGAGCAGCTCGGGTTTCGACAGGTCACTTCGTTTGAAAAAGGGGCGACCCGTTTTCTCGTCATGACCCGATAATCAGCCGTACTGTTTCTGATGGGCTTTCTTTCGCTTCAAATAGTCCTCGTCCGCCCGAAGCTGGTCCCATCGCTCTTTGAAGATGCGGGCCGATTCCGCTTTCTCCTCGTCGATTTGTCGGTCGTGGAGATCGCCGTCGTCCTTATATTTTCGTCCACCTTTATAGTTGGCGTAACGTCTCGCCCGGGTATAGCCCATCTGGATGAATTTGCGGGCCATATCCATTCCGACGAAATCATCGTTGGCCCGGTATTTTTTGAATAGCTCCATGATTTCATCGGCGGACTGTTTGGCGATGTCAGGCGACTTGAAGCGCCAATGGGGGAGAATCTCACTTTTATACGGTTCGACGAGCAGGACGCCTTGCTCGCCGCGTCCGACTCGATACAGCTCGGGGTGTTCGCGGAAATCAATCGTTTCAAAATCTAAATCATAATCAAATGGCATCGTGATCCCTCCTCATGGATTCATTCCCGGAACGAATCCGAGGGAAACGACAGAAAGGAAGAACAAGATGATTCAACTTGATACAGACCGGCTCCGGTTGCGGGCGTTTCAGCTCGAGGACGCTGAACAGATGTTTCACTATGCGAAAGACGAGCGGGTCGGACCGAAAGCAGGCTGGGCGCCGCACCAATCGGTCGAGGAGACGCGTGACGTCATCCGGCTGTTCCAGCAAGACCAAGACGTCTGGGCCATCACACTGAAAAAGACAGGTGAGGTGATCGGCAGCCTCGGGTTGCACGACCGCCGACCGGACCCTGAGATTCAGCATGACCGGCAGCGCGAGATCGGGTATGTCCTCAGCCCGGACCGTTGGGGGCAAGGGTACATCCCGGAAGCCGTCCATGAAGTGATGCGGCACGGTTTTGACGACCTCGGACTCGAACGCATCTGGTGCGGTCATTTCGACTTCAACGACCAGTCGCGCCGCGTCGTCGAAAAGACAGGCTTCACGTACGCGTTCACGACGTCTCAGCAGTTGACGCGCTTAGATGGGCGCACTGTGCAGAGCCTCATTTACGTCGTGACGAAAGACGAGTATGAGGAACGCCGGGCTCAATGATGAGCCGGGCGTTTTTGGATGCCGGAAAATTAACACTTGATATGTAACCGGTTACACATTATGATGGTTTTGTAAGCGTTATCAAAGAAGGAGGGGCCGAGATGGCGACAATCAAACAAGTGGCCAAACGGGCGAACGTTTCTGTCGCGACCGTGTCCCGTGTCATGAACAACAACGGTTATGTGAGCGCAGAGGCGCGGGAAGCCGTCGAACGTGCCATCGCCGAACTCGACTACGCGCCGAACCGAGTCGCTCGTTCTTTATTCACAAAAACATCGGGTTTGATCGGCTTGATTATGCCGGATATCACGAACCCGTTCTTCCCACAGCTGGCCCGAGCGATCGAAGATGTGGCGAATCAACATGGCTATCAAGTCGTCCTGTGCAACACAGACGAACAACTGGCGAAAGAACAGACATATTTGGTCGCGCTCCAGACGATGCATGTCGACGGACTGATCATCACGACGAACCATTCGGACAATCCGAATTATGAAAAATTAGAACTGCCGATGGTCGCACTCGACCGCATCGTCAAATCCGGGATCGATGCCGTCATTTCGGATGGGTATGAAGGCGGTCGCCTGGCGGCGGAGACGCTGTTGAGCTGTGGTGCGACGAGGCTGGCCCATATCGGGGGTCCAGAGAATCTTCAAACGGTGAAACGGCGGACCGACGGCTTTCTTGATGTCGCGGGCGACCGGCTCGTCGGGATGACGCATTCTAGCTTCGCGTTCAAAGAAGCGCTCACGGCGGCACAGATCCTGTTTGACGAACATTGGCCGTTCGATGGGGTGTTCGCCGCCAATGACGTCATTGCCGCCGCCGTGTTGCAGGAAGCATTGCGTCGAAACGTGCGTGTGCCGGAAGACTTGCAAATCATCGGCTACGATGGGATCGAGCTCGGTGAGATGACATCGCCGCCGCTCACGACGATCGCGCAACCGATTTATGAGATGGGTCGCCGTGCGACCGAGCGACTCCTTGATTTGATTGAAAAGAAAGAGACGATGACAAAAGAAATCTTGTTACCCGTCACGTTGACGGAACGACAGACGACGAAACGAAAGGGGCATGACACATGAGCCGAATTGTGGTCATCGGGAGTGTATCGATGGATTTAGTTGTCACGACAGATAAACGTCCACAGGCAGGAGAGACCGTCATCGGACAGACGTTCCAAACGGTACCCGGCGGAAAAGGGGCCAACCAAGCGGTGGCTGCCGCCCGACTCGGAGGACGAGTCGAGATGGTCGGTTGTATCGGGTCCGATGAGTTCGGCCAACGCATCCGACAAAACTTTGACCTAAACGGAGTCGGGACATCTCACTTACGAACTATCGACAATGAAGTGACCGGGACGGCGCACATCGTGCTCGCCGAAGGGGATAACTCAATCGTCGTCGTCCAGTCGGCAAACAAACACGTGCGTTTTACAGAAACAGAGCTCGAACAATTGCTCGATGAAGAAACGTTCGTCTTGCTCCAGCTCGAAATCCCGATCGCGACGGTGGAACAAGTGAGTGCGTACTGTCGATCCCGCAACATCCCGGTTCTACTGAACCCAGCGCCGTCACAAGTGCTCACGGAGACCTTGCTTGCGAACGTGACATACGTGACACCGAACGAGCATGAGTGCCGTGACTTGTTCGGCGATGTCTCGCTTGAAGACGTATTGCGTCGCTATCCGAACAAACTGATTGTGACCGAAGGGGTCAACGGCGTCCGCTTCTTTGATGGCGAGACGATTCAGCACGTTCCAGCCATTCAAGCCGATGTCGTCGATACGACGGGGGCAGGGGATACGTTCAACGGCGCCCTCGCAGCCGCCCTGATGGAAGGAAGCGAGTTACGTGAAGCGGTACGCTTCGCCGTTGTCGCTTCAGGATTGAGCGTGGAAGGGTTCGGGGCCCAAGGCGGCATGCCGAACCGAGATGACGTCATGAAACGATTGGAGCGAGTGTGATGAAGAAACATGGGATTTTGAATAGCCATTTGACGAAAATCTTTGCCGACTTGGGTCATACGGACACGGTTGTCATCGCGGACTGTGGACTACCGATTCCAAACGGCGTGGCGCGAGTCGATTTGGCGCTTCGTCTTGGTGAACCGTCGTTCCTCGATGTATTAGATGCCGTTGAGGCGGACATGGTCATCGAACAAATCACCGTAGCCGATGAGGTGTTCACGGAGAACGAACCGATCGCCAAAGCGTTGACCGAACGGTTCGATACGGTGAAGACGTGCTCGCACGAGGTGTTCAAGCGTGAGGTCGAACAAGCGAAAGTCGTTATTCGGACAGGCGAAGCGACTCCGTATGCGAACGTCATTTTACATGCCGGTGTCATCTTTTAAGGAGGGGTTCGATGCACATCCAGTTGAAGCGCATCCATAAGTCGTTCGGTCCGGTCAGTGTATTGAAAGGCGTCGACTTCGAATTGTTACCTGGCGAAATTCATGCATTGATGGGAGAAAACGGGGCCGGTAAATCGACACTCATGAAGGTCATGACCGGGCTTCATCCGCTCGATGAAGGCGAAGTCGTCATCGATGGGGCCGTCCGGCAGTTCAAACATCCAAAAGAAGCCGAGCGCGCTGGCATCGCGTTCATCCATCAAGAGCTGAACATACTACCGGAGCTGACCGTGATGGAAAACTTGTTTCTCGGACGGGAATTGACCGGTCCATTCGGTGTCATCAAGCAGCAAGAGATGAAGCGACGGGCACGCGAGTACTTAGCGGAACTGAACGTGTTCATGGAAGTCGATCAGCTTGCCAAACAATTATCTGTCGGACAACAACAGATGATCGAGATCGCGAAGGCGCTCATGACGGATGCGAAAGTCATCGTCATGGACGAACCGACCGCCGCCTTGACCGACCGAGAGATTCGGGCGCTATTCTCGGTTTCGCGGGCGCTGCGTGACCAAGGCGTATCCATCATTTATATCTCGCACCGGATGGAAGAGATTTTTGAACTATGCGACCGCATCACCGTCCTCCGCGACGGCGTATCGATCGGGACACACCGCATCGCCGAGACGTCGTTTGAAGAAATCGTGAAAGAAATGGTCGGACGTGAGATTGGCGAACGGTATCCGGATCGCAACGCGACCATCGGAGACGTCGTCCTTGAAGTCGATGGATTGATAGGTAACCGGTTCCACAATGTCTCGTTCGATGTTCGGGCCGGTGAAATCGTCGGTTTCTCGGGACTCATGGGAGCCGGACGCACCGAAGTGATGCGCGCCTTGTTCGGGGCCGACCGGGCCAAGGGCGGAGTCGTCAAATTGAAGGGCACCGAAATCCGAATCAAACAGCCGGTCGATGCCATTCGACACGGCATCGCCTTCTTGACGGAAGACCGAAAAGGCGAGGGGTTGCTCCTCGATTTCTCATTGCGCGAAAATCTGTCGTTGCCGACGCTCGATAAACGGGCGAAAGGAACGATCATCTCACGCCAAGCAGAGGAGCAGTTCGCGGACGGTTATTTGAAAAAACTGCGCGTCAAGCACCATTCGATGGAACAAAAAGTGAAGTCGCTCTCGGGCGGGAACCAACAAAAAGTCGTCCTTGGGAAATGGCTCGGCGCCGAGCCCGACGTGCTCATTCTTGACGAGCCGACACGAGGCGTTGATGTCGGGGCGAAGAAAGAGATCTATACGATCATGAGTGAGCTGGCCGAATCGGGTGTCGCCATCATCATGGTCTCATCCGATTTACCCGAAGTGCTCGGGATGAGTGATCGGATTGTCGTCATGCGAGAAGGCGTCGTCACGGGGACGTTAACGAAAGACGAGGCGACGCAAGAAAAAGTCATGACATATGCGACAGGAGGACAATGATATGGAATTGAAAGCAGCGACTGCATTAGGGCGACCGCAAAAGCTCGGTTGGGGGCAAAAACTTGGGCCGTTGTTCGGTCTGCTCGCCATCATCGTTGTGGTGACGGCGCTCGAGCCAGGTTTTCTCTCATTGAACAACATCTTTAACGTATTACGCCAAGTCTCGATCAATGCGTTGATCGCGTTCGGGATGACGTTCGTCATTTTGACAGGCGGCATCGACTTGTCGGTCGGTTCGATTCTGGCGCTCTCGTCAGCTTTCGTTGCGGGCATGATGGTCGATGGGCAACATGCGGTCATGGCGATCGCGCTCGGATTAATTGCCGGAGCTGTGCTCGGTGCGTTCAACGGTGCCGTCATCACGTACGGAAAAGTCGCGCCGTTCATCGCGACATTGGCGACGATGACGATTTACCGGGGGTTGACGCTCGTCTATACGGACGGTCGTCCGATTACCGGTCTAGGCGACTCTACATGGTTCGAGATGCTCGGACGCGGTTACTTCTGGATCATCCCAGTGCCAGCCGTGACGATGTTGATTGCTTTCGGTGTGTTGTACTTCATTTTGAAAAAGACGACGTTCGGTCGTCACACGTACGCGATTGGCGGCAACGAGGAAGCTGCCAAACTGATGGGCATCGGGGTCAATAAAGTCAAAGTCTTGATTTACTCGTTGTCGGGTACGTTAGCGGCACTCGCCGGCATCATTTTAACATCGCGTCTCAACTCGGCCCAACCGACGGCCGGGACGTCGTATGAACTTGACGCCATCGCGGCCGTCGTTCTCGGGGGAACGAGTCTTGCCGGAGGACGTGGCTGGATTGTCGGGACGCTCATCGGGGCGCTCATTATCGGAACGTTGAACAACGGCTTGAACCTTCTTGGCGTCTCGTCATTTTTCCAACTCGTCGTCAAAGGGGCCGTGATTTTGTTCGCGGTATTGCTCGATCGAAAACAAAACGCGTAAACATCGAAAGGGGAAACGGAAGATGAAAAAATGGACAGCTTGGCTACTCGTATTGACAATGGTCGTCATGGCGGCTTGTTCGACGGAACAACCGGGGACAAGTTCGGAGCAAGAGACAAAAGACGGGGACTTCAAAATCGGGCTCTCGATTTCCACACTAAACAACCCGTTCTTCGTCGCGTTGAAAGACGGTGCGGAAGAGCAAGCAACTGAACTCGATGCGACACTTACAGTTGCCGATGCGCAAAACGATGCGGCCAAACAAGTGAGTGACGTCGAAGACATGATTCAAAAAGGGATGGACTTGATTCTCATCAACCCAACGGATTCAGAAGCAGTCGGCGCGGCCGTTCAAAGTGCGAACGATGCCGGAATCCCGGTCATCACAGTCGACCGTAACGCCGAGTCAGGCGACGTGGTCGCGCACGTAGCGTCAGATAACGTCGCTGGTGGGAAGCTCGCAGGTGAATATATGGTCGAACTCGTCGGTGAAGGCGGGAAAGTCGTCGAGCTCGAAGGGATTCCAGGAGCGTCAGCCACGCGTGACCGTGGTCAAGGGTTCAACGAAGCGATTGACGGAAAACTTGACGTCGTTGCCAAACAGTCGGCTAATTTTGACCGGGCCCAAGGGTTGACGGTCATGGAAAACATCCTCCAAGACAACAAAGACATCGTCGCCGTATTCGCTCATAACGATGAGATGGCGCTCGGTGCGGTGCAGGCGTTAAGCAGTGCAGGATTGAAAGACGTCAAAGTCATCGGCTTTGATGCGACGGACGATGCGGTCAAGGCGGTCGAAGAAGGCACGATGGCTGCGACGGTCGCGCAAAAACCGACCGAAATCGGAAAGCTCGGTGTCGAAGCTGCTGTGAACTACTTAAAAGGGGAGACAGTGGAAGAGAACATCCCGGTCGACCTCGAATTGATCAAATAATGAGTACAGCCGACGCATTCGAGGTGCGTCGGCTGTTTTTATGCTTGTTGAATCGGGCGGAGCGCTTGAACGACTTCGTCTTTGATCGTGACGCCGCTCGCTTCGAGTTCGGCGATTTTATCGGCGAACTGAGGCAAGTAATCTTTATGGGCGATGAGCAGTTCATCAAGCACTCGTTTCGCAGTCTCGCCGCTCGGGATAAGCGGATTGATGATGAACGCTTGAAGGGCGAGCCCGTAGTCACCGGTCACGGCCGCTTCTTCGACGCACAGCTCCATGTTCTTCATAACTTGGAGCCATCCTTTTTCAGCCGGGGCGAGCGCGCCGAACGCGATTGGTTTCGCACCGGTCGCGCCGATATAGGCGGACACTTCGACGACATCGTCTGGAGCGAGGTCAGGGACGGCCCCGTTGTTCTTCGTCGAGACGACGATGTGTGTGTTCTTATTGGCGTAAATCGAGGCGATTGTCTCACACGCCGCATCCGAATAGTGGGCGCCACCGCGTTTAGATAGTTGCTCCGGTTTATGGTCGAGGTTCGGGTCTTTGTACAGCTCGAATAGCTCCGCTTCCGTCTGCTTCACTTGCTCGGCCCGCGTGCCGACGGCCGGGTCCCGATATTCCTCGAGCATGTGGGCGAGCATTTCCTCGGCACGATAGTAATACCGGTGATAGCCGCAAGGGATCATGTTCATCTGTTGCAGTTGTTCTTGGAAGAACGGCATGTCGTGAATGTTGGCGGGAATCCCCGAATCGCCGTCGTACATCTTGTCGATGATGTCACGTGTCACGTCTTGTCCGCTCACGTCGTGGACGCGGTGCCAGTGGAAATGGTTCAACCCGGCGAACGAATAGATCAAGTCCTCTGGCTTCTTGCCGATCAGTTCCGGTTCAGCCATCATCGCATTGACCGGCACGTTGCACAGTCCGATAACTTTGTCCCATTTGCCGTAACGGATGACCGCGTCGGTCACCATTCCGCTCGGGTTCGTGAAATTGACGAGCCAGGCGTCCGGACAGAGCTGTTTCATGTCTTCGACGATATCGAGGATGACAGGAATGGTACGGAACGCCTTCAAGATACCGCCGGCCCCGTTCGTCTCTTGGCCGACCATACCGTACGAGAGCGGAATCCGTTCGTCTTTGATGCGAGCGTCGAGCAAACCGACACGGAACTGTGTCGTGACAAAGTCGGCGTCTTGTAACGCTTCTCGACGGTCGAGCGTCAGATGCACTTTAACGTCATACGGAGAAGCGTCCCACATCCGTTGCGCCATCTGTCCGACGATGTCGAGTTTGTCTTTCCCGGCCTCGATATCGACGAGCCAAATCTCACGAATCGGTAACTCTTCGTAACGCTTGATGAACCCTTCCATCAATTCTGGTGTGTAGCTGCTGCCGCCCCCGATGGTGACGAGCTTGATTCCCGTTGTCATTCCAATCTCCTCCTCATATGTTCACAAAATAGTCTCAGATGTGTAAATGAATATCAGCGCTGAATGTATCTTCTCATTTCTCATTCAGTATAAAATATAGAAAAATGAACACAATAGATTTGAAGATAACTCCGAAAGCGTTTACAAAAAGAAACATATAGACATTTATTTTTGTGAATTCAATTCACGAGAGGAGACCGGACATGCTATTGACCGAGAAAATGAAGCAAGACCTGTTCTCTAAATCAGAACGGGCCGTCATCGACTATTTGTTCGTCGAGCGGGAGCGGATCCACGACAAGACGATGAAACAAATCGCCGAGGCGACGTATACGCACCCATCGATGTTAAGTCGCATCGCCACGAAACTGGAGTTTGCGGGTTGGCTCGAGTTGAAGGAACAGTTTTTGGAGGAAATCGAGTATTTGAATCGTCACTTCTCGGATATCGATGCCAATGAGCCATTCTCGGCTAAGGATAACTTGATGGTTGTGGCGAACAAGCTGGCGGCCCTCAAACAGATGACGATCGAGGACACGCTGTCGTTGCTCGATCATGAGGCATACGAGCAGGCCGTAACGATGTTGAGTGAAGCGCGCCATATCAAGGTCTTTTCTGTCATCCATAATTTGTTGCTTTGTCACGACTTCAAGTCAAAGATGAACCGGATCGGCAAACAAGTCAGCCTCTGTGAATTCGATGCCGAATTCGAGGCGGCCAACTCGGACGAAACGACATGTGCGCTCCTGATCTCCTATACGGGAGAAAGTGATTATACGGTCGGACTTATTCCTTACTTAAAAAAACAACGTGTGCCGGTGCTCGCCTTGACGAGTCTAGGGGAGAATGCCATCTCGAACCAGGCGGATTGTACGCTCCGTTTGACGACCCGTGAGCGCCTCTATTCGAAAATCGGGAGCTTCACGACGAACGATTCGATTCATTGCCTGCTCGACTTGTTGTACGCTGGTGTGTTCTCGACAGACTATGAGGCGAACATGGCTTACAAAGTGCAAATCTCGAAACGGTTCGACCATCGTAAAAGTTCGAGTGAGGTCATGCAGGAAGACTGAAAACACCCCTTCGAGCGAAGGGGTGTTTGTTCAATCGAGCGAACGCAAGAGCGCGCGCACCGGACTGCCGTCTCCTTTGACAATCGGGAGCGGCACGGCGTTCAATTCGTAATCACCAGGGGCGATATGGTCGAGGACGAGACCTTCGAGAATGTGGACCCCGTTCCGGGCGAGTGCATGATGCGCCGCCATCTCTTTACTGTCGATTGCGTCGACTGACGGCAAATCGAGACCGATCAAGTAAATCCCAAGTTCGCCGAGACGATCGGCAAGTGACGGCGTGAGTTCAGGGATGTGGCTCGGGAACTCCTGCTTGTTCGGCCAGCCGTCCGTCTTGAGAATCAACCGTTCGACGCCGGTCAAGTCAAAGCCGTCCAAGTCCGTCGCTTCGATCCGTTCGCGGGCAGGGAGATGAATGACTCGGGCCGGACCGATATAGAGCCCGGGATCAAGGTCGATGACGCGCTGTCCGGCGTCGTCGAAATGGAACGGGGCATCGATATGCGTCCCGGTATGCAGGCTCATCGTCACTTTCCCGACGTTGACCGAACCGCTGGCGGCCATCGGCCAAGCGATCTCGTAACAGAATGCCGTGTCGCCCGGCCATGTCGTGATCGTGTCTTCAAGCGGTTGCGAAACATCAATCCATGTCATCGTGTTCGTCCTCCTCACAGTTTTGTGCGGACGGTCCAAAGTTCAGGGAAGAAACGGTGGTCGAGGACGCGGCGCAAGTAATTGACGCCTGACGATCCACCCGTCCCCATCTTTTGACCGATAATCCGTTCGACGGTGCTCATATGGTTGAAGCGCCACATCTGCTGCTGGCTGCCGATATCGAGCAGTTTCTCACCGAGCTCATACAAGTCCCAATACTTGTCCACGTCCCGGTACACATCGGCCCAAGCCGCTTCGACGCTCTCGTTCCATTCCCAGTCTTTCGTGACGTCCCGGTTGAGCACGGCGTCATCGATGGCAAGGCCACGGCGGTGCATTTCGCGAACGGTCATGTCATAGATGCTCGGTGCCTGTAGCGACGACTCGAGAAGCGGATATAGCTTCTCATCATGGGCGTACACACTGAGAGTGCGCGCGTTCTTAAAGCCGAGGGCGAACTCGATTTGGCGGTTCTGGTACGATTGGAAGCCAGAAGACGAACCGAGTTTGTCGCGGAACTCCAAATACTCGGCCGGAGTCAACGTCGCGAGGACGCTCCACGACTGGATGAGCTGTTGTTGAATCTTCGAGACACGGGCGAGCATCTTGAACGAACGCTCGAGCTCTCCCGTCTCGATGGCGGTCACGGCCGCCGTCAGTTCATGCAAAATCAATTTCATCCACAGCTCACTCGTCTGATGGATGATGATGAACAGCATCTCGTCATGATGGTCCGATAAGCGGTGCTGACTCGATAAAATCGGGTCGAGTTGCAAATAGTCACCGTACGACATGTCTTTCGAAAAGTCTGTCTGAATCGATTGCTCGACTTTGTGTTCAATCCGTTCACTCATATTGTTTCTCCTTAGGCCACGACTTCGCGGACGTTCTCGAACGCCTCGTATTCTTTGTTTTCCATAATTGTCTGTAACGTCATCACGACATCATACACATCGGTGAACGTGTTGTAGAGCGCGACCGGTGCGAGTCGGATGATGTTCGGGGCCCGGAAGTCCGGGATGACGCGATGCTGTTTGAGCGCTTTACAAATGCGGGCCGCCTCAGGGTGTTCGAGACTCAAATGGGCACCACGCTGTGTCTCGTTGCGCGGACTGCCGATAACGAAGCCGTATGGTGCGAGCACTTCGTCAATCAGTGCGGTCATATACGTCGTCAAGGCGAGCGATTTCTCGCGGATGGCGTCCATCCCGATCTCGTTGAACATCTCGAGGGCACCAAGTTGCGGGGCCAGGCTCAAAACGTGCGGCGTCCCGATTTGGAACGCACCGGCGTCATCGGCCGGCGTCATCGTATGATCCATGTCGAACTGTTTATCTTTGCGTGAACCGAACCAACCGGCCAGGCCAGGCGTCGTCCCGAAGTGACGCTCGTGAACGAATAGACCGCCGACGCTGCCAGGTCCGCCATTCAAATGCTTATAGTTGCACCAGTAGGCGAAGTCGACACCCCAGTCGTGGAATGCGTGCGGGATGGCGCCGACCGAATGACAAGCGTCCAAGCCGATCAAGATGTCTCGTTCGTGTGCCGCCTTGGCGAGACGGGCCATATCGAGGATTTGTCCGCTGCGATAGAGGACGGTCGGCAAGACGATCAAGGCGATGTCGTCTGTCATCGCTGCGATGATGTCTTCTTCCTTCAAGTAGCGTCCGTCCGGGCTCGAGACTTGGACCAAATGTTCGCTCGGGTCGAGTCCGCGGAGCTCGAGTTGACTCTTCAAGGCGTAGATGTCAGATGGGAAGGTGAGCGTGTCGGCTAAAATCTTCGTCCGCTTGCCTTCCGGTTTAAAGAATGAGGCGACGAGTTGGTGCAAGTTGACCGTCGTCGACCCGGTGACCATCACTTCCTCGGCTCTGGCTCCGACGAGCGGGGCGTTAAGTGCGGCCAATTGTTCTGACAAGTTGAACCATGGGTGGCGTCCCGACATCCAGCCATCAATCCCGAGCTCTTTCCAATCGCTCAGTGATTCGAGTAACGTCCGTTCGGCCCGTTTCGATAACAGGCCAAGCGAGTTACCGTCCATATAAATACCGTCTTGCGGCAAATAAAATTCTCCCCGGTATGGTGCGAGCGAGTCGCTGGCGTCGCGTGTTTCCGCGTACGCCCGTGTGAAATCTTGAGCCATATCGTTTCCCCCTTTGACTTGCGTGTCATGCTGACAAAAGCGTAGCAATCGCCTTTGCACGTGTCAATATGGAGGGACGCATCCCCAAAAGAAAAGGCCGCCTTTGAGGCGACCCCAATTCCTATTTGATTTTACGGACATTTTCTTTGCGTAATAGACTGAACAGCGTGTACACCATCAGAATCAAGATGACGGTGAACGGGAGGGCGGAGATGAGTGAAGCGGTCTGCAATCCCTCGAGCCCGCTCGCGATCAATAGAACGGCGGCGATTCCGCCGAGCAAAATGCCCCAAACGATTCGGACAGTGAGCGGTGGATTCAAACTACCATTCGTCGTCATACTGCTGATGATGTACGTCGCCGAATCGGCTGACGTGATCAAGAAAGTAAGAATCAACAGAATCGACAAGACGGATAAAACAAAGCTGAACGGAAGTTCGGCGAACGTGACGAACAAGGCACTCGTCACATCGGCATCGACCGCTTGCGCAATCGATGTTCCTTCGAATAAGTCGAGGTGAAGGGCCGTTCCGCCGAACACGGCAATCCACAAGAGCGCGATGAACGGTGGCACGATGAGCACCCCGACGATAAACTCACGAATCGTTCGGCCGCGTGAGACGCGGGCGACGAATGCACCGACGAACGGCGACCAAGCGATGGCCCATGCCCAGTAGAAGATGGTCCAATCACGCACCCACGTCCCTTGCTGGTACGGCTGCAAACGAAGACTGTAGCGGATAAAGTTCTGTAAGTAATCCCCTAACCCGAGCGTGAACGTCTCTAAAATAAAGATGGTCGGGCCGGCAAAGAACACGAATACCATCAATACGAGCGCGGTCCCGAGGTTGATATTACTGAGCCATTTGATGCCGCGGTCGAGACCGGTCGTCGTCGAAGTCAAAAACAAGACGGTCAAAACAACGATAATCAATACTTGGACGAGCGCTGTGTTCGGCAACCCGAAGACACTGTTCAAACCACCGTTGATTTGGAGCACACCGAGACCGAGTGACGTGGCGACACCCATGACGGTCGCGATGACGGCTAAAATATCAATCGTTTGATTGAGCGGCTGTTTATAAGCCCGGTCTTTAATGAGCGGAGACAGACTCGTCGAAATAAGGCCGTCCGCATTTCGGCGGAACTGGAAATACGCGATAATCAAGCCGACGATGGCGAAGACGGACCATTGGCTGACGCCCCAATGGAAGAAGGAATATGCCATGGCCAATTGAGCTCCTTCGACGGTCAGCTCGGTCGTATCCGCATACGGAGGGGTGATGAAATGGCTCATCGGTTCGGCAACGCCCCAAAAGACGAGTCCGACCCCGAAACCAGCGGAGAACAGCATCCCGATCCAAGTGAAGAACGGGTATTGCGGACGGTCCTGGTCCGTCCCGAGCCGAATCTTCCCGTATTTACTGAACGCGAGGAAGACGAGGAAGACGACGAACAAAAAGACGGCAAGTAAGTAAAACCAACCGAACGAACGGGTCGTGAAGTTGAAGATGTTCCCGGCAATCGTCGCGAACAACGTCGGACGAATCGCGCCAAACAGGACGAGGAGAGCGATGAGACTCGCCGAAATGTAGAACACGCGATTCAAGCGTGGCTTTTCAGGTGAAGTGTTCATGAGGACTCCTTTCCAAACGCACAAATTATTATTTAGGACTAATAAATATTTCCCTATTTGCGTGAAAGGAAAACGCCTATATGCCAGAATGGTGTCTTCCTTGCGTTGAGATGGATGAATTCGGGGAATGGAATGATGAGACGTGTTTGAAAGGAGATTGGAATATGAAATTGATTGCCATCGATTTAGACGGGACGTTATTGTCTCGAACTGGTGTCATCACAGAAACGAACCAAGACGCAATCCGGCGTCGCCAAGCCGAGGGAGATTTGGTCGCCATCTCTTCGGGCCGATCGATTCACGATATCGAAGAGTTGCTGCGACGGAGCAGATTGACTTGTCCAATCTTGTCCGGGAACGGGGCGATCGCTTTCTATGAGAATGAGCGCATTTATTACCACGCGCTCCCGAAAGACGTCGTACAGGAGTTGTGGGATGTGGCCCATGAGCACGGAGCGTACGTCGAATTTTATACGAATGCCGGGGTGAAAGTACTCCGTTCGGGTACCGATTTACTGAAGGGCGAGTTGGATGAGGTGTTGCCACACGACCAATCGTTCTCACGGGAATGGGGCGAGCGAGAGATTGAAATTCAAAACGAACAGTTCGGGCTGACATATGTTGATGCAATCGAGGACATCGATTTTGAGGCCGACGAAGTGTACAAAGTCTTTGTCTATTCGTTCGATCGGCGCAAACTGCACGAGCTCCGGAAACTGTATGAGCCTCGGACCGACATTTTGATCACGACGGCAGGCTGGACAAAAATCGAGATCGGTCATCCGAATGCGAGCAAAGGGATGGCCTTGACGCAGTTGGCAGAGCATCACGGCATTCCACAAGCGGATATTGTGGCCATCGGGGACAATTTGAACGACATCTCGATGTTCGAAGTGGCGGAAACGAGGATTGCGATGGGGAACGCCGTCGATCCGTTGAAAGACATCAGCACCCATATCACGAAGGATGTTGAGGACGATGGCGTCGCCTATGCGCTCGACCATTATATCGACGACTAAATTTTGAAGAAATGGTGAACAGGGATTCGATGTCACGTAAAACGGTTAATGTATTAGTGTAGTCCTCATTCAACGTGTTGAGCTGAAAGGGGGCAACGGATGAAACGAAGATTCAATCGTTGTTTGACTGAGGCCGGCTCGGTGAAACGAGAGACAAGTTGGTTGAAAGACCGGCGGACTAGGTGATCTCCTGATTCAAACTGTCGTCCACCTGACCTCGCGCGAGAGGTGAGGGGCAGACAAAAAGGATATGTGGGAGGCAAAACGTCTAGGAAGCTCGGTGTTTCAAAACAGGTGGGCATGATGAGGTTCATGATGGATTTCAACCTTATTACGTTGAAACGCAGTCATGGCCGTTTTGGAGGCAATGTCTCTGTGCAGGGCCAGATTGATGTTCAGACGAACGAACGCTCCGAAATCGCGTTCTGAACCGCGTCCATTTTCTAGCACGTATCGATTGATTGCATGGGACGGTCGGCCGGGAACTTTCTCGGTCGGGTGAAAGTCCGCTCTACTAGAAACGCTCACCGTTAAGCGCCACAGACGTGGCGCTTTTTCTTATGGGGCGAACGTGGCGACCCGGTCTGGTTGTTTGCCATCTGCTTGTTCAAACTTCACACGATGGCCGTCTGCGGCCTGTTTGACCTGAAACGTGTAAGCGGCGTCAGGTTCATCTTCGAACGTCAAATCATAGACGTAGCCGCTTAAGGAAAGGGTACCGTCAATCGAATAGGTTTCCGCCGAAATGTTATAATGAGTCGCAAGGTACTGCTCCAAAGCCCGCTCGCGTTCTTTAATTTCGGTCGAGTAGCGGACGTAGAGGAACGTAGTGGCCGTGATGGTGACGACGAGGGTGAATCGGAGAATCGTCTCCCAGTTTCGTTTTGGCATGAGCGCGTCTCCTTTCCATATCTGGAAATAAGAATTTCAAAATATTTTACGAAAAATTCTGACAAATTACAAGGGAAAATTGTAGAGGAGTGACGACATGCCGAAAATATATTGGCTCGGGACGTTCGTGAGCGGATTAATCCTCATGATGATGGGGGAAACGGGTGCTGTCCCACGTATCGTGCCCTATTTTTTGATGGCGCTTGGCGTGACGGGCTTTCTTGTCCAAGCTTGGTTCGAACAAAAACGACGCCGCTAAGGGCGTCGTTTTTGATTAAATCGATTCGAGCAACTGATTCAACAATGTGTCGATGTCTGCTTGGAGCGCATCGGCTTGTTGCTGCAACGTCATTAATTCTTCTAAATCGTTCGTCTCATTCATCTGGTGCAGGAGTGCTTGATGTGATGCTTCGAGCTCGGTCAGGCGAGCTTCATCAACTGAGGTGTCGCGAGTCGTTTCTTGCTTCGGTTTCACGAGTTTCGGTTTAGGAACGACGACCTCTGCGTTCATTTCATGTTGCCGTTTCTCGAGCGCATACGACACGTTTCCCGGGAAATGTGTCGCTGTCCCATCAAGCCAATACGTGATCGGGAACAGCTTGTTCAAGAAGTAGCGGTCGTGTGAGACGGCGACGAGCGTGCCGGTAAAGCGGTCGAGTGCGTCTTCGAGTGCCTCACGCGCTTCGATGTCGAGATGGTTCGTCGGTTCGTCTAACACGAGCACGTTGATGTCCTCGTGCATGAGGATGGCGAGCATGAGCCGCATCTTCTCACCGCCGCTCAAATCTTTGACCGGTTTGAAGACGCTCGCGCCATAGAAGAGGAACTGGGCCAGCAATTGACGGGCCTTCCCTTCATCGACAGCGATGCGGTCACGGAACGCCTCGATGAGCCGATGGGAGTCATCAAAGTCGATGTGTTGGGACAAGTAGCCGATTTGGGCCCGTTCCGCTCGTCGCACCTCGCCTGTCGCCGGTTCGAGGTGACCGAGCAACACTTTCAACAGGGTCGACTTGCCGCTCCCATTTGGGCCGACGATGGCGATGCGTTCGCCATGACCGGCGTAGAACGAGACGTGTTCGAAGACGGTCCGGTCGTAAGTGACCGTCACGTCGGTCGCCTCGAACACATCGCGTCCGGTCCGCCCCTGAGCCGTGAACTGAATGTCCGGTTGAACGGCCTCGAGTCGTGGTTTTTTGATCGTCTCGATGCGGGCGAGCGCTTTCTCCATCGATTTGGCGCGCCGATAAAACTTCTCGTTCGGTGGATTGCCTTCGTTCGCCCACTGTCTTAGCTGTCGAATCGTTTCCTTCATCTTCTTGATTTTCTTTTGTTGCTCCGTATAGGCATGGAATTGATCGAGCAACTTCTTTTCTTTTTGGGCGACGAACGCGCTGTAGTTGCCATCAAAACTACCCAACTCCCCGTCCTCACATTCGACGATGCGTGTGGCGACGGCGTCGAGAAACACGCGGTCGTGTGAGACGAGGAGAAGCGTGGACGGACTGTCACGCAGGAATGACTCGAGCCAAGTCATCGCTTCTAAATCGAGATGGTTCGTCGGTTCGTCGAGGATGAGCAGTTCCGGCTCTTGGAGCAACGCCAAGGCGAGCCCGACTTTGGTCCGTTCTCCGCCGCTGAGTGTGTCGAATGGGCGGTCGACGAAACTTGTGAGCCGTAATCCATCGATCATCGCATTCACTTTCGAATCGATGGCATAGCCGCCGCCGTTCTCATAGCGCATCTGCAGGGCTCCGTACGTCTCGAGGAGTGAGTCGATGTCGTCACTTGAGATCATCTGTTCCTCGAGTCGTCGCATCTCGTCACCGAGTCTCGTCAACTCGGCGAACGCGGTATAGAGTACGTCTCGCCCTGATTTACCGGGATGGGCAGGAATCTGGGCCAAATAGCCAATCGTCAGCCGTTGTTTTCGATAGATCGTCCCTTCGTCGGGCGAATCGGCGCCGACGATGAGGTGTAGGAGTTTCGTCTTGCCGCTCCCGTTCCGTCCGACGAGCCCGATTCGCTCGCCTGCGTTTACCTGAAGATTGGCATCGATTAAGACGGCGTGGCCGCCGAATTGTTTTTGAATATGTTGTAATTCGATTAACATAGATGGTTCCTCCTAAAGTAGAGGCCTATCAAAAAAACCGAGCGCAAAGAAGCGCTCGGCAAGAAAGAGAGGCGCTTTGTCGTATTTCAGCAATGTCTAAAAAAGGACAGACGGGTCCTGTGGTTACGCGACATCGTGAAAAATCGCACGCAAAATGTACAAATGTTCTGTTGACCAATGCGTACGTCCGACAAAGTTCACCTTTCTCCCTCCTTTCAATCATCATTAGAGTTATTGTAAGCGATTTCGGTCAATTCGACAACTAGTGAGACAGGAATATTAGGGGGCAATGTCGTATTGTTTAGGCATCAGAAAGGAGAGACGCTATGCGCAAGGAATGGCTCGGTGCTATCAGTTTAACGCTCGCCGCCAGCATTTGGGGCGGGATGTACGTCGTCAGTAAGTATGCGCTCGGCTATATCGAACCGTTCACGCTCGTCTGGATGCGCTACGCCGTCGCCTTTGTCGTTCTGTTTATAATGTGGTGGGCGTTCGGACGCGAGCAGATTACCAGGAGCGCCTGGAAGTGGATCGCGCTCGTCGGCGTCGTCGGCTATGTCGCCTCGATTTCATTTCAATTCATCGGCACGAAACTCTCAGATGCCCATACCGGATCGCTTGTGACGGCGGCGACGCCGGCGTTCATGGTGATCTTCGCCCGGTTGATCTTGAAAGAGCGGCTCACACCTGTCAAAATCGGGTCACTTCTGTTGGCGACGCTAGGGGTCATCATCGTCGTCGGCTGGCACGTCGAAGGCACGTATTTCATCGGTAGCCTCGTCTTGGTCGGTGCCGCCATCACGTGGGCGCTCATGTCCATCTATGTGAAAATCGCTTCCGAGACGATGTCGTCGTTAACGATCACGACGTTCGCCATCGGCATCGCCTTCGTATTGATGACGCCGCTCATGGGAATGGAAGTGGCCGCATCCGGTTTGCCGGATATGACCACGGTGTTGTGGCTCAGTGTGTTATACGTTGGCATCATTTCGACGGCCGGGGCGTTCTTCTTTTGGAACAAAGGGATCGAACTCATGGATGCGAGCGTCGGGTCGCTGTTTTTCTTCTTCCAACCGCTCGTCGGGGGTTACCTCGGCTGGCTCGTCCTCGACGAACGGCTCGACCGCAACTTCTTCATCGGTGCCGCCTGCATCATCACGGCCGTCACCTGGTCGACACTCACCGAACGACGGCAAAAGCGTGTCCGCGAGACACGTCAAGCTGAGGAGCGCCATATCTTATAACCAAAGACGACCGACCCGCTCTGGGCCGATCGTCTTTTTAAAATCCGTGATGATCGAGTTTGTCTTCGTCGCGCTTCATCTCGAGTTCGAGCCGCTGAATCGCGAGTTTCTCTTGCTCGATTTTGAGTCGAAGTTCTTCTAAACGCGCCTTCCGTGTCTTGTTGAACGTGTCTGCGGCGATGGACACGACGACGATGACCATGATGTAGAAAAAGAAATCCATTTGATACGCCTCCTTTTAGTGTGAGACGAACAAATCCGTCACCAGCTGTTGTGTGAGGAGCGCCTCACGACCGTCCGTCATGATGGCCGTATCCTCGGTTACTGCCGAGATAAAGTGGTCGATCGCCCCTTGGAAGCCTCGTTGGGTCAGGAGCGTGTCCCATGACCCGAACGTCTTCGTTGAATGGGCGCCGTGCTCGAACCGTTGAAGCGTCACCATCTCATCGACCGTCACGCGAAGTCCGTCCCGGATGGCACTCAGCCCTTCGTGATTGGTCCCGGCCTTGCGGTGCATCGATGTCGTGTGCAGTCCGTATTCGTCTTGCCAGATATGGCGCGCGAAGTGGAGACCGTTCGCCTCGGTCGTCGCGATTTGGCCCGTCACTAAGCGCAACTCGCTTCCGGCGAAGTACCGGAGCGTGTCGACGACATGCAAATAGTCATCGAGCAATGTGAACTGATAGTCGTGGCCGCGCAATCCGTCCCCGCGATGCTTGACGAAGTCGAGCGTGTGGAACGGAGCGGCTTCTTTCACGTGCTGATACATCGGGGCGAACCGGCGATTGAAACCGACCATGAGCTTCCGGTTCGTCTGCTCGGCCAGCTCGACGAGACGTTCCACCTGTTCGATTGTCGCGGCGAGCGGTTTGTCGACATACACATCGACACCGTTTGCGAGCAGATAAGAGACGACGTCGAAATGCGTCTCGGTCGAACTGTGGACGAACGCCGCGTCGACGGCTGCCGCGAGCTCGGGCAGTCCCGTGAATGATTCCATCCGGTGGGCTCGACAGATCGCCTCACGTTTGGCGACGGTCGGGGAATAGGCACCGACGAGTTCGAACGACGTGCTGTTCGTTAAAATCGGTAAGTACGCTTTCTGAGCGATGCCGCCGAGACCGACGACACCAATTTTAGGCTGACGCATATGTACCACTCCTTTTCTATCATCATAACGAAAAAAGAACCGAATGACACGTACGCGCGGTGCGTCAGGTCATTCGGTCCTTGCTTATAGGCTGGCAATGAGGACGATGTCGCCCTCGGGTGCCGTGTTGCCCCGTTCGGGTTCTTTCGTGACAGCAACGGTATCCCAGTCCATCTCTGATTCGGTCGAATCGAGCGTATAGATGACGGTCCCGTTCCCTTTGTCGTCCGTCACGAACGCCCCGGTCGGAATCGGGGAGTCGTCTTTTATGAGCCAAACTTGATATACCTCGTTCGCTTCGAGCGCATCGAGTCCGTTCGTTTGGACGATGAGCTGACGCTCACCGTCCTGTTCGGCCAGATAAGCCACGCCTTCCGAATCGCCTTCGAGCGGTACCGTCTCGGTCAAGGCGATGCCGCTCGGGTCATCTTGGTTCAATAGCAGGTAGCCGTTCCCAATCAAGGAGAGCATGAGTGCGGCTGCGAGAGCGAGCGCTCCCCATGGCGTCTTCTGGTTCTTCTTCGTGGCAGTGAACGGTGTGATCGGGGTCGGTTCGTCTGGTTTCGACGCTGTCTCCGTATCGTCTTCTGCGAACACGTTGTCGAGGATGCGTGCCTTCATCCCGCTCGGTGGTTCAGCCGGTTCAGAGAGGAACGCGACGCCGCCGACGAGGGCCTCGAGTTGTTCGAGCTCTTCTTGACACGTTTGACATGTCGCGAGATGCGCTTCAAACCGGATGCGTTCGTCTTCCGTCAAATGCTGGTTGAAATAATCAATCAATTGGTCACAAGCGTTCATCGTTCCACCTCCTTATCGATCAAATCATGGGATAGATGCCTTCGTAACTGTTTCAACGCTAATCGAATCCTTCCTTTTACGGTGCCGAGCGGGATGCCACACGCATCGGCGATCTTTTGTTGGCTGAGCCCTTGGAAATACATGAGACGGACGACTTGTTGTTGCTCGACCGGAAGCTCGGCCATCGCCGTCTCGATTTGCGTTCGCTCTTCTTGCCATTCGACCTCGGTCTCGACGGACGGGGCCGGGGACGGGATGGCTTCAGCGTAAGACTCGTCTAGTTGCAGGTCGGGTTTTCGTTTGCGAATCAAGTCGATCGTGACGTGACGGCTCATCGTGAACAGCCACGATTTGAATTTTCCTTTTGAGTCATCATATACGCCGCCGCCGCGCCACAGCTTGATGAATACTTCCTGCATCGCTTCTTCGGCGAGGTCGCGGTCTTTCGTCAACTGCATGACAAAGGCATACAGGATTCGTTCGTAGCGATCATAAAGTGCCTCGAGCGCTTGTTTGTCTTTTTGCCTGACGCGCTCGTACAATTCAATATCAGTCATGGCTGTCTCCTTTATCCATAAGGGAATCCCTTGTATTGATCTAACGGATGAAACCGTGAAATGGATGCCTATTTGAGGTGACTATTTTGTGAACGGTCGTTATGTAGTCCCGTGTTTAACGGGAGCATGTCGATGTCGCGTCGCCGAGGCGGTGAAAGAGTTTCAAATTCAAGGCACTGAGCAGTCGATACGTCACGTAACTAAACAGCATTGCTGTGAGGAATGTGATGAGAAGCGCAAATCCGTTCGGGAGCCATTGTTGCCAAAATGAATATGTCCGTATGCCGAACAAAAAGGCGAAGACAAGTCCGAACCCGATCACGATTCCGCTATACTGACAGTAGTAGCGGCTTAAACGATTTTTCATGTTGCACGTCCTTTCTCCTTTTACTATACGAGAAGGGGTATGGCGACACAAGGAGGATGACGATGAAACGATTTACAAAGGAAGGACGGACGCTCATCTGTTTTGATTTCGACGAGACGTACTTCCCGCATGCTTGCTCTGTTGACCAGTTAATACGATTGCGCCAACTCGAAGATTTTCTCGATATGTACTCGCATCGCTTATCGACGATGTGGGTGACGGGGAGTTCGCTCGAGACGATTATGGAGAAAGTGAAGCGGGCCGAGATGCGTTACTTCCCACATCGAATCGCGGCGAGTCTCGGGACAGAGCTGTATCAAGTGACGGCGTCCGGGCAACTGGAGCTCGATCCCGGTTATTCGTCACGGTTTCCCGATGATTTTTCAGACCGCGTTACCCAAGTCGTCGACAGGCTAGGGCGGACACTCACGATTGAACCACAGACGAATCTTGGCACAAGCGGCTGGATGCACAATTATTATTACTTCGGCGAGAGCGCACAGGAGCTCGAGCACATTCGTTCGAGTGCCGATGACTTCGAGATCGCCGTCAACGTCAGTCGTTGCAATCCGCTCGCCGGAGACCCAGACGGCGCCTACGATATTGATTTCATTCCACGAGGGGCGGGGAAAGTCGCTGCAGTCGACTACGTGTGCGACCGATATACGTTTCAAACCGAGCACGTCTACGCGTTCGGTGATAGTGGGAACGATTTAGGAATGTTGGGGTATGTCGGCAACGGCTATGTACTTGGCAACGGGACGGAAGAAGCCAAACGAGAACATGGTCGTGTCACCGAGGGCATGTATGCGGATGGGATTCTAGAAGTGTTGCATCGAGCGGTAGAGCAGACGGGTTTAAGCGCTCGCGACTAGACGTAGCGCTGCGGTCTCCACACGTTCGAACAAATGAGTTTTCAGCCGATGGGTCGTCAAATCGAGCGGCAGACGACGTTTCCAAAGCTCGGTGAACACTTCGGAGAGGACGGCCTCGGCCAAGTCGGCTCGCATCGTCAAGCGGAGGGCGAGTGAATATAGGATGCGCTCATAACGGTCGTACAGCAGTTCGAGCGCAGAAGTGTCGCGGTTTAACATGCGTGCGTATAAATCGTGATCGGATATGAATGACATGGTGGACTCCTTCAGAATGAGACTCTCTCGTGGTTGGGTTGCGGGCAAATGACGTAACCTTCTTATTTCACTTATAGGGTGAACGTAAACGGTTACTTTCCGATTCGAGCACATTCAAAAACAGCCAATGTTCCGCTGATGAGCGGAATGTTGGCTGTTTTGTAGTTAAAACGACGTATAACAGTGAGGGCATGTCTGGGTGTTCCCACCGGACCGTTTGAACGTTTTCTTACAGTTCGGACACGTGACGGTCTCGGTGTCTTGGCCGAACAGGCTGCCGCGGTTGAATAAGACATTTCGCAAATTTGGCAAGGCTTTGGCGGCATAAATCATGGAGATGAATAGGACGATGGCCAAAACGGCCAACATGACATATGTCATAACGGGCGTACCCCTTTCGCAAAAGATTCATTTCTTCTAGCATACGGCAAATCGCTCGAACGCACACCTCTAGACTGGAATTACGAACAAATGTTCGATATAATAAAGGTAACAAAGGAGGGAGATCAGATGAGGCAAGAGGTCATGCGTTGGATGCGGAACGGACAAGTCGTGGAAATGGTGTATATCGATCGGAACGGGGTCATTTCAAAGCGACGCGTCAAACTGATGAAGCTGCAAGGCGATCGACTTGTCGCGTGGGATATACGCAAGAAGGCCCGTCGGACATTTTGTATGGAACGTGTCCTCGCCTGTCTCCCGACGATCGAACGAGATTCAGGACGAGAGGAGGGAATTGGATGACACCACTTCCGAAATGTTCGGCGCCGGCCGAACGGGCGCTCAAGGCCGCCTATATCGATACGCTCGAACAGTTGGCCACGTATACGAAGCAAGAGATTGCGGCCTTACATGGGGTCGGGCCAAGTGTGCTGCGAATCTTGGAAACCGCGCTTCATGAGCAAGGACTTCGGTTCACCGACAGCGAAACACATTCCTAGTCCCGTCCTGGACTAGGAATTTTTTGGTTGGGCGATTGCATTGCACGTAAAAAGGGAAGTAATATATTTGTCATCTCCATTACAGCCTAATATCTAGTACCATGACGATAAGGTTTGCGAACCTAGCGACACCCATGAGAAAGGAAGTACACAGCATGAGGACGAAACGTTTATCCGCCATTCTAGAAAATGAGATGGATGACATCGAACGCGATCCATGGGTGACCGGAATTGAGACAGATTCCAGAAAGGTCAGTCCAGGGAATTTATTTATCTGTATCCGCGGTTATACGGTGGACGGACATGAATTCGCTGAGGACGCCGTCTCCAAAGGAGCGGTTGCTGTCATCTCGGAATACCCGCTTGATCTTGAGGTGCCGAACCTTGTCGTCGCGGACACGAAGCGGACAGCCGGCGTGGTGGCCAGTGCCTTTTATGACCACCCCTCACATCGGATGCGTATTTACGGTGTCACCGGTACGAATGGCAAAACGACGACCGCGACATTGACATATGATCTATTTCGTCTGTCCGGACGGCCGGTCGGGATTGTCAGTACGATTGGAGCACGTTATAAAGATCAAACATTAAAAACACCAAATACGACGCCGGAAGCCGTCGTCTTACATCGTATTTTGGCCGAGATGGCGGATGCCGGCGTGACCGACTGTGTCGTCGAAGTCTCCTCGCATGCAATGATGGAAGGACGTGTCGAAGGCGTCCGATTTCACGCGGCGGCGTTCACGAACTTGACGCATGACCACTTGGATTACCATCGCTCAATGGACGAGTACGCCCGGGCCAAAGCCCGATTATTCGAACAAGTCGAAACGACAGACGGGGACGCCATTATTTTGAACGCCGAAGACCCGGCCAGTAAAACGATGGCCGCCTTTGCCCCGACCCGTCGACGTATCATGTATAGCACGCATGCGGACGTACCGGCCGATATCCAAGTCATTTGGCATGACCAAACGGTAGTCGTCAAAATGAACGCACTGACGATTGAGGCGCCGGTCCGCTTCATGGGCGCATTCAACGCCGCCAACCTGGCTGCGGCCATCGGTCTCGTCTCGACGTCGGAACTGATGTTGCGCTCCATCATCGCCAACGTGCCAGGACTCACGCTTCCAAAAGGTCGTCTCGAGCGACTTGATACGGAAGATGGCGAGATTTATATCGACTATGCCCATACGCCGGACGGACTCGAAAAATGTTTGTCGACGCTTCAGCAAGGTGAGCGAGAGCTCGTGGTCGTCTTGAGCGCGGCCGGAGACCGAGATCCGACGAAGCGGGCAGAGATGGGTCGAATCGCGAGCCGCTATTCAGACGATTTAATCGTGACGGTACATGACGTGCGGACGGAAGACCCGAGGCACATCATCGATGGATTGCTCGAAGGTGTTGATTCGAACACGCATTACGTGACGTTCGAGGAACGGCGAGATGCTTTGCGCCATGCAGCGCAACAAGCGCTCGTCGGGAAACGGATCGTCGTCGTCGGAAAAGGTCATGACCATGTCGAACGAGTCGGACAAGAGTCGATTCCATTCAACGAATCGGACATTTTGCTCGATGAATTAAAAAAATTAAAAGGCCAAGAACCGGCCGTTTAACGAAACGATGACAATTGTCATCGTTTTTTTACATAATTAAGCGAGAATTCGCCCACCTCTAAGCGTCTCGGGGCATGGCCGGGCGAAAGTGGGTGATGAATCGCCTGCTTGCGAACCCTTCGAATGTCCCTGTGACAAATATAACGAACAAAAGTTCGCGATTCCGTCAGATTTCCTCGTCCCCTCCGTGGGTATCGGAATGAGACGAGCATCATCCTGATACCGGGTGTGAAGGAGGAACGGACATGCTGAAGGGCTACAAATACCGGCTCCATCCGACCGTGGCGCAAGCCGAGTTCCTGGTCAAGACGATTGGCTGCGCCCGCTTCATCTACAACAAGCTGCTCGAGGACCGCATCGCCATCCGCGAGGAGGCGAAGGCGAGCGGCGGGCCGCAGCGGAAACCGCCGACGCCGGCCTCCTACAAGCCGCTGTTCCCGTTCCTGTGCGAGGCGGACAGCCTCGCGCTCGCCAACGCGAAGCTGCACCTCGACGCGGCGTTCGCGAAGTTCTTCGCCGGGACGGCCGGCTTCCCGGTGTTCAAGTCGAGACGGAAGGCGCGCGCGTCCTACACGACGAACAACCAGCACGGCACGGTCCGCATCGAGGGAGACCGCGTCCGGCTCCCGAAGGTCGGGTTCATCCGGTTCACACAGCATCGCGGCTTCGACGGGGAGATCCGGTCGGCGACCGTGTCGATGACGAGGACGGGCACGTTCTTCGTGTCGCTCCTCGTCGAGCAGGCTGACGAGCCGTGGGTCCCGGCCGAGCACAACATCGGGATTGACCTCGGGCTCGTTCACTTCGCCACCATGACGAACGATGCGCTCGTCACGGAGAAAATCGCGAACCCGCGCAACCTGCGACAGGCCGAGGCGCGGCTCAAACGGGCGCAACGCGCGCTCGCCCGCAAGAAGCCCGGCAGCCGGAACCGCGAGAAGGCCCGGCTCCTGTTGGCCAAAAAGCATGAACAGGTACGGAACCGACGCCATGACTTCCTCCACAAGCTGTCGCGACGCATCGTCGACGAGAACCAAGTCGTCGTGGTCGAGACGCTCCGAACGAGGGAGATGATGCAGGACCGCCGCCTGGCGAAGTCGATCGGGGACGCCGGATGGGGCGAGTTCGTCCGACAACTCGAATATAAATGTAAGTTCCACGGGCGGACGCTGATCAAGGCCGACCCGTGGTTCGCCTCGACCCAGGTCTGCTCGAGCTGCGGCGAGAACGGCGGCAGGAAGGACTTACAAACCCGGGAGTGGACGTGTGCCGCGTGCGGCGCGCACCACGACCGCGACGTCAACGCGAGCCTCAACCTGTTGCGCCTCGCTGAGGATATCATGTCTTTAGGGCAGGGACTGCCCGACGAGCTTGGCCCATAACCGTGGCTGTTCAAAGCACGGTCTTCCCAAGAAGCTCCCACTTAAGGTTGCGAAGCAAGCAAGTGGTGAGTAGTTCACTGTGTAAATTTTGCAGAAGAGGGTAATAACTCTTAATGTAACGCTATCGAAGGAGGAGAACAGACATGTCAGTTTTGTACAAAGAGTTTACAAATGATGAAGAAGTTGTGACCGCCATTCAATCGATGAAAGCGAAAGGGATTGAAGACAAGCACATTTATGTCGTCACCCATGACGATGACCGGACCGACCGTGTGGCCGATAACGCCGACGCGAATACGGTATCGGCATCAGACGTCGGCTTAGGGACAGCCGCGAAAAATGTGTTCCGTAAAAAAGGGGACGAGCTTCGAGCCCAATTCGAACAGCTCGGCTTCTCATCGACCGAAGCGGATCAACTCGAGAAAAAATTAGACCAAGGCAAGGTGATTGTCGTCGTCAAAGACGCACCAGCCGGATTCACGTTATAATTCCACCACCATGGAGAATACAGAGACAGGGCTGAATCGATGGATTCAGCCCTGTTTGTTAGTCATGGATCCGAACGACGGTCCGGCCGCTCAGTTCGCCGCGCATCATCGCCTCAGCGTGGCGAGGGACGTCATGCAACGGAATCTCATGAATCATATGGTTGAGCACGTTAGAATCAAGCAGCTCATCCAGTCGTTCCCACGCCTTCAGACGACGTACGATGGGTTGCATGACCGAGTCGATGCCGATTAATTTGACTCCGCGCAAAATAAACGGATAAACAGTTGTTGGAAGGTCGGAACCGCCGACAAGTCCGCAAGCTGCAACGGCACCTTCATAACGCGTTTGACTCAAAATATTCGCAAGAGTGGCCCCGCCAATCGAATCGATTGCCGCGTCAAACCGCTGTCGAGCTAACGGACGAACCGCTCCCTCAAGCTCGTGTCGATCGATGACGGTGTCAACGCCAAGTGCTTGCAAGTAAGGGGAGTCTGTTTTTCCTGTGGATGCGATGACGTGATAGCCAAGTTTATGAAGTAAGATAATCGAAAAACTGCCTACGCCTCCAGTTGCACCTGTAACTAGCACTTCTTCCCCCGGTCGAACGCCAGCGGACTCAAGCGCATCGATAGAAAGCATAGCTGTCAATCCAGGTGTCCCGATCGTGATGGCATCACGCATGTCCATACCTTTAGGCAGTTTTACAAGCCAGTTTCCGGGAACTTGTGCAAATTGACTGAATCCGCCGAAATGTCGTTCGCCGATCCCGAAACCGGTGGCGATGACTTCATCGCCGGCTTTGAAGTCGAGATGATCGGACTCGACGACTTTGCCGACAAATTCACATCCAGGGATGAACGGGTATTGGTTAATAATTTTTCCGGGTTCGGTAAGACCGAGGGCGTCCTTATAATTGAGTGCGGAATAATGAACCTCGACGAGGACGTTACCGTCTTCTTCTTTTGGAAGCGCGTCGAGTTTGACGTCCGTCACCTTGGCGTGAAGATGGTCATCCGTCTTGTCGAGGACGAGTGCTTGAAATGATTCGTTCATGGTCAATTGGCCCCTTTCGCTGATACGTATTCTATTCCTTTGTTATGATTCCCTACCTGCCAAAATATATACACGAATGTTTCGTTCTAACAGGGAGTGGAATGGTACAATGAAAGAGATTCAACTAGAGTGAGGAGGAATGAAGCATGCGGCACGACGACTATGAGTTTGATGAAGAAGTAGAAGAAGGCGAATTGTTTAACGTATACGACATTCTGCCACCGGATGGTACCATTCTTGAGATGGCAACGGCCGAAGAGATGGTACGTGCGGCGGAACTCGAGGCGACACATAATGCGCTCGAGCGAATCCAAGACTCAAACTTTCAGTTGTCAGGGGTAACCTTTAAAGAGTTGCTGGCAGAGTTCGAACGATACGAGCAAGAATCGATGGAATTCTGGACAGGCGTTTATAGCCGATTGCGCATTCCATGGGCATGGACGATTCGAATCGATGTGGCCAACGGTCCGATTCACGTCGTCAATGACCGCGACATCTTTATCGATGAAGCGGACTTCGAAGAGTATGATTTCGAGGAATATGCTGATGATGATTACGAAGAAGAAGACAATCAATGAATCCAAAAACGTCTTTCCCTTATTCGGGGAAAGACGTTTTTTTGCTGTCGAGGAGAGCAACACGGATGCGCGTTACTTCTGTCGCTCCGAACCAAAGCCCGACGCTACATAAGATGGCGACACCGCTCACCATCGCTCCGACAATCGCCGTGTCCCCAATCATCGTGAACGACAATCCGAGACTGAACAAGCCGAAAAATAATAATCCTCCTGCAATCGTCTTCATGACTTAGCCACCCTTTCTCTTTTCATCTGTCTCTAGTGTAGGCGGTTGAGCCTAAAAAGGGTGGCTGAATTTTATACCAGGTGAAAAATCAGTCTAGGTCATACACCGAATACGTCTTGCCATTCTCGAACGGCTCGTCTAGCAAGTGTTTCGCCAAGATGCGGGCGACCGTCTCAGGGGTGCGCAATCGTCCTTCCGTCACATAGGAGCGGAACTGTTCAACGTCACGGAACGCGTCTTCTGACGAGGCCCGAATGCTTTCCTGCATCGCGGTGTCCATGACGCCTGGATTGAACAAGGCGACTTTGTCGTCCGTATCGGTCAATTCAAGGGCGACCGTCTCGGTGAAATGATCGAGCCCGGCTTTCGTCGCACAATAGGCACTCCAGCCCGAGATGGGGCGCTTGGCGGCCCCAGAGGTCACATGGATGAGCGAGACGGGCAAGTCGTATGCGAGCACCGCGTTCGTCAAGAGCATCGGGGCGAGCAAGTTGGCTTGGACGTGAGCGATAAGCTGCGTAGCATCCAATTGACCGGCCCGGTGAATCGGTTCAATCAACGCCGCATTTTGGACGACGAGCAAGGACGTCGCCGTCTCGATGAGCGGCTTCATCTGTCCAATCGCGGCCAGTGTGCTTGTCGGATCAGCTAAGTCGACCTTGACGTGACGGAACGAGGCATCGGTCGCCTGCGTCCGTGAAAAATTGACGACCTCATAATCACGCTTCAATAGTTCCTCGGCGATGGCACGGCCGAGGCCGCGCGATGCACCGGTCACGATGGCTAGTTTCATGACAGTTCCTCCTATTCGTGAATCGTCTTCCGGTACCCGTAAAACGGACGGAAGTTCAGTTTTTCGTAATACGTGTGGGATGAAGCACTCGCGAGCATCTCGAGACGCGTTTCGGGGTAGAGCGCATGGACGTGTGACAACAACTGCTCGCCAATCCCGAGGCGACGGTGCGAGGCCGCGATGAGCAGTTCGCACACGTACAGGCTCACGGTTGTGTCGGTCAACCCACGCAAGTAGGCAATCACCAGTCCTTCTGACTCGACGACATAGGCAACGTTCGATTGCCGCCACGCCTGTTTCGTCAAGTCATGTTGTCGGACGAGTTGACTCCAACCTTCCGCTTCATTCAATGCTTGAATCTGTTCAAAATCGGCTTCTTCATAAGGACGAATGACCATCAACCTTCACCTACTTTCATTTCAATGGCTTTCATGAGGTCGAACGCACCATCTGACTCGTTCGAACAGACGACCGAGACGATGTCTGTGTCCGGATAGTAAGCAGAATGAAAACTGACGCCGGGGTCATAACCCATGACATGATATTTGAAGACGTGTCGCTTCGCATCCAATTGAATCCACAGACCATATCCATAATGTGCGCCTGTTTCGTTCACTGGCACGTGAGGCGTGAGCAACCGTGACGTCATCTCCTCCCCGAGCAGGCGATGAGCGAGCAGGGCGTTCCAAAGTTTGGCCATATCTTGTGCCGTCACGAACGCGCCGCCGTCCGCGCCGCCTTTGACGGGAATCGAATAGTGGTTCGTCCGCCACGAGCCGTCCGCATTGTCGATATACCCGAGCGCCGTGTGCGCCGGTAAGGCATCGAGGGAGAAGTACCCCGAATCGGTCATGTCGGCCGGTTTGAACACGAATCGTTCGATATAGTCCGAGAACGTCAACCCGCTCGCTTGTTCGATGATGAGGCCGAGCAGGATATACCCGGCATTATTGTATTGGAACACGCCCCGTTCTTGTCGCATCGGTTCGTGCTGGAACATCGGGAGAAAGTCACGTAGCTGCCTGATGTGATACATTGGACGCTGTCGCCACAATTCCTCGAAATCGTCCATGACAGACTCGTCGAAATAGTCGGGGATGCCGGACGTGTGGGTGAGCAACTGTTTAACTGTCACGGCTGGGTCAAATCGGGGGAAGTCGATGTCCAAACTCTCGCGGAGTGTCGACGTAAACGCCAATTTTCCTTGTTCGACGAGCTGGCAGATGGCAATCGCTGTGAACAGCTTACAGCCTGAAGCGATGCCGAAGCGGGTCGACGTTTGATTTTCGATTTGTTCGGCCCGATTCGCGTAGCCTTGCTGAAGTTCGAACAGGATGTCGTCTTGTCGCATGACGAGCGCCGACCCAGAAAAATCAGGTTTGATGGGAAGGTCAGTAAAGTGGTCGTCCAAAAGCTTGTTCATCGGGCACCTCCGGAGGATTGTCTAGTGTTTTTAGCATAGCACAAGGCCGATCAATCCCTAACCAGGCAAAAAAATGTCTCCTCTGCCACTGGCAAAGGAGACGCTGTTCATTCACCGATTGCTTCTTCTTCACGCTCGGTGTCTGTCGTATCGAGATTGTTCAAGTATGCCTCATAACGCGGCAACCAGTAGCGATACGATGTCCAGACGAGCCCGCTCGTCGTCGCGACCAAAGCGAGTGTCGCTGGCCAGAACCAGCTCGACACGATCCCGTCCGCATAGGCGAGACCGATTGGTGAGAAGACGAAGTAGACGAACACCATCGAAGCAATCAGGATGATTGACGTCGAGATGGCATGGCGCCAAGGTTTGACGCGACCGAGGTCGATGCGAATCGGATTGATGTGTTGCATCGGACGAACTTTCGCGAACACGAGCATGATGGCCGTCTCGAGGACGAACAAAATCCCGTAAATGTGAATGAAGTTAATGCCGAGGTCGAAGCCGAACCACTGCTCCGTTCCCCAAACGAGGAAGTAATACGTGACGACGTGGAAGCCGATGACGAGTTTCGCGGCGATCGGCGGCACCCGCTTCACGAGCATCCCGATTAAGACGATGACGAGAATCGGGATGTTGAAGAAGCCGGTGAAACGGCGAATCAAGTCCCAAAGGCCGTCCGGTGCATACATCAAGTTTGGAGCGACGAAGAACGAGACGAGCGCGACGAACGTCCCGAACCATTTGCTGACCCGAATCAAGTCTTTGTCTGATGCGTCCGGTTTGAACTTCGGCTTGTAAATATCGAGCACGAATAGCGTAGCGATACTATTCAACAGCGAGTTGAACGAGCTGAACACGGCACCGAGCAAGACGGCGAGGAAAAAGCCCATGAGCCACATCGGCAACAAGTCGGCAATCAAGCTCGGATAAGCGAGGTCGGCCTTGTCGACGTTCGTGCCATACAAATGGAATGCGATAATCCCCGGGAGCAACATGAAGATTGGGACGAGCAACTTCAAATAGCCGGTGAAAAGCACTCCTTTTTGACCTTCGGCCAAGTTCTTCGCCCCGAGTGCCCGTTGAATGACATATTGGTTGAGTGCCCAATAAAATAAGTTCGCAAAAATCATCCCCGTGAAGATGGACAAGAACGGAACGGAATCGTTCTCTGAACCGATCGCGTTTAGTTTCTCCGGATTCTCGGTTGCGATCGTCTTCATCCCATCAACAAGATTGCCGTCACCGAGCGCGATAAAGCCAAGCGTCGGGACGAGGAATCCGATGATAATCAAGCCGATTCCGTTCAACGTGTCAGAAACGGCAACGGCACGGAGTCCTCCGAAAATGGCATACACGGCACCGATAATCCCGATGAACCAAATGACCATCCAGAGTGATTGCTCGAAGCTGATCCCGAGCAGGGCTGGTACGTCAAACAGTTGCAGGACGGCCAAGCCGCCTGAGTAGAGCATCGATGGAATCGTGACGCACATATAGCCGAACAAAAACAACAGGACCGTCAAGCGGCGGACGTCCTCGTCATACCGCTGGCTCAAAAACTCGGGAATCGTTGAAATTCCGATGCCGAGAAAACGTGGAAGTAAGAAGAGGGCCATGATGATGGCGGCGATGCCGGCCGTGACTTCCCATGCCATAGCGGACATATTGCCGGCAAACGATTGGCCGTTCAAGCCGATCAATTGCTCGGCCGACAAGTTGGTCAATAAAAGCGATCCGGCGATGAATAGACCGGTGAGACCACGTCCAGCCAAGAAATAATCGTCGGCACTCTCGACTTTTCCTTTCGTCATGCGGTATGACACGTATGCGACGAGACCCATGAAGAGAGCCCCTGTGATCAATATGTAAACAACTTGTTGAATGGTCAACGAATATCCCTCCCTCAATCTCTTCTTATTTATAAGTACTTTTCATGAATACCCGTCCTAAATCATGATTATTTCCCATTTTCTCTTTTGTAAAAGAACTGTAATAAACATCACGACAAAAAAGACACCTGAGATGTCAGGTGTCAGAAAAAGCGTAGCAACGAAGTCGCGACCGTGAAATAAATGATCAAGCCGAGGTTGTCGACGACCGTCGTGATGAAGGGGCCCGACGCCACGGCCGGATCAAGTTTCAATCGATTGATGAGGAGCGGCACGAGCGTCCCGACGATGGTCGCCACGCTGAGTGACGCAAAGATCGACAGACCGACGATCATCCCGATTAAGGCACTGTCGTACAAAACGGTGATGACCCCAAAGATGACGACCATGCAGGCGAGACCGAGCAAGACGCCCGTCCCGAACTCACGGCGAATCATCTTCAACACGTTCTTTCGATTGATCGTCCCGAGTGCGATTGAACGGACGGCGACGACGAGCGATTGGGTGGCGGCGTTCCCGGCCGAACCCATGACGAGCGGCATGAAGACAGCGAGCAGGACGATCGCTTCGAGTGTATCCTCGAAGCCACCAATCGTCGACGCGGTGATCATCCCGAGAAACATGAGGCTGATAATCCAAGGGGCCCGTTTTATCGCTGCTTCGACCGGTCCCATATTGATGTCGGACGATCCTTTTGTCGCTGACAGCTCCTCAAAGTCCTCGGTCGTCTCCCGTTCGATGACATCCATGACATCGTCGACCGTGATAATTCCGAGCAAGTGGTCCTCGCTGTCGATGACAGGCAAGGCCAATAGATCATATTTTTGAACGGTCCGCGCCAAGTCCTCTTGGTCGGCGAGGACGTGGGCCGATACGACGCGTCGGCCCATGATATCCGCAATTTGCACATCGAGCGGGGAGACGATCAAATCGCGTAGCGAGACGACGCCGACGAGCCGGCGATCGGTGTCGATGACATACAGGTAATAGATCGTCTCGGCTTCCGGTCCAAGTTCGCGCAAGTCTTCGAGCGTCGCACCGACGGTCTTGTCCGCTTTCAACACGATAAACTCGGTCGTCATGATGGCGCCGGCCGTATCATCCGGATAGCGCATTAAGTCTTTGACTTCGGTCGCCTCGGTCTCGTCCATCAACTCGAACAGTTCGTTCATGAAATCGTCCGGGAGCTCGGTCATCAAGTCGGCGGCGTTATCCGAGAACATGTCGTTCAACACGCGTACGGCGAACGGACGTGGCATCTCTTGGATGAACTGTTCTTGTTCATCGAGTTCGAGCTTTTCAAATAGGTCGGTGAACGCTTCCGGGGACAAGGCATCGTAGACGAACTGGCGACCCGGTTGCTCGAGCTCAATGAAGAGGTCGGCTTGTTCGCCCGGATGGAGTGTGAGAAACACGTCGCGGAAATCGACCGGGTCCCCTTTTTGGATGAGCGCTGTCACTTGGGCTTCATGACGGGCGCGTTCTGTACGTTCGATTGCCATCGACTCACTTCCTTTTCACATCATTTGTCTATATTATGTCACGACTTTAGTCGGGCTCAAACAAAATCAAAAAAATGTTATGAATTTTTTTCACAATCTATGCAGTGTGTATACGTCTCTCTCCTCCGATTTGAGGGGACGCACCGTTTCTCGAGTGGTTGTTCATTCATGCCACGTCATCATCTATGCACTTTAGTGTGGAATCCACCACAGTCCAAACGTCGGACTTGCCCAACTCGGAATTGGGTAAGTTGATAATGTAAGGGTAGAAACACACCCGAATCACAAGGAGGAAGCGAGATGATATCGATGACGGATCAACAAACCGCACGGGATACAACGCTGAAACATCCGATCCACGTGTATTCAGAAATTGGTGAACTTAGGACGGTACTATTGAAACGACCAGGGCGTGAACTCGAAAATTTGACCCCAGAATATTTGGAACGACTCTTGTTCGACGACATTCCTCATCTTCCGGTCATTCAAAAAGAACATGACTACTTTGCGAGCGTGCTCCAAAATCGTGGCGTCGAAGTACTCTATCTAGAAAATTTGATGGCCGAAACGTTATCACTGCCAGGGGTGCGCGAACGATTCGTCGCCGATATCTTGGCGGAGTCAAAATCGAATATCAACGGCTCGTACGAGACACTTAAAGAATATTTGCTCGCCTACGACAACGAAAAATTGATTGAAACCGTTATGGCCGGCATTCGCAAGTCTGAGATTAAGCCAGAGAAACGGCGCCACTTGCACGAGATGATTGAGGACACATACCCGTTCTATCTCGACCCGATGCCGAACTTATATTTCACTCGTGACCCATCGGCAGCCATCGGGAACGGGCTATCCATCAACCGGATGAAAGAGCCGGCTCGCCGCCGCGAATCGTTGTTCACGCAATATATTATGCGCTATCATCCGCGATTCGCGAAACACGACATCCCGATCTGGTCGGACCGCGACTACCGCTTCGCGATGGAAGGTGGAGATGAACTCGTTCTCTCGAAAGAAGTCGTCGCCATCGGGATTTCCGAGCGGACGACGGCCCAAGGGATTGAACGGGTCGCTCTCAACTTGTTGAAAAACGGCGGCACGTTCAAGAAAGTCATCGCCATCGAGATTCCGAAGTCGCGCGCGTTCATGCACCTCGATACGGTCTTCACGATGGTCGACCATGACAAGTTCACGATTCACCCGTTCATCCAAGGGCCAGGAGGCAAGATGAACATCTTTGAACTGTCGTTGAACGCCGAGGGTGAACTTCACATCACCCAGCATACGGATCTGTTGAACGTGTTGAAAGCCGCACTCGGTCTCGATGAGATCGTCTTGATCCCATGTGGGGGCGGAGACCCGATCGCCGCTGCCCGCGAACAATGGAACGATGGGTCGAACACACTCGCGATCGCTCCAGGCGTCGTCGTCACGTACGACCGTAACTACGTCTCGAACGAGTTGCTTCGCTCAGAAGGCGTCGAAGTCATCGAGATCATGTCGAGTGAATTGTCGCGTGGCCGTGGGGGCCCACGCTGCATGAGCTGTCCGATTATCCGCAAAGACATTTAACGAGGAGGAAACGAGCATGTCTACAACGTACAACTTTGATTTGAAAGGCCGTCATTTTCTATCATTGAACGATTTTTCAGGGGATGAGTTGAACTATTTGATCGATTTATCGGCCGCCTTCAAACGTCAAAAGAAACAAGGCGTCCCGCATCGAATCTGTGAAGGAAAGAATGTGGCGCTGTTGTTTGAGAAACCTTCGACGCGGACGCGTTGTGCGTTCACTGTGGCGGCCATCGATCTAGGCATGCATCCGGAATACCTCGGGAAATCGGATATCCAGTTTGGCAAAAAAGAATCGGTGCGCGACACGGCGATCGTGCTCGGGCGTATGTTTGACGGCATCCAATTCCGCGGCTTCGCCCATGACACGGTCGAAGGGCTGGCCAAAGACGCCGGTGTCCCGGTATGGAACGGGTTGACGGATTTGTATCATCCAACGCAAATCTTGGCCGACTTCTTGACCGTCAAAGAACAGAAAGGCGAGCTGTCTGGCATCCGCTTCGTCTACGTTGGTGACGGGCGCAACAATATGGGTAACACGCTCCTCATCGGTGGTGCCAAAGTCGGGATGGACATGCGTATCTGTGCGCCGAAATCGCTTTGGCCGTCGGATGAAGTCGTCGATTTTGCCCGCTCGGTCGCTGCCGAGACAGGGGCGAAGATCACGTTGACCGAAAGCATCGACGAAGCGGTCGCCGACGCCGACGTCATCTACACGGACGTCTGGGTGTCGATGGGCGAAGAGGCCGAGTTCGCCGAGCGCATCAAACTGCTTCACCCATATCAAGTGAACATGGACATGCTCACGAAGACGAATAATCCGGACGTCATGTTCCTCCACTGTCTGCCTGCCTTCCACGACTTGGAGACCGAAGTCGGCCGGGCGATCCATGCGGAGTACGGGTTGAGCGAGATGGAAGTCACGGATGAAGTGTTCCGGAGCCGTCACTCCTTCGTCTTTGACGAAGCCGAGAACCGGATGCATACGATTAAAGCGGTGATGGCCGCGACGCTCACCGACACGAACGAATGGCTTGAACGCTGACGGATGGGAGGGGATCTCCCCTCCGGCCCGTACTAAACGAAAGGGATGAGTTCAATGTCTACGAAAATAGCGCATGACTCAAGTGGAACGGCTGGCGTGCAACCAGAGAAGAAAGATCGACGTTTAGGGCTCGGGGCGCTGACGGCACTCGTCGTCGGTTCAATGATCGGCGGCGGCGCCTTCAACTTGGCGGCCGACTTGGCCCAAGGTGCGAACGCGGGAGCGATTTTGATTGGGTGGGTCATCACCGGAATCGGGATTATCGCCCTCGGACTCAGTTTTCAAAATTTGACGATGCGTCGTCCGGATCTCGATGGTGGTGTGTACAGTTATGCCCGTGCCGGCTTCGGTCAGTTTGTCGGGTTCAACTCGGCGTGGGGCTACTGGCTATCCGCGTGGCTCGGCAACGTCGCCTATGCGACGCTTCTGTTCAGTTCGGTCGGCTATTTCTTCCCAATCTTTGAAGGCGGTCAAAACATCGCTTCGATCATTGGTGCCTCGATTATGCTATGGCTCGTGCATTCGTTGATTTTACGTGGTATCCACGAAGCGTCGATGATCAACATCATCACGACGATTGCCAAACTCGTACCGATTTTTGCTTTCATCACCATCACCTTATTCTTCTTCAACCTCGATAATTTCACGTTCGATTTCTGGGGACAGGGTGGTTTCTCATGGGGTAGTGTGAGAGACCAGGTCGTCTCGACGATGCTCGTCACACTATGGGTGTTCATCGGGGTCGAAGGGGCGGTCGTCTTATCTGGACGGGCCCGCAAGCGCTCGGACGTCGGGAAAGCGACGGTCATCGGATTGCTCGGGACGCTCATCATCTATCTGCTCATCTCGGTCATGTCGCTCGGTCTCATGAATCCAGAGAACGTGGCGAACGCCTCGCAACCGGCGATGGCGTACTTGCTCGAGTCAGCGGTCGGACCGTGGGGCGCGATGCTCATCAATGGCGGTCTCGTCATATCAGTTCTCGGAGCATGGCTCGGCTGGACGTTGCTCGCCGCTGAGATCCCATTCGTAGCCGGGAAAGACGGCGTGTTCCCGAAATGGTTCACGAAAGAGAACAAAAACAATGCGCCGGCCAACGCGCTTTGGCTCACGAACGGGTTGATCCAGCTGTTCCTCTTCACGTTCCTGTTCTCGGATGCGGCGTATAATTTCGCGTTCTCGCTCGCCTCGAGCGCCATCTTGATCCCGTACGTCTTCTCGGCCTTCTATCAAGTCAAAGTCGCGAAGAACGGCATCGGCTACAATGCCGGTGAACGTCGGACCCGCGACCTCATCATCGGAGCCGTCGCCTCGATTTACGGGATTTGGCTCATCTATGCGGCCGGAATCGACTATCTGCTCTTGACGACGTTACTGTACGCACCAGGTACGTTGCTCTACATCAAGGCGCAACGTGAGAACGGCATCAAGACGTTGACGAAGACGGAGTGGATCGTGGCCGGTGTCTTGACCGCGCTCGCCATCTTGGCCGTCGTGCGCATCGTCTCAGGAAATATCTCAGTCTTTTGATCGGGGGAAACCAATATGCGGAATAAACGAGTAGTCATCGCACTAGGTGGAAATGCGATTCAACAAGGTAAAGATGCGACGGCCGAGGCTCAAATTCGAGCCGTTGAGGCGACGGCGGAATCACTGGCCGCGCTTGTCGCCGAAGGGATTGAGGTCATCATCACCCATGGCAACGGGCCGCAAGTCGGAAATTTGATGTTGCAGCAGGCTGCGTCGGACAGTCCGGCGACGCCGGCCTTGCCGCTCGACGTTTGCGGGGCGATGACACAAGGGATGATTGGCTATTGGTTCGAGAACGCCCTCACGAAAGCACTGAGATCTCGTGGTTTGGAACGTTCGGTCGCACCGATCGTCACGCGGTCGGTCGTCGACCCGAACGATAGTGCCTTCAGTCACCCGACGAAGCCGATTGGTCCTTTCTATGACGAGGCGGAAGCGCAGCAGCTTGAACGGACGACCGGTTATGTGTTCAAAGAAGACGCCGGTCGCGGCTATCGCCGCGTGGTCCCGAGCCCGTTTCCAGTGGCGATTCTTGAGCACGCGGTCATCCGTGACCTCGTCGCCCATGAGCACATCGTCGTCGCCTCTGGCGGCGGGGGGATTCCTGTCATCGATACAGCCGATGGCTATATCGGCGTCGAGGCGGTCATCGATAAAGATTTTGCCGCTGCGAAACTCGCCGATCTCGTCGACGCCGACATGCTCCTCATCTTGACGGCCGTCGAGCACGTGTTCGTCGATTTCGGGACACCGTCGGCCCGGGCGCTCGAGGAGACTACGAAAGAACAACTCGAGACGTTTATCGCCGAAGGCCAGTTCGCACCGGGCAGCATGTTGCCGAAAGTTCGGGCCGCCCTTCAATTCGCCGAATCAGGACACGACCGGGTTGCCGTCATCACGTCGCTCGAACAAGCCCTTGCGGCGGTCCGAGGTGAGGTCGGGACGCGCGTCCGACTCGCCGCGACGCTCCAACAATAAGCTCAACGCCACAGACATCAGCGTCTGTGGCTTTTTTCCTGAATTGGCTGCTCGTCGTTTTTTATGGTCCGACATGGGGAAGGAATGTTGTATGTCGATTTAGACATTGCTATCATTTTGAGTGTAAACGTTTGCACAATTAAGAAGGGGAGTGACGAAGAGCGGCAACGCTCGATCTTATGCGTCTATTTGAAGAGGAGAACGTCTATACGCAACAAATGAAACCGCAGGCAGATGATCGGGCAATCGTCCAAGGGAGCTGCTATCGCTTCACGGTACTGACGAGCCAACTGATTCGGATGGAGTATGCCGAGGATGGGGTGTTCGAAGACCGGCCGACCCAAGTCGTCTTTAACCGGGCGTTCGCAGTCCCAGAGTTTCGCGTGATTGAGAATGAGACGGAATTGCAAATCATCACGGAGCACGTCCACCTCTACTACACGAAAGGGCCGTTCGCGCCGAACACGCTTTACGTCGACGTGAAAGGGAACTTCAGTACGTATTATAGCCGCTATACGTTTAACGGACCGGAGCGGACGTTGAAAGGGACGGCGCGAACGCTCGACCATGTCGACGGGGCGACCGAACTCGGTGAAGGCATCGCCTCGAAACAAGGGTATGCCGTCATCGATGACTCTGATTCGTTCATCATGACCGAGGACCGTTTCGTCGAACCGCGGCGTAAACATATCCATGACTTGTACTACTTCGGGTATGGGCATGAGTATAAGCGCGCACTCCGTGACTTCTATCAATTGACCGGCCCGACGCCGCTGTTGCCACGAAAAGCGCTCGGCAACTGGTGGAGCCGCTATTGGCGCTACGACGAGACGGAATATAAAGAACTCATGCGTCGGTTTAAGACAGAGGACATCCCGTTCTCGGTCAGCGTCATCGACATGGATTGGCACGTCACCGACGTCCCGGAAGAATACGGGAGCGGATGGACGGGTTATTCATGGAATAAGAACTTGTTCCCGGACCCGAAAGGATTCTTGACGTGGCTCAAGCAAGAAGGGTTGCTCGTCACGTTGAACTTGCATCCGGCGGATGGCGTGCGTGCGTTCGAAGACCAATATGTGGCGATGGCCGAGGCGATGGGCATCGATCCGTCCCAAGGCGACCGCATCCCGTTCGACTTTTCCGATAAACGCTTCATTCAAGCCTATTTCGAGCAGATGCATCATCCGCATGAAGACGACGGCGTCGATTTCTGGTGGATCGACTGGCAACAAGGCTCGACGTCGAAAATGGAAGGGCTCGACCCGCTCTGGATGCTGAACCACTATCATGCGGCCGACATCGCCCGGGATGGCGATCGACCAATCATCTTCTCCCGTTATTCGGGCCCGGGCAGTCACCGCTATCCGGTCGGTTTCTCGGGAGACACGTTGATTTCGTGGGCGTCGCTTGCGTTCCAGCCGTACTTTACGGCGACCGCTTCCAATATCGGCTATGGTTGGTGGAGTCACGATATCGGTGGCCATTACCGAGGCTCAAAAGACGATGAGCTCGCCGCACGTTGGGTCGCGTTCGGTGTGTTCAGTCCGATCATGCGCCTGCACTCGACGTTCAGTACGTTCAACGGGAAAGAGCCGTGGCGCTTCGGTCTCGAGGCGGAGCGGTCGATGAAGACGTTCTTGCGTCTGCGCCATCAATTGATCCCGTACATCTATACGATGAACTGGCGGAACCACGCGGGTGCCTTGCCGCTCATCTTACCAATGTATTATGAACATCCGGACGAGGACGCGGCGTATGAAGTACCGAACGAATACTACTTCGGCAGTGAACTCATCATCTCTCCGATCGTCGAGCCGATGAATAAACAGCTCCACGTCGCAGCGACGAACGTCTGGTTACCAAAAGGTGACTGGTTCGATTTCTTTACCGGTCATCGCTATGCGGGAGAGAAGTCGGTTCGGGTGTTCCGGGGACTTGACGAACAAGCAGTGTTCGCGAAAGCAGGGGCAATCATCCCGATGGCACGGCATTACTCGGGCCGTAACGATACGGATAACCCGGGCGAATTGGAAGTTCTTGTCTTCCCGGGCGCGTCGAATACGTTCACGCTCTATGAAGACAACGGGTCGGACCGTGACTATGAGACGGGTGCTTACGCTGAGACGACGTTCACGCTTGATTGGGAGGAACGGAAGCTCCACATTCACGTTACAGGTGACCGGACCGTCTTGCCGTCTGACCGTAACGTCACGTTACTCCTCCGAGGCGTGACCGGTTCTGGTGAATACAATCGAGAGACCCAGACACTGCGCCTCGAACTCGGTCCGATTGATGAAGAGATGACGGTGTCTCTCCCGGTCGAATTGACGGCGAACGATCACCGGCTCGATCGTTTGTATCGTTTCTTGGACCGCGCCGAGATTTCTTATGATTTAAAAGACAAGTTGTATCGATCGGCGGCAGCGAAGACGCGGCTCGAGGCATGGCTGTTCGATTTGCACGCGCTTGAACTCGACCGTGACCTGCAAGATGCGATCATGGAGTTGATGCTCGATTGAATAACGTGCTGTGACGAAGAGGGTGAAAGCCCCTCTTTTTTTTTTGTCAGAAAATCGTTGGATTTTGTAAGCGTTTTCAAATTGAATCCAACTATACTAAAAGGAGAGGCAAGATAGATTGGAGGGTTCAACATGAAACCGAAATGGACCGTAGACGACTTGCGGCAACTCGATGTATTCACCAAATGTACCGCCCGTGAGCTCGAGGCACTGTTGCCCCATGTCTATTGTCGAACGTACCGGAAAGGACAGCTCTTATTCATGGAAGGCGATCCTCGGGAGCGCGTCTACTTTTTAATCAGCGGTTACGTGAAGCTCGAGCGCAACAACGAGACGGCGACCCATCAATATACGGACTACTTGAAACCGAAGCAACTGTTCCCGTATCGTGGCTTGATGACGGAACCGTATTATCAACATTCGGCGGAGGCGTTGACCGATATCGAGGTCATCTATATGCCGACGGACCGATTCGAACAACTCGTCTCTCGGAACGCGTCGATGTTACTCCATATCGTCGGACAGATGAATCGGATTCTCGACTTGCACGAACGACGGGTGCAGGATATCATCACTCCGAGTGCGACCGAACGCGTGCTCAACACGATCCATTACTTGATTGAAGACCTCGGGGAACCGGAAGCAGAGGGGGTTCGCGTCCGGTGTCCGTTCACGACGATTGAAATCTCACGCTTATCCGGTACGTCACGGGAGACCGTGTCGAACATCTTATCGCGCTTACGAAAAGAAGAGGTGCTTCACTTCGATGCGCGTGAATTGATGATTGGCCATCCCGAATACTTTGAACAGACGACGGTATGACGCCACGTGATATACGCGGCGTCTTTTGCATGTCTGGCTAAGCGAAGCGTTCGCCATGGTCGTGTGCATCAGTTATAATTAGTGAGAATCCTCACAAAGAAAAGTTTTGGATAGTATAGAAAGGATGAACGCAGTGAAACGACTGCAAGCTCTCGCTTTAGCTGAAAAACGCCATATCGTCGGACTCGTCATCGCCGCGGTGATGATCGGATTGTCGATTTTGGCGCAGGCGTATTTAATCGTCGATATCGTCGACCAGGTCTTTTTTAAAAATGCATCGTTTGAAAGCATCATCCCGGCGCTCGGCTGGCTCATTCTCGCCCTCGTCACGCGTGCTTTGTTCGGCTACATGTCAGGACGAATCGGAGCTAGTCTAGCGGAGAAAGCGAAACGGACACTCCGGTTTCAGTTGCTTGACCGTTATACATCGAATCCGATCGAGACATCTTTGTCCGGCCAGTCCGGAAAGAAAGTCAGCGTCTTCATGGACGCGGTCGATGAAGTCGACGCCTACTTCAGCCAATATTGGCCGCAAGTCATTCAAACGTCGATCATTCCGCTGCTCATTCTCGTCGTCGTCTTCAGCCAACATTGGATCTCGGGCGTCATCATGATGGTGACGGCGCCGTTCATCCCAATCTTTTTCATTATCATCGGGATTGCGACGCAGAAAAAATCCGAACAACAGATGGAGAAGATGAACCAGTTCTCCGGAAAGTTCTTGGACGTGTTGCAAGGATTGACGACATTGAAACTATACGGTCGGACCGAGCGTGAGGCGCAAGCGATTGAAAAGAGCAGTCTCGACTTCCGCGACGCGACGATGGTCGTCTTGAAGACGGCGTTCTTATCGGGTCTCATGCTCGAGTTCATCTCGATGCTCAGCACAGGGGTCGTGGCGCTCGAAGTGGCGCTGCAAATGGTCGTCTGGCAGAACTTGACGTTCTTCTCCGGCTTTTTGATTCTCGTCTTGGCTCCGGAATACTATTTGGCCATTAAAGACCTCGGCGGTGCGTTCCATACCGGACGCGGCAGCATGGGGGCGGCCGATCGTATTTTCGAGGCGCTCGACGCACCGGATGAACGTCTGCAGTGGGGCGACCGGACGTTGACGAGCCGGACACCCGACCTCGAGCTCGACGAAGCATCATTCGCCTATGAAGGGGGGCGTTTCACGCTCCAGCCTTTAAGCGGCATGATTCCTGCCGGTTCCCACATGGCGCTCGTCGGGGCGAGCGGGTCCGGGAAGACAACCGTCTTGAACGTGTTATCGGGGCTCGTCAAACCTGACAGCGGACGTGTCCTCGTGGACGGTGAACCGCTCGAGACGTACACCGATACGTCATGGTATGACACGATTGGCTATATCTCACAAAATCCGTATTTGTTCGCCGGCACCGTCGCCGATAATATCGCCCTCGGTGAGGCGGCGGACGAAGCGAGCATCCTCGAGGCGGCGACGGCAGCCGGACTGAACGATGTCATCGCTCAGTTGCCGAACGGTCTTCATACCGAACTCGGTGAAGGGGGTTACGGCTTATCCGGAGGTGAACGGCAGCGGCTCGCCTTGGCCCGGGCCTTCTTGAAACGTCCCGGCATCATCTTGTTCGATGAACCGACGACCGGACTTGATTTAGTGACCGAACAAATCGTTCGGCGCTCAATCGATGAGTTGTCACGTGAGTCAACGCTCGTCACGGTCGCGCATCGTCTGCATACGATCAAACAAGCCGATGCGATTTGGTTCATGGACGAAGGGCGTCTCGTCGCCCAAGGCACACATGACGAACTGCTCAGCGTTCCGCAATACGCTGACTTATTCACGCTACAGAAAGGGGTGAGAGGATGAATTCCCTTTGGACGATCACGAAATGGATGATGCGAGAGAAAAAGGATATCATCCTCTCGATCTTCTTTGGTTATGTCGCTGGCATCGCAGCCGTCGCTTTGTTCGCGGCGAGCGGATACCTCGTCTCACGGGCTGGGCTCGTGCCGCCGCTGTATGCGCTCATGGTGCCCGTCGTTTTGATTAAACTGTTCGGTGTGATTCGGGCGAGTGCTCGCTATCAGGAGCGTCTCGCCTCGCACCGGGCGACGTTCACGATTTTGAGCGAACTCCGGGTCCGATTTTATCGTCAACTCGAGCCGCTCGTCCCGAGCATCTTTGCCAAATATCGGAGTGGGGACTTGCTCGCTCGCGTCGTTGGTGACGTCGAGAGCTTGCAGAACTATTTTTTACGGGTGTTCTACCCGCCGATTATCTTGGTACTCGTCTTCTTGAGCACGATTTTCTTCGTCACATACTTCTCGGTCTGGGTCAGCGTTTGGATCTTGTTCGGCGTCTTCGTGACCGGTTTTTTGATCCCGGCCTTCTTCGCCCGTGTCCGTGCCAAGCATGACCGGCAACTCCGTACCTTGCGAGGAGACCTGTCGAGTGGGATGACGGAGATGATGTACGGCTATCGCGACCTGTTGTTGCACCATCGGCTTGGTCAAACGCGCAACGAACTGCTTGAACAGAGCGACCGCTACGCCGATGCCCAAAAACGAGATGTGACGAACCAGTTCTTCAACTCCTCGCTCGTCGTGGCGGCGTCCTTACTCGTCTCATGGGGTGTTTTGGCCATCGGGGCCTATCTTGTCGTCGACGGGGAATTAAATGGCCTCTTCTTGGCCATGCTCATCATGATGTCGCTCACTGCGTTTGAGAACGCGACACCGATGGCAGTCTTCCCAGGTCACTATGCCGACAGCAAGCAAGCGGCCGATCGACTGCTCGAAGTGGTCGAGCCGAGTGAAGCGATTGTCGTTGCCGAGTCGGCCCGTACCGACGTAGCGCTCGAGACAGCACCTGACGTATCGTTCGAACGCGTGAGCTATCGCTACCCGGACACGTTCCGTGACGTGCTGAGCGGCGTCGACGTGACGTTACGAGGCGGTTCAAAGACCGTTATCGTCGGACCGAGCGGCTCAGGAAAATCGACACTACTTCAACTGTTGCTCGCTTTTGTCAGACCTGAGTCTGGTGAGATCCGATTGAATGGACAGCGGTTGGACGATGTGACCCAAGCATCGGTCTGGCGTGAAGCCAGCGTCGTCCTTCAAGAGAACCACTTCTTCTTCGGGACGGTGCGAGAGAACTTGGAGCTCGCCGGTAATTTCTCGGACGCTGAGATGGAAGCGGCGCTCGCGAGTGTCCGCCTCGGTTTCTCGCTCGACGAGCCCGTCCTTGAGAAAGGGGCGAACTTATCGGGCGGCGAGCGGCAACGTCTTGCCATCGCCCGAGCCTTGTTGAAGAATGGATTGCTCTGGATACTTGACGAAGCGACATCGGCGCTCGATGCGCGGACCGAGGCGGACGTATTCGCCGAGATTTTGCGTCAAGCCGATGAAGCGACGCTCGTCATGGTCAGCCATCGTCTGACTGGGCTCGAACGTTTCGATCACATCATCGTCATGGAGTCCGGACGCATCGTCGAGACCGGATCGTATGATGAACTGATGCAGGCACACGGTGTGTTTTATGGATTGAAACAAATCGAACAAGATATCTTTGCATGAAAAAACGAGCGGCTCCGTCGGAGAGCCGCTCGTTTTTTTGGATGGCAAATTTGGGTGCAACAAATGGGGGTTGTCGCATTGCTTTCAAAAAGAGTGTCGTGGAGGGGAATCCACGTGACGTATTGGTTTGGGGAACGTTTACGTCAAGCTTTGGGAGCTACAACTAAAGTATAAGTGATAACGATTCTCATTGTCAATTAGTAAATTGTACAAAAAAACCGCAAACCAAACTGTTTGCGGATCGTTGTCAGCTCGACGGTACGCCCTTACGAAGCGTGAAGCGAAGTAAGCTGAACAAGTAACGAGTATAGAAGAGCGCGAACGCATAAAATACCGCGATGGCAGAAGCACCGAGTTCAACACCTGGAATGTTCATCAAGAACTCGAGGATGAGAATCGACAGCAAGAAAATATAAAGACCTGCATCAAGATAGAGCGGCATCAATTTTCCGCGTTGGTGCCAGAACGTCCGGACGAGCGGTGCGACGATCATCCCGATGATGCGTTCCGCGAACCCGATGCTGAGCACGGCAATCATGAAGGCGGCGACCGTCTCGAACGATACGAGTTCTGAGAAGGCGAACATGGAGATGAGTAGGAGCGGACCGATAAAAATCATCATCGAGAGGGACGTGCGTAAAAAGATAAACAAGTTCCGTTTCATCGTATCGACTCCCCCGAAGAGCGACTGCCGGAACGTCTTGCCACGTTGATAGTCGAGGATGAACGATCCCACAAACATCAAACCGAATAGTGATAACAATACTGTCATGAAATGTGTTTCCCCTTTTTCTGTCCAAATCTATGATCACTGTAAGGATAGTCGAATCAAAGTCTAGCCTAGTGTACCGATTCACTAGTTGAAAGTAAAGCGGGAAAACTGCGGAAAATCGCAATCTTTTGCGAACATGAGGCGCTTTACGACGCCAGAATGAATCGATTTCGTCCCGATTCCTTTGCGTGGTATAACGCTTCGTCGGCATGTTTCAACACGCTGTCGACTTCGATGTCGTTCGAATGGCAGGCCCCGAGCGAAACGGTGATATGAAGCGTCCCCGCACTCGTCTCGAACGGGAACGTCGAGACTTTTTCTCGTATAGATTCAGCGAGGTGAGTCACTTCATCTCGATTGGCGTTCGGCATGATGATTAAAAATTCTTCTCCGCCGAAGCGGCCGACGAGATGACGCTCTTCACTCTCGGCGACGAGCAACATGCCGAGCTCCCGTAAGACGTCGTCCCCGACGTCATGACCGTACGTGTCGTTCACGCGCTTGAAGTGGTCGATGTCGACGAGGATCAAGGCGTATTCTTTGGCTTCGACGTTCAAGTTGGCCATCGCCTCGTTCAATAGACGCCGGTTGGCGATGCCGGTCAACGCGTCGGTCCGGGCGAGTTGTTGCTGATGTTGGACGTTCTCGAAATGACGACGCAACTCTTGGAGCAAACGATACGCGGCACAGGCGCCGCCGTACGCCATGACGACGTAGGCGAGAATGACAGGATAGAACAGTTCGAGCGGCAACGCATAATAGATGGCCGCACCGAAGACGGTGACACTGATCGTCGTGAAGACGAGTAACGTGTTGCGAGTGTTATCGAGTTTTAGCCGCAATAGACTGATGGGAAGGACGAGTCCAATCATCGTCAAGACCGCCAAATAAAAGCCGATATACGCCCCGTCGGTCACCATGAAAAATCGGGCGGTCAGAAAGATGACGGCAGCGACAACCCCGCTGACCCACCCGCCGAACAAGACGGCAAGCGAGATGGGGATGGAGCGCAAGTCGATCAAAATCCCTTCGAGCGGCAGTGCGTTTGCGAGTAAAATCAAGGCGACGATCCCTGTCTGGACGCCAAGCAGGATTCGACCTTTCAACGGTGATTTCGGTGTCAGACGCGGACGATTGCGGAACGGAAGAAATGAGATCGTGAAGAGGGTGAATAGGATACACAAGTTCAGAAAAAACGAGTTGATGATGGTTAGCATGGCTGCATCCCCTTGCGTGAAATGGAAATAATTAGTTTCAGTTTAGCATATTCAAACAGCGTTGACTGCTTATGGAGGAGTGCAATGTGTTCACCAGTCGCGCCAATCTTCCGTCACGTCCTCGTCAGTCTCATAACCGGCTAGAATTGCCCCGGCTTGAATGAAATCGTACAGTTCCTCACGCTCAACCGTCTCGATGAAATGGTCGTGCTCGGCATCGAGCTCGTTCAAGCGCAACACGACGTCGCGGACCGCTGCCAAGACGCTTGCTTCCGTTCCGTCTGCATGTGTCAATGCGGTCACGTACCGTCGGAGCGCGGCGTCAACGGCAAAGATGATCTCGACGGTATACACGTCATCGCCTTCATTCATCCGGTCTTCCCACATCAGTGTCGGGCGATTGGCCCATAACCGTTCAACCTCCATACTAAGTGCCTCCTTCGAAATGAAACATCATCTTCCTCTCTATCATAGCAAACAAATTTGGTATGATAGAAAGAAAGGGGGACTGTCCGTGCGGTATTGGGATCATTTTAAGCGAGCGTTTATTCCGATCGCGCTCATCTTGATCGGGTTGGCCATCTTTTATACATTATCGGCTCGAGGGAATATGGCGTTGACCGTGCTCGGGGCGCTTATCGTCGGCGTCATCTTATTTTTAGTGATGCGGCACATGAATCAGGTCGAAGAAGACTAAGACGAGAACACGTTCGTGGTTCTCGTTTTTTGTTGTCGACGAGATTTTTTGGGTACACTACATAGTAAGGAGGGATTTATTATGGCAAAAGCTACATTTGCGGGAGGCTGTTTTTGGTGCATGGTCAAACCGTTTCATAAATACGAAGGGGTCGAGCGCGTCATTTCCGGCTACACGGGCGGGCACGTCGACAACCCGACCTATCAACAAGTCTGTTCGGAGACGACCGGTCACCTTGAGGCGATCGAGGTCACGTTTGACCCGGAAGTCATTTCATACGAGGAACTGTTACGCATCTATTGGCGTCAAATCGACCCGACCGATGGCGGCGGACAATTCAATGACCGCGGTGAGTCGTATCGCCCGGCCATCTTCTATCATTCGGAAGAACAGCGCGTAGCGGCGGAACGTTCAAAGCAAGAGATCGAGGACTCAGGCCGATTCGACCGACCGATCGAAGTCGAGATCCGTCCCGCGAAAACGTTTTGGGAAGCCGAAGACTATCATCAAGACTACTATAAGAAAAATCCGTTCCGCTACGAAATGTATCGGGTCGGTTCAGGCCGTGCCAAGTTTGTGAAAGAGGCGTGGAGCGACAAGAAGATTCAGAAAGAACTGAAAGACCGCTTGACGCCAATCCAATATAAAGTCACGCAAGAGAACGGGACCGAGCCCCCGTTTCAAAATGAGTATTGGGACGAGGAACGAGAAGGATTGTATGTCGACGTGATTGATGGTACGCCGCTCTTCACGTCGCGCGACAAGTTCCAGTCGAATTGCGGCTGGCCGAGCTTCGCCCGTCCAATCGAGGAAAAGCGTATCGACATGAACATGGACACGACGCACCATATGGTTCGGACTGAAGTCCGCTCGAAGGGAGCCGACAGTCACCTCGGTCACTTATTCGATGACGGCCCGAAAGAACTAGGGGGTCTGCGCTACTGCATCAACTCGGCAGCACTCCGTTTCATTCCAAAAGAAGAGTTAGAGTCTGCAGGTTATGGAGAGTACAAGCACTTATTCGATGCGTGAAGGGGAGAAGGTCATGTTCACATCCGTCAAACAACAGATCCGTCGTGAGACGCTCGCGACCGTCTTGGATTACTACGACAAATCGATTCGAAACTTGTCTGAAGCGGCTAGAGATGAGAAGTACAACAAGATGAGTGCGACCCCGTTCTCGTTTTTCCGGGGGAGCTCCCACTTGTTCTATTATGACTTTGCGAAAGTACCGCTCGCGTTCGATACCGACGCGTCTCATCCGACGTTCATTCAAGGGGACTTGCATTTTGAAAACTTCGGTGTGTTCGAAGATGGGGCCGGAACCATCATTTATGATGTGAACGATTTTGACGAGGCGTATCTCGGGTCTTATTTGTTTGACGTCCTTCGCATGGCGATCTCGGTCGATTTGTTTGCCGCGGAGTCAGGATTTGATGCGAGGCGAGCCATTGAGACGTATGCAGAGACATACGCGCGTGCGATGGAACGCTATGCGAATGGGAAGGATGAAGATGTTCAATTCACGAAAGCGAACACGTGCAAAGCGATCAAGAAAGTGATTAAAAAGGCAGAGAAGAAGAAAGACGCATTCATGGCGGAGCGAACGGAAGTCCGGGATGAGGAGCGTTACTTCGCGACAAGTGACGACCTCGTCCCGGTCAGTCCGAAGACTGCCAAACAAATCAAACAGGCATGGCCTGACTATTTGGCATCCTTGTCGGAAAAGCATCGTCACCACGCCGACCATTATGAGATTAAAGACATCGCCATCAAACGGGAGAGCGGTACCGCTTCAATCGGGCTCGAACGGTATTATATTTTGATTGAAGGTGCGGACGCTGAACATGACGAGGATATCATTCTCGAAATGAAGCAGGCGCAATCAGCTGTCCCGTCTCTCTTCTTGCCGACGCATCCATTGTTTGAGGACGGGCTGTCCCATCAAGGGGCCCGCGTCATCGCGGCCCAGCGTGCCATGGTGCACAGTCGTGACCCGTATCTCGGCTACTTGACGATTGATGGGAATGAATACTACGTCCGTCAGCGGTCACCGTATAAGCGGAAAGTGAAAGCGAAGCACATCAAGAATGAGGAATCGCTCATCGAGACGTTGAAAGTACAGGCGGAGATCACGGCCAAAATTCATGCGCGAGCGGATGCGGATGCGAACGTGCTCGACTACGAGGCGAGTGAACGGATTGCGGCTGCCATCGGGGCGTCGCGACCGCTATTCATTCGTCAAATCTCGCGTTGGTCCCAATTTTACGCCAATCAAGTCAGGTTCGACTTTGAGGCGTTCCAATCCTGGCTCAAGACGCGTGAGGAGACACGGGTCTGACGAGCACCGGACTTGCGGCCAGGCCCTCATTTGCCTCAGAATGGAACGGTAAAGGATGTGTGCGACGTATGATTACAGAACAGCAGGTCATCACGCAAATGAAACAAGTGATGAGCCAAATTGAACAGTCGAGCGGAGAAACCCAGAAGCGCCATTTGGCCAAACTGATGGGGTATTGCGAGCTGTTGCTCGCCGATTCGGCTCCAACGCAGCCCACTGCGGCTCCCGTGGCCCAACCGACCGAGGCGAAACCCCCGCTTGATCGGCAGATGGCAGCGTTTCTCGGGATTCCTTTAGAAGAGGAAGACAAACCGAAAACCGATTCATTGCTCGACTTCTAAGCTGTGCCCCGAGGCACAGCTTTTTTTTGCGAGCGTTCGCGTTGACTTATATACCATAGGGGGTATAATGGGGTTAACTAAACTATACCTAACGGAGGCGTGACTATGCTTGATTTCTTGTTTGTCGCAGTAGTGATCGGATTGATTTATTTTTGGTGGACGAAGCGAAACAGCGTCAAAACAGTTTCGACGGATGAATTGAAACGGAAGATTGCCGAAGAGCGAAACATTCAACTGCTCGACGTTCGCGAACCACACGAATACCGGGGCGGGCATATCAAGCAAGCAAAAAATGTGCCGTTATCGGGATTCGGGAATGCGAGTGCCCAATATCCGAAAGATAAAGAACGTCCGGTCTACGTCATCTGTCAAAGCGGGATGCGAAGTCAACGGGCCGCGGCCATGTTGAAAAGCGCGGGCTATACGGACGTCTACTCGGTCAAAGGCGGTATGAGTTTCTGGCGTGGCTGACAGTTCTCGGTTGAACATTTGTTCAGCCGTTTTTTTATGGACTCTGAATTTCACTTTTAGAGGTGAGATTTGCCGTGTGACGTTTCCGCTTTCGGAATTGAGGGGATTCTGCTACGGTAGGAGCATAGGAAAGAGAGAGGGGACCAGAACAATGGCAGTCATTTTATTTGATATCGATGGGACGCTCGTTGACACGACCGGACCGATGACGCAAGCAATCCACGAGGCGTTAGAGCAACTTCCACATTTACCGAAACCGAGCGAGGACGCGGTCCGATCGGGATACGGATTGGCCGGTAACGCATTTTGGGAGCACGTCATCCCGGAGGCGACAATCGAGGAGATCCGCCAAATTCGCAAACTTCGTCATGAGACGCTCGAACGAGCGATGGAAGGCCAACACGTCTTGTTCGACGGGATTTACGAGATGCTCGAGGCGCTCCACGCGAAAGGACACACGTTGACGACCGCGAGTAACTGCGGGGTCCATTACTTGAACCTCATGCTCGACTCGCAAAATATCCGCCAGTTCATGACGGCTCCAGAATGTCTTGAATCCGTGAGCGGGGAGAAGAAAGCCGACATTTTGACGGCGCATCGTCTCCGTCACGGCGAGAACGACTATGTGATGGTCGGGGATCGTAAATCTGACGTCGAAGCGGCACGAGCGCATGACTTCCCGGTCGTCTTGACCGGTTTCGGCTTCGGCAACGAAGACGAGTGGGGGCTCGCCGATCATGTGATCGCGACGCCGAACGATTTGATCGCCTTGGTCGAAAAATAAAAAATCCGGTTGAACGCGCGACGTTCAACCGGATTTTTTAGAGTCCAAGCGAAATATATTTTACTTCTAAAAACTCTTCGATACCGTGGTGGCCACCTTCGCGGCCGAGACCGCTCTGTTTCCAGCCACCAAACGGGGCTTGCGGCGTTGAGGGGAGGCCGTCATTGACGCCGACGATGCCGTATTCGAGCGACTCGGCTAAATAGAGGGCCTCGTTGATGTCTTGCGTGAATACATAGGCAGCAAGACCGAACGGGGTCGCGTTCGCCCGTTCAATCACTTCCTCGAGCGAGTCAAACGACGCAATCGGGGCGACAGGACCGAACGTCTCCTCGTTCATGCACAGCATGTCCTCATTCGCATAGCGGACGACGGCCGGCCGGACGAATAGGCCGTCGAGCTGCTCCCCGCCCGTGATCTCGCCTCCGCGGATTTGAGCGTCCTCCAAGTGCTTCATCACTTTCTCGACCGCGGCCTCGTCGATGAGCGGACCGATATCCGTCCCTTCGTCGAGCCCGTTGCCGACTTCGAGCGCTGCGACGGCCTCGATGAATTTTTCGGAGAACGCATCGACGATGGACTGCTCGACATAAATCCGGTTGGCGCAGACACACGTCTGTCCGCCGTTACGGAATTTCGTCGCGACCGCTTGCGGGACAGCCTTGTCGAGATCTGCCTGTGCCGTGACGATGAGCGGGGCGTGACCACCGAGCTCGAGTGAGATTTTCTTCATCGTATCGGCGGCGCCGCGCATGAGCGTCTTGCCGACCTCGGTCGAACCGGTGAACGTCAATTTGCGGACACGGGGGTCGTGTTGCCACGTGTTCACGATGTCAGAAGCTTTCCCGGTGACAAGATTGATGACACCGGGTGGGAAGCCTGCTTTCTCAGCCAGTTTGACGAGTTCGATCGCCGTCAATGGTGTCGCTGATGCCGGTTTCAATACGACGGTACAACCTGCGGCAAGCGCCGGCGCCAATTTTCGGGTGATCATGGCGGCCGGGAAGTTCCATGGGGTGATGGCGGCGACGACGCCGACCGGTTGTTTAATGGCAAAGATGCGTTTCTTGTTTGACGATGCCGGAATCGTCTCGCCGTACACGCGCCGACCTTCCGCGGCGTACCACTCGATGAAGCCGTTCGCATAGCGGACTTCGCCGATGGCTTCTTGGAGCGGCTTGCCTTGCTCTTCGACCATCGTCCGAGCGATGGCTTCCGTATGTTCATCGATCAGGCGGTTCCATTCGAGCAGGAGGGCGCCTCGTTCTTCTGCCGTTTTCTCTTGCCAGTCCTTCAAGGCGTCGTGGGCGGCATCGACAGCCTGTTTCGCTTCGGCGGTGTCGCTCTTTGTCACCGTGGCCATAATGTTGCCGGTCGCGGGATTCCGCACCTCGATCGTGTCCGATGTATCAATCCATTCTCCGTTGATGAAATTGTTCTCCACTCGCATCTTGATTTCCCCTTTCGTCTAGGTGCACATTAAGAAGGTACCCGATTTCAAAAATCATACACAATTTTACAACGGGGGAGGGATCGCTATGTGGGTCATCATCTTGGGCTATGTCGTCGGCAGTATACTTGGCGGGCACTTATACGGCAGGTGGAGCGGTCAAGACTTGGCAACGAGTGGGTCGGGAAACACCGGTGCCCGCAATGCGTTACGGATTGGCGGGAAGCGAGCGTTCTTGTTCGTTTACGGATTCGACGTCTTGAAGACGGTACTCGTCTTGTCGATCAGCGGTCCATATTTTTTTGAGACCGGGCTCGCCTTGACGCTCGGGCACATTTATCCGATGTGGCATATTCGCACCGGTGGGAAGGGGTACGCCGTATTTTCTGGAATTATATTAGCGTACAGCCCGCTATGGTTTTTAGCAGGACTTGCCATGTTGCTCATTCTCATCAAACTGACGCGTAACTCGCGCGAGACGGGGCTCGTCATGCTCATGCTCTTGCCGCTCGCGGCCTGGGGGGACGCAACAGATGTCAGTGTGGCCAGTTTGACGATGATTTTGATCATGTACCATCATATAAGGGGGGAAACAACGTGCTTGAATTTCGAAGAGCGACGCCGGGGGATGCGGAAGCGATTCATCGATTGAACTATGAGACGTTTGTCGAAGAAATCCCGCAACACCATCCGAACGCGGAGCGACGACTCGTCGATCGCTTCCATGATAGGAATACATACTGGATTGGATTGGCGGACGGACAGCTTGTCGCCATGTGTGCCATCCGCGACGAGCGACCGTTCTCGCTCGAACAAAAAGGGGTGACGTTGCCACCGGGGGAATGGATTGAAGTCCGGCTATTGGCGGTGACGCCCGCCTATCGGAACACGCGGACGTTTGCCGGTCTCATGCGTGGGATGCTCTTGGAAGCGACAGAGCGGGGCGTCGAAGGGATTGTCATCAGTGGCACCGTACGTGAACAGAAGTTGTATCGACGCTTTGGATTTACCGCGTTCGCAGAACCGGTCGGGACGGTGGAGGCGTTATACGTGCCGATGAAGCTGACCCGCTCTGGGTTTATGCAATCTGAGACCGCACGAACGTTGCGTCCGAAGCAACTCCTCGCCGGTCCTGTCGAACTGTCATCCCGCGTTCGCTCCGCCTTGGCCATGCAGCCGTTATCACATCGGTCAGTCGAGGCCAGCCGTTTGCTCCATTCGGTCCAGCTGAAGTTAAGCGCCCTCATCAAGTTACCTCATATTTACACGTTACTCGGGAGCGGGACGATCGCGAACGATGCAGTTGCCGCACAATTGACTGGACAAGGGATGATTCTCGATACAGGTGAGTTCGGTCGACGACTCATCGATCACGCCAACCGGGCTGGGCTTGAATTTGAGGTCTTGTCGCTCTCTGGGGGTCAGCGCATTGACGTCCAGCAACTCGAACGGCAACGGCCGGATTGGATTTGGACGGTCCACTGCGAGACGTCGACGGGGAGAATGGTCGACTTGGAAGCGTTGCGTCACTATGCACGCAAGTGTGAAACGGTGATTGCGATTGATGCGATCAGCGCAGTCGGTACGCTTGAGACGGACTATGCCTTTGCGGACATGGTGACGTTCGTATCGGGAAAGGCGCTTCGCAATGCACCGGGATTGGCGTTTGTCGCGATGAGACATCGAGCCGTCCCGAACCCGTCGATTTCACGCTATTTGGACTTGGCGGGCTATGACCCGATTGCCTTCACGCAATCGGTCCCGCTCATTCAAGCGATGGACATCGCGTTGGACGAACTGACAGACGCGGAGATTGGGACGCATCAATCAAAACTCGATGTGTTCGTGAATGAACTTTTGCGCCGAGGCGCACCGGTTAAAATCGGAGACGACCAAGCACCGGGTATTTTTTCGCTCACGTTACCGGAACATCTTTCCTCGCTTGAACTGGGGCGCCAGTTGATGTTCCATGGCTATCAAGTGCAATATGAGAGCGCCTATTTACGGCGTGCGAACTGTCTCCAAGTCTCCACGATGGGATGGACGACCGAGCGGGATCTGCAGCAAGTCGCCGCCTATATCGGGACGTGGCTCCAGAAAAAAACCGCCACTCAGAGGAGTGACGGGGTCAAACACGGAAATCTTGGCGCGCCAAATGACGAATCTTACGACCGAGGCGTCTTGAGTTGAAGTAGGCGACGACGGCGACGACCCCACCTGACCAAAACAGCCACTCGTCAGGCCGGATATAGCCGAACAGGCCGACGACGAGGCCGAGGATGATGACCCCTGAGTTGAACGTCTGGCGGTGGAGCAGTTCTTTGGACTCGAGGTCGCGTTGGAACATCGCCTGCTCGGACAGGCGCTTCCGGGTCGGTTCTTTCAAATAGTTATCGAGCAGCGGCGGGACGTTCAGTAACTTCTTCCCGTAGTTGAGTGCCGTCATGACGTAACGGTTCTGAATCGTCGTCCCATCGGACTCGAGCCATTGGATCACGATCGGTTTGCCGAGCGTGAACAAATCGATTTTCGGGTCGAGGATTTGCAGAATCCCGAGCAGCGTCGAAGCGGCACGACCGAAGAAGGCGAACTCGGCCGGCAGTTGGATCGGCTCGTTTTTGACGAGCAGTTGGATATCTTGCAACACTTTTTCGATCAGCTTCGTATCGACCGTATCGATATCGGTCTCTAAATAGAACGTGACCGCTTTTTCAAGCGCTTGACGAATGTTGTGCTTGTTCGCCGTCGGCAACAGAAAACGCAAGTCTTCAAGTCCGTCGACGACACCGTCATAATCGAGCGAGATGAACGCCTGCAAGATTTTACGGATCGTTGCCATGTCTTGGGCAGTCGATGACCCGACCATTCCGAAGTCGAGCAGGATGATCGTCCCGTCGGCCCGGATCTGGACGTTACCGGGGTGGGGGTCGGCGTGGAATTGCCCACCGAACAACAGTTGCTCGGCTGCCATCGTGAACAACCGTTCGGCAAGTGCGGAGCGGTCGATATTATTTTCTTTTAAGAAAGCGAGGTCGGTGATGCGGCGGGCTTCGACCCAATCCATCGTCAACACCCGATTCGTACAAAGGTGGTCATAATAGTCCGGGATGTACACGTCGGGGTTATCGGCGTATTTCGCTTTGAAATAATGGGCGTTCTTCAATTCGGTTTGGAAATTTAACTCGTCCCCGATGACAAAAATCATTTGGCGATATAAGCTATCTAAGTCGGTCGATTTTGCCAGCGATGTCCGCTTGAGCATCGTCGTGACGATTCGCATCGCTTTGAAGTCGGTCCGAATGATTTTTTCGATATCCGGACGTTGGATTTTCAGCGCGACACGCTTCCCGGTTTCCAGGAGTGTGGCGCCGTACACTTCCCCAATCGAGGCAGAGGCGACGGCGTCGATGCCGACGTCCTTCACGACTTGGGTGTACGGGACGCCCCATTCTGCTTCCAAGATGGCGCGAGACTTGTCCCAGCCCGATGTCGGGACGCGGTCGACAAGCTCGGATAACTCGTTCAATACGGACGGAGGCAACAAGTCGGCCCGAATCGATAGAAACTGCCCGAGCTTGATCAACAGCCCCTCGAGCCGGAGCGCGTTCCGTTTATACTCGCGGGCAAGGTTCAACATGAGCGCCTCGTACTCTTCGGTCGACGCGAGACCTTGCTGCTGTTTGCGGGAGAATGCATAAATTTTAATGATGAATCGGGCGAACATCGTGACGATAATCCATATGCGTAACAAGGCGATTCGTTTCATAAAAGTACCGACATCCTTTACAAGCAGTCGCTCGACTGATCTGATTTTTTGTATCTTAACTTTACCACAGAATGCTTTCAAGAAAGGGCAAGGGATGTTTATGGAGTGGGAATTACTCAACGTCGTCGGAACAATCGCATTCGCGGCGAGCGGTGCCATCATCGCGATGGACGAGAAATATGATATTTTTGGGGTGTGGTTGCTCGCTTTTACGACGGCTTTCGGTGGCGGTGCCATCCGAAACGTCTTGCTCGGGAACCCTGTCAGCTTGATTTGGCAACAAAACGATCTCTTCATCCTTTGTTTTCTTGTCGCGTTGCTCATCTTCCTGTTGCCGAGTGTCGTCTTGCCCCATTGGGAACGCTGGGGTGTCATCGTCGATGCCATCGGGCTCGTCGCTTTCGCGTTTCAAGGCGCACAAGTTGCCATCAAGCTGGATTTACCATTGTCGGCAGCGATTGCGGCTGCCGTCCTGACAGGTGTCGGTGGGGGGGTCGTCCGTGATTTATTGGCCGGCCGGAAACCGCTCGTCCTCCAGTCTGAAGTGTACGCGATGTGGGCGATCATCATCGCGGTCGTCACGTATTATTTTCGGCTTGAAGGGGGACTCCCCGTCTACACCTTACTCGTTGTCGTTGCGGCGCTTCGAGTGATATCCTACTATCGGAAGTGGAATTTACCTGCACGGAAAGTGCGATAAGGGGGAAATTAGTATGAAACTATTGCTCATCATCGGCGCCGCCTTAATGGCGCTCGGCGTCGCTCTCGGTGCGTTCGGGGCCCATGCTTTGAAAGAACGTCTGGCACCGAACATGCTCGCCAACTGGCAGACCGGCGTGCTCTACCATATGATTCACGCCATCGGCATCATCGCCTTAGCGAGCATCTTGATGAAAGTGAGCATTAGCCAGTTCAACACAGCAGGCTGGCTCATGTTTGCAGGAATTCTCTTTTTCTCAGGCAGTCTATACGTCATGGCATTGACTGGAATTACGAAGCTCGGGGCGGTCACGCCAATTGGCGGCGTCTTGTTTATCGCAGCCTGGGTGTTCGTCATCATCGGTGCGCTCAAACTGTAATCAAACGTTAACGTGTGATTAACAGTCGTCGTGTAACATTCTAAGTGTGAGACCCCTCGTCTTCACACGACAACGAACAATTGGCCCGGTTGGCTTCTTCGCCTTGAGCGAGACACCAACCGGGCCCTTTTTTACGTTTTTTGGGAATGGTTAGACTTAGAAAAACGACTGGATAACGTTATTTAAATATAAGGTCAATGATTTCCTATTTTCAACTATTGTTACAAAAGTGTTTCGAGAAAAGAAAAGTGAAAAAATGTTGAAATATAAAGAGGTTGGGAGCTACATGAGGTCTTCGCATCATCAGTCGTAATAAAAGTGAAATATAACTTTAACAGGAAAACATTCGACACTTCGATATAATTAGTCGTGTTGAAACTAAAAAATTAATCGTTTTTGTTACATAGCAAAACGACTGACCTTAAATAGAACGTGAACGCCAACCCCTTAAACTAGAAAGGATGTCCCCATTGATCAATTGGAAACGCACCGTCTCGACACTTACGCTTAGCGCGCTTCTTCTTGGGACGCACTCGGTGGCTGATGCCTCGACGTCAATCAAGGAGAAACAAGAACAGCAGAAAAAAGTGCAAGAGCAACGAAATAACGTCAAACAGAACCAATCGAACACGTCTTCAAAAATCAAGCAAAACAAAAATGAAATCTCGAAAGTCCAAACGGAAGTCAACAAGATGGATGCCCAGCTTCAAGATATCATCAACGATGTCGCGGCAAAACGCCAAGAAATCAAGCGGACTGAATTGAAGATTGAAGACCTTGAGAAAGATATTAAAGGTTACGAGAAGAAGATGAAAGCCCAAGAAGAGATGATGAAAGAGCGCATGGCCACGATGCAAACGAACGGCGGCGGCTCAATCAACTGGGCGGAGTTTATCTTCGGTTCGAAAAACTTCTCGGACTTGATCACACGCATGATCACGGCCGGAACGATTCAACGGAGCGACCAAGAGTTGTTTGAAGATTACGAAGCGACGCGCCAATCGTTAAAAGAAGCGCAAGCCTCACTCAAAGAAGAGCGTGCTTCGCTCTTGAAACAACAAAAAGCGCTTGAAGTGCGCCAAGCTCAACTCGAGAAGAAGATGAAAGAGCGCGAAGCCCGCATCAAAGAGCTCGAGAAGAAGAATATTAAGTTTGAATCGCAAATCTTCGACCTTCAAGAAATCGAAGCGACGTTAATCGCCCAAGAAGAAGCGATTGCGGCTGAAATTGAAGCACAGCGTCGTGAGGAAGAAGAAGCACGTCGTCGCGCTGAAGAAGCGGCTCGTCAAGAAGCGGCACGCAAGGCTGAAGAAGCTCGTCAAGCGGAAGCGGCTCAAGCGGCAGCAGCAGCGCGTCAAGCAGAAGAAGCAAGAGCGGCAGCGGCTAAAGCCGAGGCAGAACGAGCAGCAGCTCAAAAACAGCAGAACAGTAACAATAATACCCAGTCATCTGCATCTTCAAACCAGACGACACAAAATAATACACCAGCGCCAAAGCCGGCAGCACCGAAACCAGCACCTGCACCAGCGCCAAAACCGAAACCAGCACCGACTGCACCGACGACATCAGCACCAGCACCATCTGGCGCGATGTTCATTCAACCGACAACGGGTCGTTTCTCACAAGGATGGGGACCGGCAAGCGGTCAATTCGGCTACTCGTTCCATAACGGTGTCGACATTGCAGGACCTGTCGGGACGCCAATCCGTGCCTCGGCAACCGGAACGGTCATCCGTGCCGGCTGGGGTGGAGCATATGGGAATCACGTCATGATCGCCCACGTCATCAACGGACAAGTATGGACAACGGTCTATGCGCACTTGAACTCGGTCTCAGTCAGTGCCGGTCAACGTGTGACGCAAGGATCAAATATCGGTGGACTTGGTAACACGGGTAACTCTTCAGGCCCGCACCTTCACTTCGAGATCCATCAAGGCAACTACTCGTACTCGGGAACGGACGCGGGAAGCACAGTTAACCCACGTCAGTTCTTCTGATGAATATACGAGGACCCGTCAATCGTGACAGGTCCTCGTTTTGTGCTCGATGAAACCAAAAACAAGCGCCTCTCCGCAATGGAGAGGCGCTTGTTTCAGTTCGCTTGTTCGATATCGTCTGATTGATTGTTCGCTTTACGGAACCGTTCACGGACAAGATAGATGATGGTCAATCCGACCAACCACGGAATCCCGAACTTGAGCAAAATGTTGAAATCGGTGAACCATGTCGTGATCATGAGGCTGAGCAACAGCCCGGCACCGAGTAACGGTAGGAACGGATATCCGATCATGCGGACCGGCAATTTGCGCCCGGTCCATTTTTTGCGGAAGAACAAATGCGAGACGAACACCATGAACCATGTGAAAATCGCTCCGAACATCGAGATCCCCATGAGGAACGGATACGACGATTCCATGAACACTTGAAGCAGCGCCGCGAGAATGATTCCGCCCGTCGAGACGAGCAAGGCGGGCAATGGAATCCCGCTAGTGCTGACTTTTTTAAAGAGACGCGGAGCATCACCAGCTTCGGCGAGTGAATACATCATTCGCGTTGAAGCATAGAGCTGAGCGTTCATCGCTGACAAGGCAGCGATCAAGATGACAAAGTTTAAAATGCCGGCTGCGCCAGGCACGTCGAACTGCTGCATGACGAGAACGAATGGGCTTTGATCAATCCCGGCCTGCTGCCAAGGGATGAGCATGAGCATGATGCCAATCGTGATGAGATAAAAGAACGTCAAGCGGAACACGGTCGCGCGCAACGCTTTCGGGACGGCACGGTCCGGGTCTTTCGCTTCGCCGGCCGTGACGGCGACGAGCTCGGTCCCGAGGAAACTGAAGAGGGAGATGAAAATCGTCACCCACATCCCGTAAAACCCGAAGGCGAAGAAACCTTCATCACCGGTCGTGATCGATTCGATTGGTGAACCGGGTTGACCGAACAGCGTGGCTGCCCCGAGCACGATGAAGAGGATGATGGCGGTCACTTTGATGAACGATAACCAGTATTCGGTCGTCCCGAACGTATGGACGTGCCGGGCGTTCACATAGATGAGCAAACCGCCGAATACGACGACCCAGACGAATCCGTTCACATCGGGGAACCAGTAGCGCATATAGATGGCGATCGCGCTCACTTCGACGCCGATGGCGAGGACGTTGGCGACCCAGTACGAGTAGCGGACCAAAAAGCCGGCGAGTGGATGGACATATCGCTCGGCAATCGTGCCGAATGAGCCTGAGGTCGGATGGGCGACCGTCATCTCGGCGAGACAGCCCATCAGTAAGAGGACGATGAACGCCCCGATGGCGTAACTGACGAGCACGCTCGGTCCTGCCGTTTGGATGGCGAGCCCGCTTCCGAGGAAGAGGCCCGTCCCGATGGCGCTACCGAGCGAAATCATCGTCAACTGCCGTGTGGACAGTTCACGTTTTAATTTGCTAGTTTCCAAAGTTGATTCTCCTTTAGTTGAGTGAAGTGTTGTTGGGGACGACTATAGCAGACAAAAAAATCGGGTGTCAACTCGCGAAATCGTAAAAAGCGGTATCGATTCGGCCGCACCTATAGAAGCAAAGTTTTTTTGCACGCTTTTGTTTGACAGGAAGTTTCCTGCCCTGTATAGTACGAGTTAACTTAACTGAAACGAATAAAGGCGTCGACGAAGAGAAGTAACGACGGTCCCCGTATGACAGAGAGCTGATGGTTGGTGTGAATCAGTATGCGGGACGTCGCGAATGGACTTCCGAGCTCTAAACCGAAACTTTTAGTAGGCTTTAGCGGGTCACCCACCGTTACCATGGGAAAGCGGATGATTGTCCGTGAAGTGGGTTCTACGGAACCAACGAAGGTGGCACCACGGGGTTACTCGTCCTTCTCATAGCGCAAGCTATGAGTCGGGCGGGTAACCCTTTTTCGTTTCAACGCATAATAAATCAGTGATTGAGAAGAGTAGCGTGAACAAGTCTCGTCAAGAGAGCCGGGGGTGGTGGGATCCTGGCCGAGACATTTACGTGAATGGGCTCATGAGAGCATGGCTGAATCAAGTAGGTCATGACGGCTTCCCCCGTTATCGGGATACGATGTGATAGCATCGGAAAGTGGGATCGATCGATCCAACGAGAGGTGGCACCGCGGTCCATACCGTCCTCCATACGACAGACGTCGTATGGAGTTTTTTTATACCCAAAATGCTTGAGGAGGAACGGACATGTTAACACGACTATTGACGAACCCATTGACGACGAATGAAATGAAACGGGCGGCGGCCGAGTTGTTCCAAGCCGACGAAGCGCAAATCGCCGAGGTGTTACTCGCCATGAAAGCGCGCGGTGAGACGGCCGAGGAGATGGCCGGACTCGCTGATTACATCCGTGAGGCGGCAACGTTCCCCGAGACGGCGCTTCCTGTGCTCGACGTCTGTGGCACGGGCGGCGACGGGGCGAACACGTTCAATATCAGCTCGACGGTCGCGTTCGTCTTGGCGGGGCTCGATATCCCGGTCGCCAAACATGGGAATCGCAGCGTGTCGAGCCGGTCAGGCAGTGCCGACGTCCTCGAGTCATTGAATATCCCGATCGTCCAAAGTCATGAGGCGATGCTCGCCGACCTCGAGCGGACGAACTTGAGTTTCTTGTTCGCCCAGCACATCCATCCGGTCATGAAACACGTCATGCCGGTCCGGAAACGACTCGCCACGGCGACCATCTTCAATCAAATCGGCCCGTTGACGAACCCGCTCAAGCCGAAGCGGCAATTGATCGGCGTGTACCATCCATCGCTCATCGAGAAGATGGCGACGGCGATGCGCCACCTCGGCGTCGAGCGCGGCATGGTCGTCCATGGGGCAGGCGGACTGGATGAAGCGAGTCTCGCCGGAAGAAACGAAGTCTTGTTCTTCAACGGCGACAAAGTGGCCCGCTACACCGTCGACCCGCGCGACGTCGGATTGATGCGAGCGCCGCTGTCGGCCTTGCAAGGCGGGACACCGACTGAGAATGCCGAGACGCTCCTTGCCGTCTTGAATGGAGAGCAGGGACCGGCGCGAGACGTCGTTTTATTGAACGCCGCACTCGCCCTCTGTACGTACGGGACGGTCCAGACGCTTCGCGAAGGCGTCGCCGTGGCAATGGCAAGCATCGATGAAGGGCACGCCATCCGCGTACTCAAACAATTACAACGAACGGAGGTTGGCGCATGAGCTACTTGACGAAAATCATCGGAACGAAAATCGAAGAGGTCAATCAAATGGAAGACATCGAGGTGGCGAAGACGACACCGATCTCGCTACAGCGATTGATGGGGGAAGGGTTTCATGTCATCGCGGAGATTAAACGGGCTTCCCCGTCGAAAGGGTTGATTCGCGGCGAAATGGACGTCGCGAGCCGGGCCCGGAAGTATGAACGGGCGGGAGCGACAATGATTTCCGTCTTGACGGACGCGACGTATTTTCAAGGTTCGTTCGACGACTTGCGCGACGTCGCGGCCGCCGTTGAAATCCCGGTCCTCTGTAAAGATTTCATCATCGACGAACGGCAACTCGACCGGGCCAAAGCGGCCGGGGCGAGTGCAGCACTGTTAATCGTCGCGGCACTTCATCCGAGCCGGATCCACGCCTTGAAGACGTATGCCCGATCAATCGGCCTCGACGTGCTCGTCGAAGTGCACGATGAGGCCGAGCTCCAGACGGCACTCGAACTCGGAGATGTGTTGATTGGCATCAACAATCGGAACTTGAAGACGTTCGAGGTATCGCTCGATACATCGGTCGACTTGATGACGAAGTATCCCGATGTCGCGTTCGTCAGCGAGAGCGGTGTCAGCACAGGAGAGGCGGCCCGTCGGTTACAGACAGCCGGGGCCCGGGCGATTCTCGTCGGAGAGGCGCTCATGCGACAGGACGACCCGACAGCCTTGATCGAGGAGTTGACGTCATGTTCGTTAAAATATGTGGACTGACGACCGAGGCCAGTGTCGTCACGGCGGTAGAGGCGGGAGCGGACGCCATCGGGTTCGTGTTTGCGGATAGCCCGCGCCAAATCGATATCGCGACAGCGCAGCGGTTGCGACGGTTGATTCCAAATGAAGTTCGGGTCATCGGCGTGTTTCTCGACCCGACAGTTGAAGAAGTCGAAGCTGCCGTCGCTTGTGGTTTGACCGACATTCAACTGCACCGTCGGACGCGTCCGCTTGAAGCGTTCCGTCAGTTCGAGCTTCCGCTCATCGAAGCGGATTACCAGTCGGAGGCTGACGTCATTTTACTTGACGCGCCGACACCGGGCAGTGGGCAGGCGCTCGATTGGGAGACGCTGGAACGTCCGGAGCGAACGTTTTGGCTCGCCGGTGGATTGACAGTCGACAATGTCGGCGCGGCGATTCGCGCCATGCGACCGGACGGCGTCGACGTCTCGAGCGGTGTGGAAACGAATGGACAGAAAGATCATGATAAAATTCGCGCGTTCATCGGACGCGCCAAGGAGGAAACACGATGTATACACAACCAGTGAACGGAAAGTTCGGCCCCTATGGAGGGAAATATATCCCTGAGACGCTCATGCAAGCGGTCGAAGAGCTCGAAGTGGCGTACGAGGAAGCGAAACAAGACCCTGAGTTCCAGGAACGCTTCAACGATCTCCTCAGTGAGTATGTAGGACGGGAAACGCCACTCTATTATGCGGAGAACATGAGTCGCCGTCTTGGGACGAACGTCTATTTAAAACGAGAAGATTTGAACCATACCGGTGCCCATAAAATCAACAACACAATCGGTCAGGCACTCCTCGCCAAACGAATGGGCAAACGAAAAGTCGTCGCCGAAACAGGGGCCGGGCAGCATGGTGTCGCCACGGCAACGGTATGTGCGCTCCTCAATCTCGAATGTACGATTTTCATGGGTGAGGTCGACGTCGAACGTCAAGAATTGAACGTGTTTCGGATGGAGCTACTCGGTGCGACCGTCGTTCCCGTCAAGTCGGGGAGCCGAACGCTGAAAGATGCCGTCAACGAGGCGCTCCGTTACTGGGTCAAACACGTCGATGACACGCATTACGTGATGGGGTCGGTGCTCGGACCGCACCCGTTCCCGACGATGGTCCGCGATTTCCAAAGCGTCATCGGGACGGAGACGCGTCGCCAAGTACTCGAGAAGACAGGTCGTCTCCCTGACGCGGTCGTCGCTTGTGTCGGTGGCGGGAGCAACGCGATGGGCATGTTCTATCCGTTCTTGAATGACGAAATGGTCGCCTTATACGGTGTCGAGGCAGCAGGGAGCGGTGTCGATACGGACAAGCATGCGGCGACGCTCACGAAAGGTGAGGTCGGGGTGCTCCACGGGTCGCTCATGTACGTCTTGCAAGACGCGGCCGGACAAATCCAGGAAGCGCACTCAATCTCGGCCGGGCTCGATTATCCGGGTGTCGGACCAGAGCACAGCTTCTTAAAAGACATTGAGCGGGTTCGCTACGCGGCGGTAACGGACGAAGACGCACTTGCGGCCTGCATGACGCTCAGTCGCCAAGAAGGGATCATCCCGGCACTCGAGTCATCGCATGCGCTCGCCTATGCGGAAACGCTCGCCCAAACGATGGACGCGGATGACGTGCTCGTCATTTGTCTATCTGGTCGCGGGGATAAGGATGTTCATACGATTCGAGAAAGGGTGACACAATGATGCGATTAGATGAAGCGATTCGACAGCGGAGTGAAGGGACGGCGTTCGTCCCGTACATTATGGCCGGGGACGACGGTCTCGACAGCTTAATCCCGACGATTGAACGGTTGGAGGCGATGGGTGCGACGGCGATCGAGCTCGGTATCCCGTTTTCCGATCCGGTAGCGGACGGCCCCATCATTGAGGCGGCTGGAATGCGCGCCCTCGAACAAGGGGTGACGTTGACGGACGTGTTGGACCGTTTAATAGAAGGAACGGGTCGTTTTTCGGTCCCAATCGTCCTGATGACGTACTTGAATCCGGTGTTCCGATTCGGGGTCGAGCGCTTCTTCGAGCGAGCGGCGGCGTCTGGAGTCAGCGGCGTCATCATTCCCGATTTGCCGTTTGAAGAGAGCCTTGATTTGTTCGCCGGCATCGATCGTCACGAGGTCGCGGTCGTACCGCTTGTCACGTTGACGAGCAGTCAGACTCGCATCGATACGATTTTAAGCCAGGCGGAAGGGTTCGTCTATGCGGTAACGCTCAAAGGGACGACCGGGAAAACGGACGTGTTCCCGGAGGAGTTACTCGACCACTTGCGTTCGTTGACGGAGCGGTCACCGGTACCGGTGCTCGCCGGATTCGGTGTCCATCGCGCCGATCAGGTTCGGACGCTCGGGGCAGCCTGTGACGGGGTCGTCGTCGGTAGTTTTATCGTCGAGGCGCTCCACGCCGGACGTGAACAAGACGTGGCCGCGTTGATTGCATCGGCGCGGACGGTCAGCGTAAAAAAATAAGGATCGTGCCTCGGCACGATCCTTATTCATTCCTCGATTTCGATCGTGCGTGTGCTCGAGCCGTCATCGGCTTTCGGTACGGTCAAGTGGAGCACGCCGTCTGATAGTTTCGCTTTGATGGCGTCTTCTTTCACGTTCGGCAGATAGAGTGAACGTTGCATCGATGTGACGCGGCGTTCCCGATAGACGTAGTCCTTGTCTTCTTCCTTCTCTTCACGTTGATCGACCGAGAGGATGAGATAATCTTTGTCGTAGCGGATGTGGATGTTGTCTTTTTTGATGCCTGGCATCTCGGCCTCGATGACGTATTGGCCGTCCTGGTCCCGAACGTCGAGTTTGAACGAGTCGAGGAACGACGTCGCTCCGTCTTTCGGGTCGAACAGATGATTCATCCGATCAAAGACATCTCCGAACAAGTCTTTGCGCAATCGATCGAGTTCATTCTTCCGGAATGGCGTCAAATCGAACATACAAATTCCCCCTTTAAAAAAACGGACAGAGTAGAAGTGTTGTCACTTTTACTCTGTCCGTTTTTAGTTAGGGATAAACGTAATCGACGTGACAGTTTATTGAAGAAACGAGAGTCACAATTCGACGCGCTCCAACCCGTCTTCCCCGAACTTGCGATCGAGCTGGTCATGGCGATACGTCGAGGCGAGCACGTACAACAAGTCACCGGGTTCGATTTTTGTCTGGCCCGTCGGTGGGATGAGATAGTCTTGACGGACGATCGCATTCACGACCGTGTTCGGTGGCAAGGTGATATCAGCGAGCGTCTTGCCGATCATTGATGACTCTTCGGTCGCCACGTAAGGGACGAGCTGATGCTGCGACTGTTTGCTCGATACGAGAGCGATCGTATACGGCGAGCGAATTTTATCCGGCCCGAGCAAATCGAGTTTCGCCGCGAGCGGTGTTAATGTCGTTCCTTGAATCAAGGCACTCGTCACGACGACGAAGAAGACGGCGTTGAAAATCAATTGGGCGTTGTCGATGCCTGCGATGAGCGGGAACGTAGCGAGGACAATCGGCACGGCGCCTTTCAGTCCGGCCCACGAGATAAACAGTTTTTCTTTGTGGGTAAACTGCATCTTGATTGTCGATAAATAGACGGCAATCGGCCGGGCGATGAACATCAGGATGAATGAAATCAATAACCCTTTCCAGATGAGCTCGGGGTCAAGCAACTGTCTCGGGAAGACAAGCAGACCGAGGATGACGAACATGATGATTTGCATGATCCAGGCCAAAGCCTCAGAGAATTGAACGATTGTCACTTCATGGGCCGTGTGCGCATTCCCAACAATCATCGCGGCGAGATAGACGGCAAGTAGTCCGCTACCGGCAAAGTAAGCAGCGACCCCATACGTCATAAAGGCCATCGAAATCATGAGGACAGCATGCAGACCACTCGACTCGAGACGCAAATGGTTAAGCATGAGTCGGGACAAGTTTCCGAGCATGTAACCGACGAACGCGCCGACAATGATTTGCAGGATGAACATCCAAATACCGTCCCAAATCGTCGTGTCGGGTTTTAACATGAAGTCGAGGGCGAGAATCGTCAAGAACATCGCCATCGGGTCATTCGTGCCGGACTCGGCTTCGAGTGTCGCGCCGACTTTCGGCGAGATATTCTTTCCTTTAAAGGCGGCGAAGACGGCAGCCGCATCGGTTGAACCGATGATGGCGCCGAACAGGAAAGATTCAATCCAGTCGAAACCAAATACGAAACGAACGGCCACGGCGATAAGTCCGGTCGTCAACAAGACGCCGATTGTGGCGAGCGAAGCGGACGGAGCAAGCACACTTCGAATCGATGACCATTTCGTCTGCAGTCCACCCTCGAACAAAATGACGACGAGTGCGGCGACACCGATCATTTGAGCGAGATTGGTGTCATCGAAGAAAATCAGCCCGGTGATATCGCTACCCATCAGCATGCCAATACCCATAAACAGGATTAAGGCAGGCAAGCCGAAACGAGTCGATACGCGTGTGGCTAACACGCCGGCGACAAGGAGCAGACCAAATAAAAGAATCAAAAAATCGGTACTCAAAATCGGTGCGGTCAAACACATCACTTCCTTCTTCACGTTAATAGTCGCATTGTATTATTAAGTTCATTATACCATGAAATGGTTATGAAGTAAGAATCAACGCACTGTCGATTATGCAGATTGGAATAATCGGATATGGATATGGTAAAGTAAGGACAATCAAAAGGGGGATTCACATGGCCAAAATTCACGTACTCCACGAAAACAACGAATGGACGGACCATCTCGTCCGACGACTCGAGGAATTATCACTTCCATATGAGCTGTGGCATCTCGATCAAGGCATCATCGACATCGCGGCCGAGCCGCCAGAGGGCGTCTTCTATAACCGGATGAGTGCTTCGTCGCACACACGGGGGCACCGGTACGCGCCGGAGTTGACGGAAGGTGTGCTCGCTTGGCTCGAGGCGAACGGACGGACCGTCTTCAACGGCACACGCGCGATTCGGCTCGAAGTGAGCAAGGTCAATCAATATACGGCGCTCCGCCAAGAGGGAATTCGGGTGCCGAAGACGATTGCGGCCGTCGGGAAAGCCCAAATCATCGAGGCGGCCGAGAAGCTCGGGATGACGCCGTTCATCACGAAACACAACCGGGCCGGTAAAGGGCTCGGTGTCCAACTGTTCCATTCGATCGATGCGTTGAAGGCATACGTGAACGGACCGACGTTCGAGGAATCGATTGACGGGATTACGCTCATCCAACAATATATCGAGGCACCGAAACCGTTCATCACACGCTGTGAGTTCATCGGGGGCAAGTTCGTTTACGCGGTACGAGTCGATACGTCAGACGGCTTCGAACTCTGCCCGGCCGACGCCTGCTCGATTGAAGACCAGTTTTGCCCGGTCGGCGAGACGCCACCGGCGAAGTTCGAGATCGTCTCTGGTTTCGACGACCCGATTATCAAGCAGCTAGAGGCGTTTCTGAAGAACAATCACATTGCCGTTGCTGGAATTGAAATCATCGAAGACGAGGATGGAAACGTGTACGCGTATGACGTCAACACGAACACGAACTACAACTCGGACGCCGAAGCGAAAGCAGGGCAGTACGGTATGCTCGAACTCGCGACATTCCTCGGGGACGCCTTGACGGTCACGACTAAATAAAGATAGCGAAAGGGTCAGGCTTTTGCCTGACCCTTTCGCTGTGTATGTTGTAATTGCTGTTCAAATCGAAGTTGGACTAGTTCTGCCGTCGGTGCCATTCGTTCAATGAACGAATCTAAACGTTTCGCCGTGTCTCGATCTGATTCCTTGAACACGCGCATCGTTGTTCACCTCATTGATCATTGTAATGTTGCTTCTACAACAATGATTCCCGAGGGCGTGATGGCGTAAACCTCGTTCAGCCGAGGAATGTGCCCAGTTCTTCTTTAGGAAGGATGTTCCCGACATAGAAGTCACCGAACTCGCCATATTTGGCACTGACTTCGTCAAAGCGCATCTCATAGACGATCTTCTTGAATTGGAGCGAGTCTTCCGCGAACAACGTGACGCCCCATTCCCAACCGTCGAAACCAGTCGAGCCGCCGATGAACTGTTGAATCTTACCGGCATAGCTGCGGCCGATCATGCTGTGTCGATACATGAGGTCTTTGCGCTCATCCATCGACAACGTGTACCAGTTGTCCCCATCGCGACGAGCCTTGCTCATCGGGTAGAAGCAGATGTGGGCCGCTTTCGGGAGTGTCGGATAGAGGCGGGCCCGGATGTGAGGGTTCTCGTACGGGTCACCGTCTCCTGAACCACGGTACATGCCGAGTTCGATCACGGAAACGTATGAATAGCTTGGAATCATATAATCGTACAATTTCGTCTTGCGGAGGGCGAGTTCGACTTGCTCGAGCTCTTTGAACGTCGGACGAAGGACCATCAAGACGACGTCCGCCTTTTGGCCAAGGATTGAATAGAAGGCGTGGCTTCCTTCACCGCGTGTCTCGACATCTTCGAGTGAGCCGAGGAAGGCGACGAACTCGTCAATCATCTCTTGGCGGGCGGTTGGATCGACTGCTTTTAAACGAGTCCAATCGATGGATCGGAAATCATGGAGCGTATACCAACCGTCTAACGTGGCGGCTGCGTGTTGCGTATCGGTTGTCGGTGTTGGTGCTGGACGTTCTGACATTAAAAAAACTCCTTTCGAGACTAGGCTTCGCTGACTATTTTACCATACACGAATCACCGCCTGGCAAATTTGACGCCGTTGTGAGGGTAGTCACACTTCGAGCTGGGTAAAGAGGTAAAGAGCAGTTTTTATGAAAACGGCTTCACAACGGGCTGTATCAGTCGAAAACGACAAACTGTTCTATCCATATAATGATTGATTTCAAGCGATTTATGACGAAATGGGCAGAATAGTTTATTTTAAAAAACGTACTGTGTATAATAAAACTCGCATATGGACGAGAGCGTCCGAGAGAGAAAAAATCCGATTTCTTCTAATCGAAAAGGAGTTCATTCACTATGAAACTATTTGACACGTTGAAACAAAAAGTCAGCCCGATTCGCCCGACCATCGTCTTCCCAGAAGGCGTTGACGAGCGCGTCCTCGGCGCCGCTGTTCGTTTGAAGAATGACGGCATGGTCGAACCAATCGTCATCGGACCAAAAGCTGAGCTTGAAGCGGTCGCTGCGAAGCATGGCTTTGACATCTCAGGTTTGACGCAATACGACCCAGCGACGTACGAAGACATCGACACACTCGTCGAGTCGTTCGTCGAACGCCGTAAAGGTAAAGCGACACCGGAACAAGCACGTGAATTGTTGTCGTCAGACGTGAACTACTTCGGTACGATGCTCGTCCACACAGGAAAAGCAGAAGGTCTCGTCTCAGGCGCGATGCATGCGACAGCCGACACGGTTCGTCCGGCCCTTCAAATCATCAAGATGCAAACAGGCATCAAAAAGACGTCAGGCGTCTTCATCATGGTACGTGACGACGAGCAGTACGTCTTCTCGGACTGCGCGATCAACATCGCACCGGACGCGGCTGACCTCGCCGAAAACGCCTACTTGTCAGCGTTGACAGCGAAGACGTTCGGCATCGAGCCGCAAGTCGCGCTCCTCAGCTTCTCGACAAAAGGTTCAGCGAAGTCGCCAGAGACGGAGAAAGTCATCGAAGCGACACGTCTCGCCAAAGAGAAGGCACCGAACCTTCCAATCGACGGCGAACTTCAATTCGATGCGGCGTTCGTCCCGAGCGTGGCGGCGAAGAAAGCACCAGGCTCTGAAGTAGCCGGAAATGCGAACGTCTTCGTCTTCCCAAGCCTCGAAGCCGGAAACATCGGCTACAAGATGGTTCAACGTTTCGGCGGATTCGAAGCGATCGGACCGATCCTTCAAGGTCTCAACAAGCCAGTCAACGACTTGTCGCGTGGCTGTAACGAAGAGGACGTCTATAAATTGACGCTCATCACAGCGGCACAAGCGATCGACGAGCGCAACGAAGCGTAAGTCAAAAGCATCCTTCCTGAGCGGGGGATGCTTTTTTTGTGGTCCCATTGTAAACTATTGGAAAAGGGGGACGAGGAAATGGATGAAGTGGAAGGTATCATCACATTGCCGGAAGGGCATCGGTACGCCATGTTCGGTGGCGGAGATGATTATCCAATCAAAACGTATTACGAAGGGGTGTTCGAAACAGTATTCGTCGTGTTTCATCCGTTTCTAGTTCCAAAAGACGACCCGACCGCGGTTGACCGTTATGTCGAGATGGATAAAAATGAGGTCGAACAGCAATTTCGGGCCATCACATGGGCAGATATGCGTCGCCGACTTGGTTTCGATGACATCAAACGCATCGATCATGCGCTTCGGACGATGATTGGGGCGCTGAAACCGCACGCCGAAGACCAAGAAGGTGCGAATCGAATCATTGAATTTTGCGATCGCGAGAACGTACTTCCACCGGGCGAAGGGGAACTGTCTGATCTTTTAGAGAATCAGATGTTACGAGCACTTCTTGAGATGGGAGAAGAGTGGATGTGGAGCGGGGACGAGTTCTGCACGGAACGGCATCTTATCAACATTCGGGAGACGCTAACCTCCGATACGTGGGGGATGCGGCATCGGACGTTCTTTGGACATCAACATGATTGGCTCATCGTACCGCCTTGGGATAGCCATTTCACGTTGATTTGCGGCAGCCGAGCATGGGCCGAGCAGGTGGTCGAGCGGTGCGAAATCGAAGGGTTCTATTGTGATGACGACACGACAATCAATTGGAGTTTGTTTCATCGGAAACTGAGGTAAACTAGTAAGGGACAACACTTTGAAGGGGGAACCACCATGCAAAACATCCACGCAACCGAATTACGTGAAAAACTCGAGAACGGCGAATCGCTCCACATCATCGACGTCCGCGAACAAGATGAGTACGATGCGGGTCATATCCCGAACGTACCGCTCTATCCGCTGTCTGAATTTCCTGATGTGACGGACAAGCTCGCGAAAGACAACGTCTATCACGTTATCTGTCGCTCAGGCGGCCGCAGTGTGACGGCATGTGATTATTTGGAGTCAGCAGGCTACAAGGTCATCAACGTCGAGGGCGGCATGCTCGCTTGGGACGGTGACGTCGAAGCGTGATGCTCGATAATCCATGGGTCGTCATCCCGCTGTTGATCGCGCTTTATTTGACCGTCTATACGTTCGTCAAGCGAGTCGATGGGGACAAGTGGCGGCTCGTCTGGGCGGTCTGGATCATCGTCATCGTCATGATGTTGACGATTCGGCTCGTCCAAAGTCTATAGAAAAACGAGTGAAGCCCGCAGCGGCTTCACTCGTTTTTTAGTTATCGCGTTTATCGAATGTGATCGAAGCGATCGCATCGTGTTGGTGAATCGACTCTTCGTTGCGGCATTCGACGAAGAAGTTGACGACTTGTTTCATTTCGTACAAGTCAGCCGCGATCAAACGGACCATATCTTCAACGAAACGCGGGTTCTCGTACGCGATTTCCGTCGCACGCTTCTCATCCGGACGTTTGAGGACAGGGTGAAGCGGGGCCGATGCGTTCGACTCAGCTGCCTCAAGAAGCGCGAGACGCCAGTCGAAACCGTCGAGCGATGCTTCATCGAGACCAGCTTCAATCGTGATGTAGCCGCGTTGGTTGTGGGCACTGTATTCACTGATTTCTTTCGAGCATGGGCAAAGTGTTGTCACGTTGATGACAAGACCGACCGTTACGCTCGCCATACCAGTCTCTAAGTTATACGTCACGTTGTGCATGACGTCCGCGTTCATAAGACCGCTGAGACCTGTCGCCGGGGCTTTGCGGCTAAAGAACCATGGGTAACGGACCGTCAATTGACCTTCCGTCTGTTCCATGCGCTCGGCGAGTTCTTGCGCGAACTCGATGAGCGAGCGGTTCGATAACGTCCAGCCTTGCGTATGGTACGCGTCGAGCTGTTCTGTGAGACGCGACATGTTGATGCCTTTACGGTCTTGGACGAGCGATGTCGTCAACTCGAATGTGGCGACCGTCGCTTGGATGCCGTCTGGCGTCTCGATGTTGACCGGGTGTTTGACGTTTGAGATGCCGACGCTGTCGAGCGCGAACAAGAAGTTTTTTGGTGTGTTTTGTAGATCGACCATTTTATCTTTTTCAGTTGGCTTCGTGCCTTTGATCGGCGGGACCGAACCGAATAATTTATGTCGTTCTGCTTTAGTAGGTAAAGCGACATGGCTTGTAGACATAATCGGATTCTCCTTTTTTGAGAGGGCAAATGACTGCCACTCGTTCTTGTTAGGATTTTATCACGAAATGTACATCGACCGGGTACCATTTTGCTCTTTGAACATGCTTTGAACGTGCTCACAAATGAAAAAACTTCAGCAATTGAAGAAAAGAAGATTGATTTCAATCTAAATGGGGAATAAAATGTTCCTGTGAACTTAAAATATAGATCACTGTTAAATATGAAGGAACACAACAGAAAAAGGGGATGTTTTAATGGATTGGCAGTTAATCCTGCAGTACGCCTGGATCATCGTCGTACTCGTCGGTCTTGAAGGGCTGCTTTCTGCAGACAACGCGCTCGTCTTGGCGGTCATGGTCAAGCACTTGCCACGGACAGAGCAGAAGAAGGCACTATTTTACGGATTACTCGGAGCGTTCGTTTTCCGCTTCATCGCTTTGTTCTTGATCTCGTTCTTGATCAACGTCTGGCAAGTCCAGGCGCTCGGTGCGCTTTATTTGATCGGGATGAGTGCGCGGCATCTGTATATGACCTATAAGGCCCGTAAGATGGATCCGAAACAAGACCTCGCCGCTGAGGCGAAAGAAGAGACGGCCATCACGGAGAAGCCGGTCACGAAGAAAGAGTTCTGGTGGACGGTTGCTAAAGTCGAGTTCGCCGATATCGCCTTCGCGGTCGATTCGATTCTCGCAGCAGTCGCGCTCGCGGTCAGCTTGCCGCCACTCGGGCTCGGTGAGATCGGCGGCATCGACTCTGGTCAGTTCTTCGTCGTCTTGACAGGTGGACTCATCGGGGTCATCTTGATGCGTTTCGCCGCACGTATTTTCGTCAAGTTGTTGCATCAACGCCCATCACTCGAAACAGCTGCTTTCATCATCGTCGGCTGGGTCGGCGTGAAGTTGACGGTGCTCGTCCTCGAACACCCTGGCTTCAAGAAATTGATTGCCGGCACACCGTTCGAATTCATGGGTCTTCCGGACGGATTCGTCCACTCGACGGCGTGGACCGTGTTCTTCTGGTCGGTCATGGTCGGGATCGCGGCATGGGGTTGGTTCTCTTCAAAACCGACAGCCGCTGCCAAACATTAAAAAATGGTCTCTCGCCTTTGGGCGAGAGACCATTTTTCATGCTGTCACGTCTTGTTTCTCGTAAATCGGCACCCATCCCTCGGTCGTCACAAAGATGCGGACGGCGACGACTTTGCGGTCGTCTTGGAGCGTGAAGTAGTGGCGTGTGTTCACCGGCACCGAGATGAGGTCACCCGGGTTAAGCTCGATGTTGAAGTAGCCGCGCTCGGCGTCATCGATGGCGAAGATGCCATGGCCACTGACGATGAAGCGGACCTCGTCATCTGTGTGATGATGTTCCTTTTGGAAGTTGACGAGCAGTTCGTCCAAGTTCGGCGTCGCATCCGACAACGAGATGACGTCTGCCGTCTCATAGCCACGGCGCTCCGACACGTCACGAATCTCGTCACGGAACGTCGACAAGATCGCTTGTTTGTCCTCGTCCGTCAACTGATAGTTCTCTTGCAGGTTTTCCGGGAGCTTTGTGATATCCCACTGCTCATATAAAATCCCGCGTGACTCTAAAAAGGCACTCACTTCAGTTTGATTGACGTAACGTTCTTCGGTTTGTTGGAAATAGACAGTTGCCATGGTTGGTTCCTCCTTATGAATGGACGCCTAGGGCGCGTAGTTTTAACGTATAGCTGAACAAGAACTCGTAAGCCTCTAAATAACGTTTGGCCGCGGCCGGGGTCTCGCCCCAGACGGTGATGCCGTGATTGCGGATGAGGACGGCGCCGGCGTTTGCCCGGATATGAGGGGCGAAGGCGGCTGCGAGCGTCGGGATGTCCGCATGGTTCTCGATAATCGGTACGCGGACGACCGCATCCTCGTCCCAGAAGCCGAGCGCCTTGATGATCTCTTGGCCGGTGAAGACGACTTCGCCGGTGGCGGCATGGAGCTCGGAGATGACATTATTGTCGACTGTATGGACGTGGAGCGAACACGTCGCGTCCGTCCGATTGAACACTTCGACGTGAAGTAGCGTCTCGGCGGATGGACGACCGTTTTGTTCGCCAATCAAGCGTCCGGCCGCATCGACGTGAACAAAGTCTTCCGGTGTTCGTTTTCGTTTATCGCGTCCGCTCGCCGTGACGAGAAATTCGAGCGGATCGTCGGAAACGCGAATCGCCAAATTCCCACTCGTTCCGGGGAACCAGTCGCGGGCGGCGAGTTCGTCTTTAATGTCGGCCAGTTCGAGCCAACGTGCGGCAAGGATCATACGGCAACCTCCTTCAAGTGATGGGTGATGTCGTCAAACGTCTCGAACGGGGCGTAACGGATGCCTGCGTCTTCGCAGAGCGTGATGAGTTGACCTCGGGCGTAGACAAAGTCGGCACGCTTCGCGACCTCGAAGTCGGTCACCGAGTCGCCGATGACGATCAAGCGATCGGCGGGATTGACAAGGCGGCGAGCGAGCGTCGGCTTGCAACAGCCGCAATCGTTCGTACATTGTTCATCGCAAGCGTGCGGCCAAGCGACGGTGACCGTCTCAGCGGAGAAGTCGGCGACGTTGCAGTAGATATGCTCGGGGGCGACATGCCCGTCCAAGACCGGTTGCACGAAGAAGTCCATCCCGCCGCTGACGACGTCAAACTTCCAGCCATGGACCCGAACTTCTTCTAAAAATGCCGGGAACCCTTGGCGGAGCGTGATGCGCTCCAACAAATAATCACGGTAAGCCGGGGCGGCCTCGCTCGGCAACAGTCGAAACATTTGACCGACCCCGGATCGGATGGAAATCCGTTGCTCGAGGACCGCGTCTTTCAACTCGACCCAAGCCGGCGGGGCGAACGCCTTCATCAACGCGATGATATTGTCTTCCGCCGTAATCGTCCCGTCAAAGTCGCAGAGGATATGGGCCGTCATCGTGACGCCCACGCCTTCAACGCGGTATCGAGCTCGTCCGTCTGCCCTTCGGTTTGACCGAGTACGTGAGCGATGGCTTGTCGGAACGCACGAGCCCCGGCGGCTGCACCGTCCGGATGACCGTGAATGCCACCGCCGGCGTTGATGACGACATCCGTCCCGAAGTCCCGAATGATATCGGCGACGAGTCCCGGATGAATCCCCGCGGACGGGACCGGCAAAATCGGCTTCGACCAATGTGGTTCGGCACTCTGGTCACGAATCACGAACGCCTCGTCGCGCGGTGTCGCAAGTGAGCCGTACGGTGACGGGAAGAGCGTCAAATCGCCCCCGGCGAGGCGAGGGAGTTTACCGAGCAAAAGCGAATGACTGATTGATCCGGTCAAGGCGCCGGCAAAGGCCGGATGTGCCAAGATCGGGACGTGGATATCCGGATCGTTCGCGAGTTCGCGCAGTGCGTCGAGACCGTACGTATAGACGTTGAACAGGAGCGCCGTCGCACCGGCCTCGATGAGACGGAGCGCCTGGTCACGCAGACCGAACACGGGGCCGCTCAGCGTGATGGCGTACAGGACGCGTTTCCCGGTCGCCTCGAAGTGGGCTTGAATGACGTCCGCTCCGATCCGGGCCCGTTCAAGCGACGGGGTGAGCGGGTTGTCGTATAAAATCTCGTCGTCTTTGACGATATCGATGCCACCGGCGAACTGATCGCGGAGTTGCTGCTCGAGAAACGCGAGGTCACGGCCGATGACGCCTTTGAAGATGCTCATGACGAGCGGGCGATCCTGAACGCCGAGCAACTCACGAATCCCGTCGACACCGAACTTGGCGCCTTTGAAATCAGAGGCGAGCGTCTCCGGCAACGTCAAATCGATTAATCGGACCGAATCATCGAGGGACAGTTTCCCGAACGTCGTCGTCAAGATGGATGAAAAGTCAGGGCTGACATTATGTAACGGATAGCGGATCGTGAAGCGGCTCGTCGTGTCCGTATGTGTGGTTGATACGACCTCACCTCGGAACGCCTGTAACTGCTCTTGCTCTAAGTGAGGCAAGTCCGTCCATGTGCCGACGGTCAGCTCGAGGGCGATCTTGTTGGCGACGGTCGCGACCGCGTCCGTCCGTTTGATTTCATATGTGGCAGTGATACTCATATGGTTCCTCCTTCCAGGCAAACAAAAATGACCCCATGCCGAGGCAAGAGGTCATCATAAAAAAAATGAACTCTTATCTCTCAGCTTACGCTGCAAGAATTAGCACCGTGCCATCTCTGGTCGGTTGCTGCGACATCATCGGGCTTGTCCCTCCGTCTGCTCTTGATAAGAATGTGATTTGAAGTTGTGAAATTTAATTGAATTTTTGCACAGAATCGTCACATCGTCAATTCCTTTTTTTCCAAAAAAAATATTTTGGAAAGTTGTTTCCATATATGCACAAAAAAAGACGAAGTTGCATCGGGAAATTGCCGTTGACAATCGTGACGTCGAGTCCGTAATATTCAGCACATAAGTTCACCGAATCGAATAAACCACTCTTATCGCGAGTTGGCAGAGGGAATTGGCCCGATGACGCCGCAGCAACCGACCACTAGGCACGGTGCTACATCCACCAGACGAATGTCTGACAGATGAGAGGAACAACCAGTTTGGCTGTGCCTCTTTCTCGCGGAGAAAGGGGCTTTTTTTATGGGCAACGTACAGGAAGGGGAAAACATTATGTCATATCAACCATTTACAGAACAGACCGTCGTCGAGCATGTGAAAACGTTGGGGTTAATCGAAGACGGAGGCATCACGCATTGCGAGGAGATCGGGGACGGCAATTTGAACCTCGTTTTCCGCATCCGACAAGGCGAAACGAGTCTCATCGTCAAACAAGCGCTCCCATATGCGAAAGTCGTCGGCGAAAGTTGGCCGCTCACACTTGAACGGGCGTGGATCGAGCAGTTGGCGTTGCGCGAATTCGCCAACGTCGTCCCTCGTTTCGTGCCAGTCGTGCTTGGCAGTGACCGCCCGCTCGCCTACACGATTTTAGAGGACCTGTCAGATTTTGAGATCGTTCGGACTGGCTATTTGGAAGGGAAAACGTATCCTGAACTTGCCCGCCATGTCGGTGAATTTTTAGGCGAGACGCTGTTCGCGACGTCGGATTACGCGGCCGGGCCGATCGCGAAGAAGCGGATTGAACGTGACTATTACAACCCGGAACTGTGTGACATCACCGAGAAACTCATCTTTACCGACCCGTTCAAAGACGCGGAGTCGAACAACATCGAGACGGCGCTGCGAGAAGATGTCGAACGCCTTTGGCAAGACCAAGCGCTCAAAGTCGAGGTGACGAAACTGAAAGTCGGCTTTGTCACGAAACATGAGGCACTCCTGCACGGAGACCTACATACGGGCAGCATCTTCGCGACTCAACAAGAGACGAAAATCATCGATCCAGAGTTCGCGTTTTACGGACCGTTCGGCTTCGACCTCGGCCAAATCATCGCCCATTTGACGCTGTCGACGTTCCATGACCCGCTCAAACGCTTCGAGCGTTTCACGGACGTCTTGACGGTGTGGGAGACGTTCGAGAAGACGTTTCGGGCCAATTTTGAACGCGCCGTCGAGCCGTTCAACACGATTGGTTTCGTCGACGAGTTGTTGCGGACGATTTTCAGCGACACGATCGGCTACGCCGGTTGCGAACTCATTCGCCGTGCCGTCGGACTGGCCGGTGTCGCCGATCTCGAGACGTTGCCGGAAGCGACGCGGCTCGAACGAAAACGTGACGCGCTCGCCCTCGGGACGGCGCTCATTAAAGAACGCCACAGCGTCGAATCGATTGACGACTTGGTGACACTCCTGTCGGGGGTGCGCGTATGACGGTTCAAAACATCCGTTTCCATTCACAGACAGACGAACTCATCGTATTGGATCAGACGTTGTTGCCGCATGAAGAGCGGTACGTGACGATTGAGACGCTCGAACAGGCCGAACATGCCATCGAGACGCTCCAAGTCCGCGGCGCCCCGGCCATCGCATACTTCGGGGCGTTCGTCCTCGCCAAAGAGGCGGGCCGGTTAGTCGACGATCCGGACTTTACGCGTCGGCTCGACCTCGTCGGACGCCGCTTGATCGCGACCCGGCCGACAGCGGTCAATCTGCAAAACGTGATCGAATCGCTCCTTGATTTAAATGTCGGGGACGACTTCGAGGCGATTGCCGAGGAAATCAAACGCCGCGCCATCGCTTTGTACGACCGGGACGTCGATACGTACCGGGCCATCGGCGAGCATGCACTGACGGTGTTGCCGGCCGGGGGGAACGTGTTGACGACCTGCAACGCCGGTGCCATCGCGACATCGCGTTACGGGACGGCGCTCGCCCCGTTTTACGTCGGAAAAGAACGCGGTGTATCCTTCAACGTCTTCGCCTGTGAGACGCGGCCGCTCCTGCAAGGGGCACGCCTCACCGTCTGGGAGCTCGACCGGGCCGATATCGACGTGACGCTCATCACCGACAATATGGCGGCTTGGACGATTCAGTCGAAACGAGTCGATGCCATCATCGTCGGAGCCGACCGCATCACACGGACGGGGCACGTCGCCAATAAAATCGGGACGTTGCAGCTCGCCGTCCTCGCCAAGCATTACGGCATTCCGTTCTACGTCGCTGCGCCGCATTCGACGTTCGATTTGACGGCGGATGACACGATTGAAATCGAGGAGCGGAACCCGTCAGAAGTCACACATATCGGTGGTCAACCGACGGCGCCCGTCGGCATCACCGTCTTCAATCCGGCGTTCGACGTCACGACGCCCGATCTCATCACCGGACTCATCACCGAGGCGGGTGTGTTCGAACCGACAGAGGCCGCCATCACACATCATGTAGGGGGAACGATTCATGTCTAAAAAACTCTTGATTTTGTTATTCACATTCGTCTTGGCGCTCGTCGGTTGCACGAACGAGCAAGCGGCCCCATCGAAGCCGGCCGAGAAGACGGCAGAGACGAAACCCGTCTCGGTCTCGAACGGGACGTTGCCAAAAGATATCGATGTCGCCCTCATCATGCAGATGTCGATCGGGACGTTCTCGTCGCAGTATATCAATGGGGTGACGGAACAAGTCGAATCGTTCGGCGGCAACGTGAAAGTGTACAACGCCGACAACGATCTGTCGAAGATGGCGAGTTACGTCGACACGGCGACGACGCAAGGCGTCGATGTCATCTTGATTGACCATGGCCGCGCCGATGCATTGAAAGAACCGGTCCAACGCGCACTCGACAAAGGCATCAAAGTCGTCGCGTTCGACAATGATTTGACGAACGACGGGGTGACGGTCATCGACCAGGACGACTATTCGCTCGCTTGGCGTTCGCTCAAGGCACTGGCCGAAGATTTGGACGGCGAAGGCAAAATCGTCACGATTTGGGTCGGTGGCTTCACACCGATGGAACGACGCCACACGATTTATGATGCGTTCTTGAAACGCTACCCAGGCATCACGGAAGTCGCCAAGTTCGGTTCGGCGACGAACAATACGGCGCTCGACACACAGAGCCAGATGGAAGCGATCTTGAAGAAGTATCCGGAAGGCGAGATTGATGCCGTATTCGCGATGTGGGACGAGTTCGCCAAAGGGGCGAGCCGTGCCATCAAACAGGCCGGACGCGATGAAATCGCCGTCTATGGCATCGATTTGAGTGACGAAGACCTTCAACTCATGCAAGAGGACGGCAGCCCGTGGAAAGTGACGGCGGCGACGGATCCGGCTGAAATCGGACGGATCCAAGTCCGTTACGCGTATCAAAAACTGGCGGGTGAAGAGACGCCGTCGATTCATTCGGTCGATCCGTATCTCGTCGACCGTGACGTCTTGCCGGACGAAAAAGTGACGATGGACGACCTCGGCCAATACGTCCCGAACTGGGGCGCGTCAGACGCGGCCTGGTCGGACTGGATGAAAGGGACGGACTGATGTTACGGCTGGAACGCGTCACGAAACGTTATGGCGACGTCACCGTGCTCGACGATGTCAACTTCACGCTCCGACGTGGCGAGATTCATGGCTTGCTTGGATTGAACGGGGCCGGAAAGAGCACGCTCGTGAAGCTGTTGAGTGGCGCCATCACCCCCACATCCGGGACGATCGAGCTCGATGAGACACCGGTCACATTCACACCGGCCGAGGCGATACGCCGTGGGATCATCACGGTGTCGCAAGAAGTCGATGACGCCCTCTATCTCGATTTACCGATTTATGAAAACGTCGTGCCGTGGCAGGCGGTCGAACGGATTCGTCCTCGTGAGCTAAAACAGCGAGCGGCCACCTACTTGGAGCGCGTCGGACTGGATCTTGATGTGACCGAACCGGTCGGACGATTCCCGCTCAGCGTCAAGCAACGTGTCTTGATTGCCCGGGCGCTCGCGAGTGATGCGGCTTACCTCTTGCTCGACGAACCGACGGCCGCACTGTCGACAGATGATGCGACGTCACTGCTCAAATTACTGCAGTCGCTCGCAGAGGACGGTGTCGGCATTCTTCTCATCACGCACCGGTCGGACGAACTGTCGCGCGTCACCACGACGACGACGTTCCTCCGGGACGGGCGCATCGCTTACGAAGGGCCATTTCAGGCATTGTCAGAACAGGAGATCCATACGTATTTGAGCGGATCCGACATGGCAGAAGCGGTAGCGAAAGCCGTTCCGGAAACCGAGATGCGGATTCAGGCAGAGCTCACGTTACCGACGTTCGGGACGAAGCTTTCGTTCACGGCGTATAAAGGTGAAGTCGTCGGCATCGGCGGCGTCACTGGGAGCGGGAAGACGGAGTTGATCGAGGCGCTATTCGGTCTCTCCGGTGTCGAACAACAAGTGACGTTGGAGGGGAAACCAATCAAGATTCGTGAACCACGTCAGGCGGTCCGGTCCGGGTTCGCCCTCGTACCGGAAGAACGCCGGAAACAGGGGCTTTTCCTCGACGATTCGATTGAACGGAACGTCCTCGCGATTGAAGGGAAGGCGAACGCGGTCACACGCGTCTTGGCCTCGCTGCGAGTGAGATACGACCAGGTCGGGCAACCGGTCCGAGAGCTGAGCGGGGGGAATCAACAAAAAGTCGTCCTCAGCAAATGGCTCCTCGAGGACCGGGACGTCTATTTGCTAGACGAACCGACGAAAGGCGTCGACGTGACGGCGAAACGGGATATTTATGAACTAGTCACGCGTCTCGCCAAAGACGGGAAAACCGTCATTTTCACCTCGAGTGAACCGCACGAACTAGAATTGGTCGCCAACCGGACGCTCTGGCTCGACCGCGGCCGTTGGCAACAGAAAGGAGGCGCCTAACATGGCCCAACTCGTCTTAAAACAACGTACGAAACGCTTCAGCGGAATTGGTCAATATGGGACGCTATTCGCGATTCTCGCACTTATCGCTGTCTTCGGAGTGACGAACGACCAGTTTCTGACGTACGCGAACTTCAGCGACATCATCAAGTCCGTGTCAATCGTCTCGCTTCTCGCCCTCGGGGTGACGTTCTCGCTCATCGTCGGCGGATTCGACTTATCGGTCGGCTCGACGGCGAGCCTCGCGACAATCGGGGCGGCGTCGAGTCTCGTGTTACATAGTCAAGAACTGCTCGTCGCTTTGCTCGTCCCGATTGCCCTCGGCGTGCTCGTCGGGCTGTTGAACGCGCTCGTGACGATCAAGTTCCGGTTACCGGATTTGCTCGCGACGCTCGCCATCATGTACGTCATCAACGGGGTCCAATTGACGTATACGAAAGGTTTTTCAATCTACGACAACATGCCGATTGAAGGAGGGACGGCACCGGGACGATTCATCCCGTCGTTCCTCTTCATCGGCCAAGGCTCGATTGGTCCCGTTCCATTCGTCGCCATCTTGATGATTCTCTTCTTCGCCGGAGCCCATCTATTTTTGACGTATTCGAAGACGGGACGCGAATTTTATTACGTCGGCTCGAACGTCGAGGCGGCCCGCCGCTCCGGCATCGCCGTCACACGGATCAAACTGTACGCGTACGTGTTGAGCGGTCTGTTCGCGGCCATCGGCGGCATCATTTTGGCGTCGCGCATCGGTACCGGACAAGTATCGGCCGGAGCACCGCTCCTCATGGACGCCGTCGCGGCCGCCTATATCGGCTACGCCGTCTTCGGGACCGGGCGACCGAACGTCGTCGGTACGTTGATTGGTGCCATCTTGATTGGGATTTTGCTGAACGGGCTGACGATGTGGGACGTGCCGTATTACGCCCAAGACATCGTCAAAGGGGTGATTTTGATTGCGGCGCTCGGCTTGTCATACATCCAAAAGAAACAGCTCACATAGGAAAAGTCCTCAGAACGGTTGGTTCTGAGGACTTTCTTGACGTTCCATTTGGATGAAAGTGAACGTGCTCCCGTTCGTCGGTTGTGGAAACGAACCGGTCTGCGTGAACCCGCACGACTCATAGACACGGATTGCCCGCACGTTGAAGGCGGCGACGGACAAGGTGATGCGATGAGGTGAGTACGTCGCTTTGACGAAGTCGAGAATCGATGTGACGAACGCTCGTCCGCTCCCGTTCCCGGTCAAATCGGGCTTCATGCCGAGCCCGATATCGACCGTCTCGGCATCCGCTTGCGCGACGCTCACGAAGCCGACCAATTCCTCGTCTGAGGTGATGGCGAACACCGACTGTCCGCGCTGTTCGGCGTCTAAAAATTCGGCCAAATCGTCCTGATCGGCCTCCATATTGTAAAACGCATAATCGCCTTCGTAATGCCACGTGTAGGCGATCGTTTCCGCCTGTGGCTGGGTCAGGACAGCGAATTGATGGGTCATTTGAATTTCCTCGTTTCACGAGCAGGATGTAGTGCTACACTCATCATAGCACCACCAACTTGGAAAATGAGGTGATCACATGGGAATCAAGCTAGATATGATTGGCATCGTCGTCGAAGACATGAAACGGGCGCTCGATTTTTACCGTTTGCTCGGCCTGTCGATCCCGGAAGCGATGGATGGGGAAGCGCACGTCGAAATCGATGATGGCGGTGTCCGGCTCGCCTTCGATACGGTCGAAGTGGCGGAGTCGGTGTATGGGGAATGGAAACCGGCGACGGGGCACCGGGTCGAACTCGCCTTCTTGTGCGACAGTCGGGATGAACTGGATGCGCGCTATGAAGCGATCGTCGGGCAAGGCCATGCCTCGCACCGCGAACCGTGGGATGCGTTTTGGGGACAACGTTACGCCATCGTCATCGACCCGGACGGAAACCTGATCAGCCTATTCGCGGCATGACAAAACCCGCGCCGGATTCGGCGCGGGTTTATTCGTCGTGTGTCTCGCCCCAAGAGCAGAGCGCCTTCATGGCTGGTTGCAGGCTGAGTGCGTCCTCGGTGAGCGAGTATTCGACGTGAAGCTGTTTCTCGGTCGAATAGTCGATGCGGCGGACCATGCCAAGTTGTTCGAGTTCACGGAGTTGGTCGGTCAACACTTTACGGCTGACGTCAGGGATGGCGCGCTGAATCTCCGAGAAGCGGCGCGGGCCGTTCTCGAGCGTACAGTACACTTGAGGCCGCCATTTACCGCCGATGATGTCGAGCGCCTTATTGACGGGGAACGGGGTCGTCATGTTCAATTCGCCTCGCTTTCGGGTAGTTACTTGAATGTGCGTACTTTTTTTATTGCTTCGATGAAGGTATCGTATCGTTATCCATCAAATTGAGCAAACAAAAAGGAGCGGATGACAGTGACATATCCACGTACATTCTCACATATCGGGCTATCGGTCCCGAGTGTGACCGAAGCAGTTAAATTTTATGAGGACGTGATGGGCTGGTACACCATCATGCAACCATCGGACGTCGTCGAGGACGACTCGCCGATCGGTGTCATGTGCACGGACGTATTCGGACCGGGCTGGGGCAGCTTCAGAATCGCCCACATGTCGACGGGTGATAAGATTGGCATCGAGCTGTTCGAGTTCCCAAACAATGAGAAGCCGGAGAATAATTTCGAGTTTTGGAAGACGGGTATTTTCCACTATTGTGTTCAAGACCCGGACATCGAAGGGCTCGTTGAGAAAATCGTCGCCCATGGCGGAAAACAACGGATGCCAATCCGGGAATATTACCCGGACGATAAACCGTACCGGATGGTGTATTGTGAAGACCCGTTCGGCAACCTCGTCGAAATCTACTCGCATTCCTATGAACTGACGTATTCGGAAGGAGCGTATTGAGCATGAAGGCTTGGCTACTTGATCAACCTGGATTAGAATATCTACACATCGGTGAGGTGGAGCGGCCGACACCAGATGCGGGCGAACTGCTCATCAAAGTCGAAGCGGTCGCGTTGAACCCGGTCGACTATAAAGTCGGCACGAACGGCAACCCGAACTGGTCGTACCCACACATTCTCGGCGTCGACCTCGTCGGGGAAGTCGTCGAAGTCGGTTCGAGCATCGCCAATATCATTACCGGTTCACGTGTCGCCGTCCATACGAGTCTTGGAAACAACGGCGGCTTCGCCGAGTATGCGGTCGTCGATGCGCGTGCTTGCGCCGTCGTTCCGCCGGAAGTGAGCGACGAGGCCGCTGCGGCCATCCTCTGTGCCGGCATGACAGCGTATGAGGCTATCATGCAGAAGTTGAACACGCGCGACAAAGAGACGATTCTCGTCCACGCCGGAGCGGGAGGAGTCGGTGGTTACGCGATTCAACTCGCCAAAAAACTTGGGCTTAAAGTGTTCACGACCGCATCGCCGGAAAACTTTGACTGGGTCACATCACTCGGTGCCGATGTCGCCATCGACTACAACGTCGAGGACGTGACGGAGAAAATCATGGAACTGACAGACGGTCGCGGTGTCGACCTGATTTTGAACACGGTCGGACGCGATGTGGCGACGGCCGATCTCGACCGGCTCGCATTCAGTGGACAGCTCGCTTATATCGCCGGTCCACCTGACATGTCGAACATGAAAGGGTTCACGCTGTCACCGTCGATTCATGAAGTCGCCCTTGGTGCGGCCCATGCGAGTGAGAACGAGCGGGCCATCCGTAACTTGTCGTATATGGCCGAAGAGATGATGAAGCTGCTCGAGGCGGGTGAATTGAACGACCTCGTCACGGACGTCTTGCCGTTCGAACGGTTAAAAGATGGTTTGGAACAGCTACAAACACGCAAAGTGCGCGGCAAATTAATCGTCCGCATGCGCGACTAACTTGGGAGCCTCCTGTCTGTAGACAGGGGGCTTCTTGTGGAGGGAATGACATGGATTTACGGACATCATATCAACAGACGTCGTATCAACTGAGCGGTCACGGGAAACGGACCGTCGGCGTGTTGCAGCAGGCGTTCGCCGAGGTCGACCCGAATCAGGCGAGCGACCACTACGGGACGGGCGAGGTCATCGCGCGCTTCGAGCAAAAAATGGCGCAAGAACTGGGCATGGAGGATGCGATTTTCTTCCCGAGCGGCACGATGGCACAACAAATCGCCTTACGGATTTGGGCGGACGAGACCGAAAATCGAAACGTCGCCTATCATCCGCTCTGTCACTTGGAGATTCACGAACAGGACGGGTTGAAGGAGTTGCATCACCTCGAACCGATTTTAATTGGGGACGACGACCGGTTGATGACGCTCGACGAAGTGAGGGCGTTACCGGACGTCGCTTGCCTGTTGATCGAGTTGCCGCAACGGGAACTCGGGGGCTATTTGCCCCCGTTTAAAGAGCTTGAGACAATCAGTCAGTATTGCCGGGAGCGGGGGATTCGTCTGCATCTCGACGGAGCACGCCTCCTCGAGACGCTCCCGTATTATGGGAAGACGGCGGAGGACGTATGCGCGCTGTTCGATAGCGTCTACGTCTCTTTCTATAAAGGAATCGGCGGTATTGCCGGGGCTATCTTGGCCGGACCGAAACCGTTCTGTGACGAGGCGAGAATATGGAAACGTCGGTACGGCGGTGATTTGATTGGACTATATCCATACATCATCCCGGCCGACTATTACTATGAGCTACGGAAAGACAAGATGGGGACGTATGTCGAACAAGCCAAAGCTCTCGCACACCGCTTCAATGCGCTTGACGGGGTGTGGACGACACCGGACGTGCCAGTGACGAACATGTTCCATCTTCATATGAACGGCAGTACGGAAGCTGTTTCAAGTTGGATCGAACGTGTCCAGACGGAGACAGGAATCGGCATCACCGGTTATGTCGTGCCGCATAACGGCTATTGTTCGACCGAGATTAGTATCGGTGACGGCTTTTTAGAGGTTGACACGGCGCGGCTCGACAGATTGTTCGAGGTACTTTCCATCAACAATAACAACCTCCCATCGAGGAACGATGTTTCGAGTGCGGACAAAAATAGAGAGGAAGAGTGAGAATCATTAACCCCATTATACCCCCTGTGGTATAATAGGGTTAATCCATATCGTCCGGGAAAAGATTTATCTTATTAAATGTATGCGCTTTCAATTCGGGTGAAGATGTGGGGGAATTCACTGGTTATCATTTATAGAAATGAAAGGGGAATTGCATGATGCGTACACATTATCGAGTAGTCATCGTCGGGGCCGGTACCGGAGGGATCAGCGTCGCCGCTCGCCTGCTTCGCGAAAAACATCATTTAGTCGATGAAGTTTTGTTGATTGATCCTGAAACGAAACACTACTATCAGCCGCTTTGGACGCTCGTCGGAGCAGGCGCAGTAGAAAAAGAAGAGTCGGAGCGAGACATGGCGACACTTATCCCAAAAGGTGCGAAATGGCTTCAGGACAAGGTGGTCAGCTTCGACCCAGAAACCAATCAGGTCGAAACCGCCGTCAATGGGACGATTCACTACGACTACTTGGTCGTCGCGTCGGGGATTGAGATCGATTGGGGTCGAATCAAAGGGTTAGAAGCAGCGCTCGGCACGAAACAAGTATGCAGCAACTACTCGTATAAACACGTCGACTACACGTGGGATACCCTTAGGGGTTTTGAGGGCGGTACCGCGTTGTTCACGCACCCGGCATCACCCGTGAAGTGTGGCGGAGCCCCACAAAAAATCATGTACTTGGCAGAAGACTATTTTGTGAAAACAGGTGTCCGTGATCACAGTAAAATCGTCTTCGGGTCGGCCAACCCGGCCATCTTTGACGTTGCAAAGTATCGGGAGGCGCTCGAAAAAGTACTCGAACGAAAACGGATTGATACACATTTCCGCGTCAATCTGATCGAGATTCAAGCAGATAACAAACTTGCCGTCTTCGAGAATTTGGATAGTGGTGAAATGTTCGAAGTGCGCTATGACATGATTCATGTCACGCCACCGATGCAAGCACCGGCATTCATTCGAGAGAGCAAGCTTGCAGACGCGGGTGGATGGGTCGATGTCGATATGTACACGCTTCAACATAAACAATATAAAAACGTCTTCGGACTCGGCGACTGCACGAATTTACCAACGTCGAAGACAGGGGCTGCGATTCGGAAACAAGCACCCGTCGTCGCTAAAAATGTGAGCGATCTCATGTATGGTCAAGTCCCGGTCGCGTCGTATGATGGTTACTCGTCTTGTCCAATCGTCACAGGATACAACAAGCTCATCTTGGCCGAATTCGATTATGAAAAAGTACCACAAGAATCGATGCCGTTCAATCAGGCGAAAGAACGCCACAGCATGTACATCTTGAAAAAAGACTTTCTTCCGGTCATGTATTGGAACGGGATGTTGAAAGGGACGATGTGAAAAAGGGGGAGAAGACGATGGAACATACCACAACGAAAGATCAGACATTAGAATCTGTATTGACGCGGCCGGACGTCGAGCAAGCGCTCGTCTCCCTCGTCGAACGGTTGCCCGAAATTGAAAAGTCGCTGCGCCGCCTCGAAGACGCCGTCGATTTCGGGATGGCGACGATGAACGATCAACACGTGAAAGACAAACTCGACACGCTCCTTGACTCGTCGAATTTACAGGTCGAGACGCTCGAGGCTGCGGTCAAGCTCGCTGAGAAGTTGCCGATGTTGCTTCAGGTGACGAATCAGCTTGAACAGGTGCTCGCTTTCGCACAAGACGTCTACGCGGACGAGCAGACACGAGAATTGATTGGTCAACGGGTCGATGAATATGTCGCACCGGTAAAAGAGAAAGCCGACGTCACGCGCGCGATGCTCACAGAAATCCGAACACGGGCCGAAAGCGACGACCGCAACATCACGTTGTTCTCGCTCATTCGTTGGCTGAAAGAGCCATCGGTTCAACACGGGCTCAAATATATGCAAGCGACGGTCGAAGTATTGTCTGAACAGACAAAAAAATAATGAATTCGGCCGGACGTGGATGCATCACGTCCGGTTTGTGTATTCACAATAGTTGGCATCATTTACCCGCGGGGATATGATGGAAGAAGAAAGAGAACCGGAAGTGATACGTTTGACGATGCTCGGTTGCGGCAATATCGAGATTGGAGAGACACTTGGCATTAGTCTGAAGCCGATCGCGTTATGCTTAAAAAACGGTTGATCGACGATGACAGCTAGAAAGAGGGAGAGTTATGAAACTTGATTTAGAGAAGACGGTCGATTCGCAGTACATCCAGCAACATCTCGCCAACGAGCGGACGTTCCTCGCCTGGATTCGGACGGCCATCACGGTCATCGGAATCGGTTTTCTCGTGACGAACTTCCACTACTATCGAAGTGAAAATTTGAGCGGGGCCGAGCACCAATTGATTACGGCGATCGGCATCTTGTCGATTATTTTCGGCATTGCGACGATTCTCGTCGGGACCCGGTCGTATTTGAAAAAGGTGCATACGATCAACTCTCAGCAGTTCAAGTCAGCGAAGATGAGCCTCGTCGCGCTCGCCATCGGGATGGTGTTCATTTTCACGTTGATTTTGATTGTCAGTTACTTTTTATTTTGACGACAAACAAGCACCGCGCCTCGGATGAGGAGCGGTGCTTGTCGTTATCTGGAGACGATGGCGTCGAGCCGTTCGAGCTGCGAAGAAAAGCCTTCGACGGCCCCCATCTCGACGACTTGCTGGAGCGACTCGGCGTCCGTGAATTCGGAGCGGCTGATGAACAGCGTGCCGTTTGGGATATCGATGAACTCATTGGTAATTGTCATGACGGGAAGTTCTGGATTGACGTGCCCGTCTGCGTCCGAGAACGCATCCGTGTAGACGATTTTTCGATGCGAATCAATCTCGAGAAACGTCGATTTCCCCCATGATTCCATACCATAATAGTCGCCTTGATCCTTGTCGACACACGTCATTTTGTAATGCCACGTGCCTCCAGGTTCGAACTCGAACGTTCGAATCTCCGTCTTCCATCCAGCCGGCCCCCACCAGGATTCGAGATGGGCCGGTGTCGAGAACGCCTCGAACACGAGCTCACGCGGTGCGTTGAAACTTCGTTCGACAACTAACGTGTTGCCTTCGACTTGAGATTTCACTTTTTCCATTGGAAAGACCCCTTTCTCGAGAAAGAAGATACATCTGTCTAATCAATGTAGTCTCTATTCCCGATTCATGGACCTCTTCAACCTTTTCCGTCAAATAACAAATCGAGCACGGTCTCGCCGATTGGCCGTTCCTTGCCTTCGTAAGGGAAGGCGTGGATATGGATGGCCGGATTGAAGTTCAGCTCGATGATGCCATAGTCGATATCTCCATCAAGTGAGGGAATCATCATATCGACGCCGCAAATCGTCGCACCGATCGCTTTTGCTGAATCGACCGCAATCTGTTTATAGAAGTCGGCGATTCGATCCGTATAGTCGATGCTGTCACCGCCTGTGCTGATGTTTGAGTTCTCACGCAAGAAGACGAGCTCACCATCGGCGAGGACACTGTCCGGTGTCTTGCCTTGAGAACGGAGAAAAGCCACGACGATGTCATCGATGTCGATTTTTTCGAGCGGTGTCTTATAACCTTTGCCCCGGAGAGGATCCTCATTTTTTTTGGCGACGAGCTCACGGATCGTCGACACACCGTCCCCGGTCACGTTCGCCGGGACGCGGTGTAAAATGCCTGCGACTTCGTCTCCGATGACGAGGAAACGATACTCTTTCCCGGGCAGGAACGTCTCGAGCAGGACGACGTCGTCAAACGTACGGGCGTGACGGAACGCCTCGAGCGTCTCGTCGAACGTCGTGCCGTCCTTGAAGATGTGGATGCCGATGCCAAAGTTCGTCGATTTCGGTTTCAAGACGATCGGCTGGTTCGCGAACGTAGACCAGGCGTCTTGTAAATCGACTTCACTCCGGAGTTCGATCCCGCTCGGCACCCGGATGCCCTGTTCGGCGAGTATGTGTTTCGTTACCGTCTTATTTTCCATCATGAGGACAGAGACGTAGTTATCTTTCGACGTCTTCGTCGCTTGTTTGACGTATTCGGTCTGGTTACCGTTCCGGATTCGGATGAACTGATCATCCCGGTCAATCACGTCGACGGCATAGCCGCGTTTCAAGGCCGCCTTCATCAAAATCTGCGTCGACAGCTCCATATCCGTGTAGCCGTGCATCCGGAACCGGTTAGCGTACGCATCTTGATAGAACATTTCGGCTTGCCGGAGCGACCAGGACGTGTAGCCGTCTGTCGTCATGGCGGAAGTAAGCCGCGACGCGTAAGTCGCCTCGACATGGTCAATCCGATCCCGGACAGAGGCGAAGACATCATCGAACCCGAGTGCGTATCGGTCATTGAACGCTTCAATCTCGTCGAGCAAATCGCGTGCGTACGTCTGAAGCGGCACCGCCTCGCCATCGCGGTACAGCAAGAGCGTTGGGGATAGGCCTTCTTTCGCCACGCGTTGCTGGTTGTGGAACGCCTCGGCTTGCCAGTCCGTAAATCGTGTCTCGTCTTTCAACGTCAAGTAGAGCAAGAAGACGTGCAGGAACTTCAAGTCGGACAGGGCGATGCCGGTCTTCTCGAACGGGTTGAGGTCGATGTTACGAATCTCGATGTAATCGATGCCGTTCGTCTCCAGTCGTTCCAAGTCATTGCCGCCCCGTGACGTCTTCAGCCGAATCGGAGAGTAGAGCTCGTTCGGGTTGGCGATGTCACCTTGGGCGATGAAGCGGCGCACGCTCGCGGTGTAGTCCGAGAGCGTTGAATAGTCCGGATAGAGCGGCTCGACATTCGTGTAGCCGCAGTCACTATTCCGGTACGACAACGCCGTCGTATTCGAATACACGTCCTCGCTGAGTGCCTGCATTTGACTGACGCAACGTTCTTCATAGCTCGTATGGACAGCCGGTGTCCCGCCTAACAGATAGACGACGAGCCAACGCGTCCGTAAATAGTTGCGGACGAGTTTTAAATAAAGGTCGTTCTTGAAACGGTCGTAGCGTTCCGGCGATCCTTCATAGAGGGCGGCAATCAACTCGTCTGCGAACGAGAAGTTGAAATGGATGCCCGAGATGAGCTGTTTTTTCGCCCCGTATTTTTGGAGCAGGTGTTCCCGATAGCGGCCGGCCTCGAGTCCTGAATTGCCGAAATCCGCGAGCGGGATGACCCCGCCGTCCGGAAGCGCGCACGGCATCGACTGTGGCCAAAGCCGTTCATCGCCGATGTTCAGTGCCGTGACGTCGTACAGTGTTTCTAAGAAATTGTGCGCCGCTTCGACGGTCGGAAACGTCGGGGTGATTAGTTCAATCTGACTTTCCGAGAAGTCGGTCGTGATATACGGGTGCGTCGCCTTGTCACCGAGTCCTGCCGGATGCTTCGTTACGGCGAGCGTCCCTTCAGGTGTCACGCGGAGCATCTCACGCTCGATGGCGAAACGCCCGTGCAACAGTTGTTTGCTTAGTTGATTAAATCGCTTCTGCAAGGGAAGTCACTTCCTTTTTCATTAGTCGGACATAGAGTACGGAGACGAGCCCTTTGACGATGCTTGAGATGGCGATGCTCCACCAAATAGCATCGAGACCGAGATAGGGCTCGAGGGCAAGCGCGAGCGGGATGCGGGCGACGGTGAAGACGATTGAGATTGTCGCTGGGATCTTCGGCAGACCGAGCCCCGAGAAATAACCGTTCCCGATCATCTCGAAGGAGGCGAAGATGAGCGAGATCCCGATGATCCGTAAATAATTCGCGCCAATGTCAATCGTTCTCGGATCATCGACGAACAGCCCGATCAGGACGTCCGGTACGAATAAAAACACGAGGGTGATCAGCCCGGTATACAAGACACCGAGCCGCGTTGTCACCCGGTAGCCTTCATGGACCCGGTCGACTTTGCGGGCGCCGAGATTTTGTCCCGTATAACTCGCGATGGCGCCGTTCAGCCCACCGATCATCATATAGGCGATCGACTCGATTTGAAGCCCGATGCGCTGGGCCGCGATCGCTTCGGTCCCGTATGAACCGATCATGCGGGCGAGGATAATGCTGATGACCGTGAACAAGACGCGCTGGGTCGCCATCGGGAAACCGAGGCGAAGAATTTCTTTATAGTCCGTGCGATTTGGTTCGACCGTCTCCTCCCAATCGAATAAAGCGCGGGCTCGGTGCCAGAAGAAACCGAACATGACGACGTTCGCGACGAGCGTCGCGAGACCGGCCCCGACGACGCCGAGTCCGAGCGGATAGATGAAGAGCGGTGACAGGATCATATTGAGGGTGACCCCGGTCGCGTTGATACGCATTGCCGTCGTCGTATTGCCATAGGCACTGAACAGACGGGCGAACAGCAAGTTGAAGAACGAGAACACGAGCATCGGTGCACTGACGAGCAAATAGCTGTAAGCCAATCGTTCGACAGCCGGTGCGTTCATGTTCAAAAAGCCGATGAGCGTCTGGCCGAGTACGGCGAGGAGGACGACGAACAACAGTCCGATCCCGAGGTTCATTCGCCTCCCAGCCCGGACGTAGCGCTGAATCAACTCTTGATCCCGCCGTCCGACGGCTTGCGACACTTTGATGCCGGCACCGACGACGATGAGCGATTGAATCGCCTGACCGAGCATGATATAAAAACTGGCCGCGCCGATGCTGGCGACGGCATCGCTGCCGAGCGCGCCGACCCAGAACATATCGACGAGACTATAGGTGAACTGTAAAAGCGAACTGCCGACGAGCGGAAGGGCGAGCGCCACGATGACGCGTTGAACCTGACCGGTCGTCAAATCGATGGTTTTCACGATGAAAGACTCCTTCAACACATTTAGTATATAACCATTTAGTTATATATAAGCACGACGTGACCGAATTCGCAATCGTAGGGAACGACTCGACGAAAAATCGACACAAAAAAAGGAATTCGATGTGAATTCCTTAATGGGTATAGGCGCGGATCCAAGTCGTCATGTAGACGAGTGTCGAGATGATCAGTGTCGAGGCGAGCGCGTAAATCGGATAGGCTGGGAGCGCATTCTCGAACAGCGGATAAAACATGAACGACGCCATGAGGAGCGGTACGGTGATCCCGAACGAGACGTAGGCCGCTTTCGTCGCTTTCGCCGTGATGATTTGTTCCCGCTCGTCGACTTCGCTAAATTCCGTCATCCGGACCGACCATTGGCCGAAGCTTAAATTTTGGTTCGGGCGCGTCTTGAACGAATAGACCGTCCAAACGATGAAGAAGCCGACTAACAGCAAGAGCGGCAATAAGTTAAACTCAATTTCGAATCGGTCGGTCTCGATGACGGTCGACACGTCAGACAAGAACGAACTGAACAGAAATGCCATCAGGACGTACAAGATGATGCTGGAGATGGATTGGATGACGACGTGTTTCAATTTGTTTCCTCCTCGATTGTGAAAATAGATTCGACCGGTTCCTCGAACACGCGGGCGATTTGCATCGCCAGCAGAAGCGACGGGGTGTAGCTCCCTTTTTCGAGCGAGATGATCGTCTGTCTCGTCACACCGACCTTGGCTGCCAAGTCGCCTTGGGTCAATTGATGCCGGGCCCGCAACTCTTTGACGCGATTGATTAATGGCATGCCGCCACCTCATTTCTTATTTCTATCCTCAGTGTAAAATAAACTTTACTTAATGTAAAGCTAACTTTACTTATTTGTGGATGGTACAATATAATCAAAGTCGAAAGGGGAGAAGTTGGATGAAGGCGATTATAGGACAACATCACGTGTCGGCGATGACGGGGGACGCGTTGAAGAACTTGCGATTCTATACGGAAGTCCTCGGGATGCGGCTTGTCAAAAAGACGGTCAACCAAGACGATCCGTCGATGTACCACTTGTTTTACGCAGATGAATCGGGGACACCGGGGACGGATTTAACGTTCTTCGAGCTACCGTTTCTCGGACAGACGTATAAAGGATCGAGCAGCATCTCACGGACGGCGCTCCGGGTGCCGGAAGGGGCAATGTCGTACTGGCTTGAGCGATTTTCCGAATTCGGTGTACTTCATGATCCGGTAGAGGATGTACTAGGGCGGCCAACGCTCTACTTCGAAGATGAGGAAGGACAACGGCTCTGTCTCGTCGAGGGCGGGTCAGGGACGCCGTGGAAAAACGGACCGGTGCCGGCGGACGTCGCCGTCTTCGGCCTCGGATTTAGCGAGTGGACGGTGCGGCGAATTGAGAAGACGGAACGGGTGCTGACGGACGTGCTCGGATATCGCTTCGTGTCTGAGTTCGAGCGAAACGGTCAATCGGTTCGTGTGTTCGAGACGGGGGATGGCGGTGTGGCGACAGAGATTCATCTCGTCGACCGTCCCGATTTGCCATCGGAGCGCCCGGGCCGGGGTAGTGTCCACCACGTCGCAATCCGCGTCGAGGATGATTTGGAGATGGCGCGTTGGGTCGAGCGGCTCGATTCATTCGGCATCAGTCATTCAGGTCTGATCGACCGTTATTATTTCAAATCGATTTATTTCCGCGAACCGAGCGGGATTTTGGTGGAACTCGCGACGGACGGACCTGGTTTTACGACCGACGAATCCCTCGAGACGCTCGGAGAACGCTTGGCGCTGCCGCCGTTTCTCGAGCCACGACGAGCCGAGATCGAAGCCAAATTGAAGCCGCTATAACAGGAAAACCCGACAGACTATTTCAGTCCGTCGGGTTTTGTATGCCTAGCAACATGGCCAGTTCGTTCGTCCGGTTAGCGACGAGGTCGGCAATCGTGTAGCGGTCGAGCACGTGCAGGAAGGCGAGCATCGCCTCGTTCAAGACGCTCCGCAAATCGCATGCGGGCGCGATGACACATCGTCCCTCGCCGAAACATTCGACGAGCTCGAACGGTTCCATCGTCCGGACGACGTCGCCGACGTTGATGTCCTCCATCGGTCGGGCGAGTCGGAAACCGCCGCCACGGCCGCGCACCGATTCGAGATAACCGTGCTTGCCGAGCTCATAGACGACTTTCATGACGTGATTCTTTGAAATCTGATATTGATCCGCCACTTCTTGAATCGTCACGAGACGATGGGAGAACGTGGCGCTATACATGAGTGTTCGGAGTGCGTAATCGCACGTTTGCGTGAGCCGCATGATGTTTCACCTCTTCATCCGTTCATTGTACAAGACATCTGACGAAAGCGCGACGATGGAAGATGTGAAAAAAGCGTGGCGGATTCAAGGCGGAAATTTGAACTTGTGTCTAAACAAGTATTTTATATATTGCTTTTGAAGTGACTTACCTCACATAATGGACGTGTACTTTCAAAAAGGGGGAAACAATATGTTAGATCAACAAACCATGGATATCGTCAAAGCAACAGCACCGGTCTTGAAAGACCACGGTGTTGCCATCACGAGTCACTTCTATAAGCGCATGTTCGAAAACAACCCAGAAGTCCGCCACTTCTTCAACCATACGAACCAAAAACGCGGTCGTCAGCCAGAGGCGCTCGCCAACGCTGTCTACGCGGCAGCCGTCCATATCGATCGTCTCGAAGCGATTCTTCCGGCCATCCAACCGGCGCTTCATAAACATAAGAGCTTGAACATCCGTCCGGAACATTATCCGATTGTCGGCGAGAACTTACTCGGCGCGATTCAAGACGTGCTCGGTGAAGCAGCCACGCCGGACATCATTGACGCGTGGGCGAAAGCATATGGTGTCATCGCCGACGTCTTCATCTCACTCGAGAAACAGATGTATGCCGATGCGCCATGGATTGGTTTCAAACCGTTCACGGTCGCTGAAGTGATCGAAGACACGCCGGAAGTGAAACGATTCCGAATCAAAGCGAACGATGGCGTCGTCGGGACGGCCATCCCAGGTCAATACATCTCGGTCCAAGCTCGTATCGCTGGGGAAGACATCTTGCACCATCGTCAATATAGCGTCGTCGAGACGACAGAAGACGGCTACTGGATCGCTCCGAAAGCGGAAGGGCTCGTCTCAAACTGGCTCCACGAGCAGACGGTCGGCACGGAAATTCCAGTGAGCGCGCCGGCTGGTGAATTCGTGCTTGAAGACACGGACCGCCCGCTCACACTCGTCGCTGGCGGGATCGGTATCACACCGCTCTTCAACATGGCGAAAACGGCACTCGGCCAAGGGCGTTCAGTCACGTTGTTGCACGCGGTCCGTAGCACGAACCTCCGTCCGCTCGGTGAAGAGCTCGATGAACTCGTGAACGCTGGTCTTCAGCTCATCACGCACGTCGATGACGTATCAGGCTGTATGAGTGCAAAACAACTCGAAGCACTTGATGTCGAGGGACACGACGTCTACACGTGCGGTCCGACCGCGATGATGGAGACGGTCGTCCAAACGATTCCACAAGCCCGTTACGAGTTCTTCGGTCCATCGGCCGTACTTGCAAAAGCTTAATTCTTTCTAACTTTCTAGAATTGAATGATCAACGATTCAAATGAGACTCCCCTTTTTAAACATGGTCAAACGGTTTAGTTTTTGACTCATGACATTAAATGTGGGAGTTTTTTTATTTGTCATATCGTTAATCTAAAAACAACTCGACAAAAAAATTTTGTTGATTTATAATGAATTTAATAAAAGTCAACGAATGTTTTTTTGTAGGGAGGGGCCGAGAACGGATGAGGCATTACAGTGATTTAGAATTTGTAGAAATCGTACATGATAAGATTGGGAACGTTCGTTTCTTCAAACAGCATTTGAGAAAGCGTGGATTGATTGGAAATCGTCAACAATTCTCAGACGAGCATGTTCGAATGTTCAAAAATGTCAAAGAATTTAAATTGGCGAACCACACCACATGGGCCGTTGCGTTTGAACAAGGATTAAACTCAATTTTACAAGAAGAGATTCAGGTCGTGTCGAACATAACGATGAACGAACAGGCGCATCAATCTACTGAACAGTTATTGACTGAAATTTTAAATGTTCTGCAGCGGATTGAAGCAAAATTATAATGAGGGGCAGGAATCCAGCGGGAAAACAACTTCAAGGGAGGAAATATGTATGAAAAAACTGACAGTTCGGCCATCAGATATCGATATGGTGACGCCAAATGTTTTTATTGGTGATTTAGGGCGCGCTCATTATGATGGGACTAAAAAACGAAACGCCCGTTCCGTGTTAGTAGCCGGAACACAGGTTACGAGTAACCACGGTAACGAGGGATGGATGCTTGAAAATATCTATGCGCTCGAGCAAAGTGGCCATCTCCAAAAAAATAGTCACGGATATACGGTTATGAAGCCAATTCAAGGGAGTGCCAGTGCTACGGCTGCGATGGTACTTGGAAGAAACGGTCCTTCAAAACCAAATGGAAACACTCTGTGGACATTTGCGAACGGACAAACCATCTATCAAGTCAATGGAGATTCTAGAAGGTTGTCTTAAATAACGTGTGAACAAAGAACGGCCATGATTTCTCGAAAGTGGAAATCATGGCCGTTCTTTGTCGATTGAAACAGTTAGAGGTTATTCAGTACGTCAAGCTCGCGGCGACGATAATACCGACGACGAGTGAGGCGGAGAACAGACTGATCCCGACGGCGAGGTTGCCGTTCTCGACTTCTTTCTCTAAGTTCACGCCTGGCGTCAGAATGTATTCAAACGTCCAGAAGGCGAGCACTTGGGCGAGAATCCCGACGAGTCCCCAGATGAAGGCGTCGAGCAGGTTGACACTGTTCGCCCACACCGTGTAGATGACGATGGCGAGTCCGATCGCTTTCCCCCAAAGTTTCAGCGCGACGGCGACGTTGCCTTCTTTAATCAGTTTACGTTCCGAGTATTTCGTCGTGAGGGCGAAGACGACGAGTCCGCCTAAAATCAGGCCAAACCCTGTACCGAGGTGAGCGAGGAAGCTCAAGATGGAATCGAGCGTGATGAACGTCATAAGTTATTCTCCTTTGTTGTGCCGATGGCTAAGTAGTAAGACTGGTTGTTCGTGATCATGCTGCCGGCGCGGACGCCGAGGGCGGACGGATGGCCGTTCAAGCAAAAACAGCCGACCATGTAGTGTGTCTCGAGCGGGCCGTTGACCGTGTTCGTCAGACGGGTCGGCAACTCGATGAACTGTTGATACACCGCCGTTTCGTCGGCGTACGTCTGGAGCGCCTCTTTATGGAACGGGACACCGGCTTGGTCATAGAGGATGACCGAGTCGCCTTCCCGTCCGAAAGCGGGCTTTTGCACGTACGCGCTCTGGCCGATAAACGGCTCGGCTTCGAGATACGTCGGTAAAAAATACGTTGTGATGATGGAACGCTCCGCTTCGTCAAAATATGTATCGGCCTCATACAGTTCCCAAATGAGCGCTTGGACGCCTTTGGACTGCATAAGGAAGGCCGAGAGCGGATTGAGCAGCGAGACGTGTTTGGCCGCGTTCAGTTCGAGCAGGCGGATGCCGATCAAATCTCCATCGGGTGCCCGGTCGTCGACCAAGTGTTCAATCGGGTACGTCTGACGATACAAGACGTCGATCCGTTCCCCAGTCGGTGTGAACACGCCATCCGCCTCGACGAGTAACCGGTCGAGCGGGACGAACTCTGACGGCAAGTCGAGCGTCTCTTGAAGGAAACGCGTCGTCCATTTGTCCTCGATGTTGTCATCGTGGGCCGTGAAGACGATTTTCGGTGCCCCGTCCCGGTCGAGTCGTTGCCATGCTGCGATGACGGCTTTTCGAAGTTCGGCCTTGAGCTCTTCGGTCGACGCCGCGTTCGGATCGTCGAGTCCGAATTCTGTCGTCACATAGCCGTTCACATCGAACAGTTCTTTGATGAACGTCGGTGTGTCGGCGTTGAATTCCATCAGTTTAAGCGTGTCGTCTTTAACGATCCAGTCATAGCGACCGATAATGGTCTCTTGCGGGATCGCCTTGTCGCGCAGGAACGGCAGGCTCGCCTCAGGATAACCGATCAGGCGGAGCGTATCGTCCGGGAGCGTCCGAAGCAGACGGTTCGTCTTGCGGAAAATCGCATCGACGTCACGCGTCGCCTCACGAATCTGCCTCACCACGTCATCCGACATGGCGAGACAGTCGTAAAGGGCGTACTCTTCGTCATTCAAGTCAGGCCAAAAGAAAGGGATTTGGCCAAACAGTGCGTCTCGCTTCATCCCCCAAAGCCGCCTTTTGAGCCGCTGCCGAGTCCCGAGTTGGAGCCTGAGTTTGATTTGTTCGGGGTGATGCTGCTGGCGCCGCCGTTTGAGCGGTAATTCTTATACGCTGATGAGTTCTTCAAGGCACTCTTTGAGTTAAAGAGGCTGCCGAGCAAGAAAAAGCTACCGAAGTGAGGCGAGCGATCATCGTCACAGTAATATGACTCCGTTTCGTCATCCCAATCCCAATCGTCACACTCGTAGCCGGTCGGTTCTTCAGGTAACGTCGCTTGTTCTGTTTCGTCGGTACCACAAGCCGCTAACGATGCGGTCAAGACAGCAGCCGACAGACCGCTCAAGATTTTTTTGCTTGTCTTCATGTTGATTCCTCCAATGTATAACCTGTAGGGGTAACGTAAATGACATAGACGCCACGATCTTCGTCCGTCTCGGCCGAGTCGCGTTCATACTCTTTGCCGGCGACGTACAAGTATTGACTGCCGAGCATGGCGAGTGCGTCGAGATGCCGATCGACGTAATACGCCTCGAGCATCGGGTTGTCGAATCGGTCGTCGAGCGTCCGAATTTCCACTTTAATGTCGGTCGTCTCGTGCTTGTCGACGGGCCCTTCCGTGTAGCGGTCGACGTAAATCAAGAAATATTGCTCGCCTTCGAGCGCCGATGAGCGCTGTTTGTAGGTCATGCCGTCCTTGACGAAAAATTCGCATTCGCGGCGGGCGAGTACTTCATCGAGGCCGAGCGATGTATAATGGTAGAGTGGCTCGAACGAAAGTTCATTTTTATAGAGTCGATATTCTAAAACGATTGAGTTCATGACGTCGTCCTTTCTTTTTTCTTTCTATACGAAACCGAACGTGAGGTGGTTTCGTAAATCAAGTAAGTTGTCTCTAGTATATAGGAAAAGGAGGGGTTTTTCTGTGCATATCTTTTTTCGTGTCTGGCGCGGATTATCGAAATTATCGTTTTTAAACGTCGTCTTGGCATCACTCGTCATCATCTTGACCGGTACCGTCCTCGGATTTGTGCTTGAACCGGAGACGTTCCCGTCGATGTTCGACTCATTCTGGTGGACGATGACGACGCTCACGACCGTCGGATATGGTGACTTTTTCCCGACATCGGTCGCGGGACGTTGGCTCGGGATTTTCTTGTTCCTGTTCGGGATCGGGATTATCGGGGCGTTGATTGGAAAACTCGTTGAAGTCGGTGCGACGTTTCAACGGTTAAAACGGGAGGGGAAGTTAGTGTATCGAGGAGAAGGGCATTACGTCTACATCGGCTGGTCGCCGAAGACAAAGAAAGCAATCGATGAAGTGCTCATCTATGAGCCAAAGGCTGAGATCGTCTTGATTGATCAGTTGATGGAAGAACCGTACGACCACGATAACGTTCACTTCGTCCACGGTGACGCGTCGGACGAGGCCGTACTCTTGCAGGCCAATATTTTAAAGGCGCGCCGCATCGCCATCTTCGCGGATGCCCGCATCACGGAGACACTCCTCGCCGACGGAAAATCATTGCTCATCGCGTCCGCGGTCGAAGCGCTGTCGTCTGAACGCGGCGTCGATTTGCATACGGTCGTCGAGGTGTGCGAGGAACGGAACATCTCGAAATTCAAACACGTTCGGATTGACGACTTTATTCTCGCGAACGACTCGGTGTCACTCCTCATGGCGAAAGCGACGCTGCAACCGGGGACGACATCGATTTTCCGTCAGCTGCTCAGCAAACAGTCAGGCGGCAACATCCAGGCGCTCGCGCCGAAACCGGAATGGGCGACCATCCGGGACGCTGCGGAGAGCTTGATGCACCAAGGCGTCACGTTGATCGCCGTCAACGACCGTCTCGATTATGCGACGGAGCTCGACACAACGCTTAAGACGAACGACATGCTGTACATCGTCTGTCACGATGACTCGTGGGAGCGACTGAACCAAGGAGGAATTTGATGCATAACGGAACGTTTATCCGCAAGATGACACGCATGCAAAACGTGCAACGCTGGGACGAGTATGCGCCGCATTATCATGATAACGCGGCAAGCCACAGTTTCCGCGTCGCTGTCTTCAGCTTAATTGCCGCATACTACGAAGAGAACAAAGGACAGGACGTCAACTTGCTCGACGTGCTCGGGAAGGCGTTGTTCCATGATATGAACGAGGTGCAGACCGGACCGATCATGCATCGGACGAAAAAAGAACCGACGCTCAAAGAACATATCGAACGGATGGAGCGGACGGCGAGTCTCGGCCTCGTCGAGTTACTATCGCAGTCGCTGCGGCCGCATTTCTATCGTTTTCTCGTCGAGGCGGAGGACGACTCATTTGAAGGACGGCTCGTCGACGGCATCGACTCGTTCGACGCGATGCTGTTCGTGCGGCGCGAAGTCGGACACGGCTCGCCCCATTTCGTCGCGAAGCTTGAAGAGATGAAAGCAGCCTTGCGCAATCATCCGCTCGAATCGGTCCGCTGGCTCTACGAACAAGTCGAGGCGGAGACCGACGTGGCGACGTTCATCGAGAACGTCATGCGGATGGACAGCGTAAGGCGCTGGAAAGGCCGTTTCAATACGATTGACGATAACGACGCCATCCATGGATTCCGGGCGGCCGCGCTCGGGCTGTTCAGCGGCTTGTTGGAGCGCGAGAAGTATGACATCGACGTCGATGTCGCCGAATTGACGGCCCGTCTTCTCTGTCACGACCTCGTCGAAGGGGTGACCGGGGACGTGCTCGGCCCGGTGAAACATTCGACCGCCGAGACCGGTGCGGCGTTCGAGGCGTACGAACGGACCGAGAGCGAGGCGCTCTTGTCGCTCCTCCCGGACTATATGCAGCCGGCGTTCCGCCGCTATATGGCCGATTCGAAAGACGATACGTATGAAGGCATGCTCGTCGATATGATGGACAAACTCGACGCGCTCATCAAGATGAACATGGAGCGGAAGATGAACGGGGCTGAGTATGAGGTCACGTATCGGGAGCAACTTCGTAAAGTGCAGATGCGCTACGAGAACCCGAGCATGTTGTTCTTTTTAGCGTACATCTTGCACGATTTAGATTACGTCACGAGCTGACGAGGTCGCAGACGAACTGTCTGCGGCTTTTTTATATCATTTATTGACATATATCATTCAACGATATATAGTGAGGGTAAGATATATCAATGAATGATATAGGAGGTGGCAAGATGCCACGTAATGACACAATCGAACTCGGAGAATTGACCGACAGCATGTTCTACATTCTCCTCGCCTTGACCGAGGCGCGTCACGGCTACTTGATTATGCAGTTCGTCGAGGAGTTGACGAAGGGGCGAATCAAGATTGGCCCGGCGTCGATGTATACGATTATCAAAAAGCTCGTGAACGCACAGCTCATCGAGCCGCTCGACGGGGACGGGAAGAAGAAGAGTTATGTGATTACGACCCAAGGCCGCGCACTCGTGGCCGAGGATTTGAAACGACGGCAAGCAATCGTTGACGATGCACGCTTCATTTTGGAAGGGGAGGGACACCGATGAAACGGAAATATATGTCGAGTTGGGGACTGGCGTTCGCCGAAGAGCGGGAAATGAAGAAGTTGGAGCAGATGGCAGCGCGCGGTTGGCATTTAGAGAAGTTCGCGCCGCTCGGATACACACTCGTCGAAGGAGAGCCGATGGATGTGCGCTACAGTCTTGACTATCGCAAACAACCGGACGAGGATTACTTTGAGCTGTTCGCCACGAGCGGATGGGAACATGTCACGTCGACCGGCGATGAGATTCATGTGTTCAAAGGCAGTCCGGACGCGACGCCGCTTTATACCGATCAACAGACGACACATGAGAAATACGCGCAAGTAGAGCGACCTATGGGGAAGGCGGCATTTACTTGCTTAATGCTTTTCGTGGGGACACTGTTATTGCTTCGACTCGACTGGTCGGGAACGGCTGAGGCGATTATTTGGATCATTCAGATGTTCGTCGTAGTTGGGCTTGTTTTCACAGGGCTACCCTATCTCGGGTTTTTGATCAAACGAAAACGAATGGAACGTGATAGATGATTGCGAAGATCGAGCGGTCAAACGCTAAAAAAACGAGTCGGAGGACTCGTTTTTTTAGCGTTTCCAGGTCCAAGCATCACTCTCGTATTTGGCGACGAGCTCTTGAATCTCTTGTTGCTGCGCCTCGGTGAACGTCAGCGGTTCGAACGTCAAGTCGAATGCGTCACGGAACCCGTCCGTGAACGCCGCCGCGACCTCGTCGAAGGCGACCGGTCGACCGAGCGTCTCGTTCAAGGAGACGGCCTTGTCACCAAAGCGGGCTTTCGCCTCCGCCTTCGCATCGGCCTCGAGATTGAAGCAGTCGAACAAGACGTCATCGTCAATCGATAACGGAATCGACCCGTGCTGTAGGACGGCACCCTGGTGGCGCACTTGGGCGCTCCCGGCAATCTTTTTCCCGTCGACGGCGAGCTCATAGTACGAGGCGGCGTCAAAACAGACGGCCGACTTCGGTTTTCGAAGCGCCTCACGGTCGGCCTCGGTCAACGGCACCGAGAACTCGGCCGGGACGCCGAGTGCGTGATACCCGCGACGCACCCCTTCGGTCAGGAGGCGATAGCTCTCGATGACGTTCGTCGGCAAGGATGGCATCGTCTCAGGGAGAATGACGCTATACGTCAGCTCGTCCGCGTGCAAGACGGCCCGTCCGCCGGTCAAACGACGGACGACCGGGATCCCATTTAAAACGAGCGCGTCGCGGTCGAGATCGCGCGTCGCCCGTTGGAAGCGCCCGACGCTGATGGCGTGCGGGGCCCAGGCGTAAAAACGGAGTGTCGGTTTTACGTCACCGCGCGCGACCCAGCCGGCGATGGCCTCATCGATAGCCATATTCTCGGCTGGGGACAGCGGGGCGGTATGAAGCAAATGCCATGTCGTTCCAATCATAAACGTCTCTTCTTTCTCTTAGTCGATTGGCAACATCGTGTGACGACGTGCCTTGTGGACTTGTTCGTCCGCGTGATACGAGGAACGCACGAGCGGTCCGGCCTCACAGTGGGAGAAGCCTTTCGCCAACGCGATCTCTTTCAGCTCGGCGAACTCATCTGGATGGTAGTAGCGCTCGACGTCGAGGTGCTTCTTCGTCGGCTGCAAGTATTGGCCGAGCGTGAGGATGTCAACGTGATGGGCCCGGAGGTCGTCCATCGCTTGAATCAACTCTTCCTTCGTCTCGCCGAGTCCGACCATGATGGACGACTTCGTCGGGATGTCCGGGTTCAGTTCTTTCGACCGTTTTAAAAATTCGAGCGTCCGGTCGTACGTCGCTTTGGCGCGGACTCTCGGTGTCAAACGACGGACCGTCTCCAAGTTATGGTTCATGATGTCCGGGCCGGCATCGATGAGCGTCTGGAGCGCCGAGAAGTCACCCATCATATCGGACGGGAGCACTTCGATTGACGTCTCCGGGTTCATGGCACGGACGGCGCGGACCGTCTCGGCGAATACCGTCGCTCCGTAGTCGTTCAAGTCGTCGCGGGCGACGGCCGTGATGACGACGTGCTTCAGGTTCATGAGGCGGACCGACTCGGCAACGCGTTTCGGTTCTTCCCAGTCGAGTTCGTTCGGCTTGCCCGTCGTAACCGCGCAGAAGCGGCAGGCGCGGGTGCAGATGCTTCCAAGAATCATGAACGTCGCGGTGCGGCGGACGGCCCAGCATTCATGGATGTTCGGACATTTCGCCTCTTCACAGACGGTATGTAGATTTTTCTCGCGCATCATCTTTTTGAGACCGGTGTATGTCTCGTTCGTGTTCAGTTTAATCTTTAACCATTCCGGCTTTCGTTTCAGTTCCCCTCGTGCCAAGATGATTTCCCCCTTTTTGAAAGTTAACCCCTAACAAAAAGAGTTTACCAAAGATGAGGACGAATTCGAACCAGCGAAATTATTGGCTTTGCCAATACAGCTTGGATGTGTGTCAAAACAGAACATATATTTCAAAATGGTTACGCTTTCATGTGAAATGTTGTTTCCCATTTTTTGAATTGCTATACTGACGTTGACCACCTGAATAAGGACCATATGTAACTGATACGATCAGGCATGGGGTGAACGAGCGTTGGTGAGGCAACGCTTCTTCCTCCATGCCTTTTTGTTTGGGGGTCGGGGAAACTTTCAAAAAAGGAGTGGGGAACATGAACAAAGCATTGAACTGGACGGCGACACTGGGGCTAACGACAGCATTACTCGTCTCATCGGTCCCGATGGCGACTGCGGTCGTAGCGGAGGAGACGCCAGCAACGTCGATTGAGCAGCGTGTGGACGCCAAGCTCGCGTCGATAACGCTTGAACAAAAGCTCGGTCAAATGATCATGCCAGACTTCCGATTATGGAACGGGGCGAACCATACGGCACTCGCGACAGATGTGGCGCGCGTCGTCGATCGGTTTGACCTCGGGGGTGTCATCTTGTTCGCGGAAAACGTGACCGAGACCGAACAGACGACGAAACTCGTCCACGACCTCCAAGAAGTCGTCAAACAAGACGAAAGCAACGACGTACCGCTCTTCATCACGATCGACCAAGAGGGTGGAATCGTGACACGTCTCGGAACGGGCACGAACTTGCCGGGTAACATGGCGCTCGGGGCGACACGGAGCAGCCAGTACGCATACGACGCGGGGAATATTATCGGTTCGGAGTTGAACGCTCTCGGGGTGAACGTCAACTTCGGTCCGGTGCTAGACGTCAACAACAACCCGGCCAACCCGGTCATCGGCGTACGCTCGTTCTCGAGCGACCCAGAACTCGTCGGCGAGCTCGGCTCGGCGATGACACAAGGAATTCAAGACCAAGGTGTCGCTGCGACGGCGAAGCATTTCCCAGGTCATGGTGACACGGCGGTCGACTCGCATTACGGACTTCCGATCGTCGACAAATCGCTCGAAGATTTGCGCGGTCTCGAACTGTTGCCGTTCAAACGAGCCATCACCGAAGGCATCGATATGATCATGACGGCACACATCGGGATGCCACAAATCGAGGATGAGGTCGTCAACTCGCCGCGCGGCACATTCCCGCTCCCGGCGACGCTCTCGGACGACGTCATCACGGGCGTGTTACGGGAAGACATGGGCTATGACGGGATCGTCATCACGGACGCCTTGAACATGCAGGCGATTGCCGATAACTTCACGGAAGCCGAAGCGGTCATCAAGACGTTCGATGCGGGCGTGGATATCGCGCTCATGCCGACGATTTTACGGTCGAACGCGGACGTCGTGAAGCTCGAGACGATCTTTGAAGACGTCATGGCGGCCGTCGAGGATGGACGCCTGTCAGAAGAGAAGATTGATGCAGCGGTCGAGCGGATTTTGACGCTCAAAGCGGAACGCGGCATTTGGCAAGAATCGGTCGACACGACGACGCTCGAGGCGAAACTCGCTGAGGCGAATGCGGTCGTCGGCAGTGCCGAGCATAAAGCGAAAGAACGTGAAATCGCCGAGGCGGCCGTCACGCTCGTGAAGAACGACGACAAGACGCTTCCGTTCAAACCGAAAAAGGGTGAGACGGTCCTCGTCTTGTCACCGGCGAAAGACCAGACGGACAGCATGATCAAGACGATCAAGTCGCTCGAGAAGAACGCCGGCAACATGAAAGACGTGAACGTCATCGCCGCGAACTATACGGCATCGACGAAGCACTTGGATCAAAACCCGGCATTGAAAGAAAAACTCGACGCGGCCGACTATATCATCGTCGGCTCGAACGTGAACAACAGCGCCAAGCTGAAATCGACGTCGGCTGACAACTACGTGCCGGCCGAAGTGTTCCGTTACGCCAACGAGACGGGCAAGAAGTCAGTCTTGCTCAGTCTGCGTAACCCGTACGATGTGGCGGTTCAGCCGGACGCACCGGCCCAGCTCATCATCTACGGCTTCAAAGGTGACCCGAACGGACCGGATTCAGAGGCGGGCAATGCCAAATCGGCAGGACCGAACCTCCCGGCCGGCATTCGCGCCATCTTCGGCGAAGTCAAACCGACGGGCAAACTCCCGGTCGACGTACCCACGTTCGAGAACGGCGTGTTCGGCGACGATCTCCACCTTGAATTCGGTGACGGATTCCGCAACTGGAATAAATGAACAAAAAACCGCGAGCGCCCATGAGGGTGCTCGCGGTTTGTCATTTGAATAACGTATCAAGGATGGCGTAGTTGACGGTTTCGAACTCGCGGTCACGGAGACCGTGTCCTTGTTCCAAATTAAAATTGTAAACGACATGCATGACACCATCGCGTCGTTTGACAAAAAAGTCGTACATGATGTCCGGTTCATCAACTAACGTGACATGGAACATGGTACCGAATTGAGTGATACTGGCATGCGATGAATAAGACGAATTAGAAAGTGCATGATGTTCCTGCAAATAATTCTGAAGAAACCGTCGTTTATTGGCTTCATCGATGTGAAACAACGCATATGCTCCAATAATCAGGAGTAATCCGATCGTGAGCCAAACGCGTCGTTTCGTCATGCTTCAAAATAGCCGACGACGAGCAAGCCTGGGCCTGTGTGCGCCCCGATGGCCGAACCGACGATCGTCTTCGTGACGCTCGCTGGGTTCACATGTTCCCGTAACAACGCCTCGAATTGGTCGGCTTTGACTGGATCATCGCCGTGGCCGATGAAGACGTGGCCACCCTCGACGAGCGGTTTCGACTCGGTCATCCATTCGACGATGCGGCGTAACACTTTCTTGTGACCGCGCACCTTCTCGATTGGGACGAGCTTGCCGTCTTCAACTGTCAAAAGCGGTAGAATCGTCAACAAATCCCCGATGAACGCGCTCGCTTTCGAGACACGACCTCCGCGCATCAAATACTCGAGCGATTCGACCGTGAACAAATGACGGATTTTGCCGACGAGCGACGTCGCGTAGGCGACCGTCTCTTCATACGTATGGTCTTGACCATACTCGGCGACCGTTTTGACGAACAATCCTTGGCCCACCGAGGCGGCGCGCGTATCAAGAATATGGAACGTGCTGTTCGGGTATTCTTCTTTAAGTAGGTTTCCGACCATGACGGCCGTCTGATAGGTGCCTGAGAGCTCACCGGAGAAGGCGAGATACAGGAACGGGATTTCCGATTCGAGATGTTGACGGAAACATTGTTCGAGGCGGGCCGCCTCGATTTGGAACGTCTTCGGCGTCTTCCCGGCACGCATCGCGTCGTACACGTCTTTCGGTTGAATCGTCTCACCGTCTAAAAATTCGTCGTTGTCGATGACGACACCGAGCGGTAGCATTTCGAGACCGTACTCGACGATCTGGTCTTGGGTCAAATCGGCGCCGGTATCGGTTATGATTTTAAACATGCGGTCACTCCTCTATTAATTGTTGTTCAATCTCACGGATCGGTTCATTGCGCTTCCACATCCGGTCGAGCTGGGTCACGAGCGTCGCCTGCTCTTCCGCATCGAGAGGGCCAGGTATGAGCCGGCTCACGTCACTAAGGACGGTGTAGGCGCGGCGAAACACGTCATCGACGGTGAGCGGGATACCGAGCAGGTCCTCGAGTGACGCCATCGTCTCAGGGACGATGGCCGGGTAGGTGAACTTTGTCGCTTCGCCTTGGATGGCGCGCTCATAAAAATCACGGATGAGGGCGGCGCGTTCGCTCCCGCTCTTGCGAACGCTCAAATAAATTTGGACGGCGACACCGCCACGGACACGGCGCTGTGAGATGCCCGCGAACTTCTTGCCGCCGATGGATAAGTCGAAACTGCCGGGGCAGTAAGACCCAACGATTTCGCCAGCGACAATGTCTGTCGTCACGTCTTGAAACATGAGTTGGATGAGCGACGTCATCGCCTCGTAGCCGCTATCGATTTGAATCCCGTCTTTTTCAGGTAAAATCAGGGATAAGTTCAATACGTCTTCATCCAAGACGACGGCAAGCCCTCCTGAATTTCGCACGACGGGACGGAATCCATGTTCATGTAGAAAACGGATGCCGTCTGACAAGTGAGGCAGGCGGGCGTCTTGAATGCCGAGCACGACCGTGTTTAGATGAACCCAGGCCCTGAGGACGGCACCAGACGTTGCGGTCGACGCACAGAGCGTGTCGTCCGTCGCGAACGATTGCTCGGCTTGAAACGCAGGACCGAGCGAGGACTGATCGATGACACGGTAGGTCGGTTGTTGTAATAATGGATGGGTCATATACATAATTCCTTTTCAATAAATAATTTCCTCCCCATTATAGCATGGGAGGAACAACTCGCTAGAAGTCGAATCCAATCATTAATAAAATGTAGGGGGCAACGTCATGTACACTTCACGAGGTCAATTATCCGGGTCGAAAGTGTTCAAAGATCCGGTTCACCGCTATATATATGTCTATGATCATCTCGTCTGGGAATTGATCAACACGAAAGAGTTTCAACGCTTACGGCGCATCAAACAGCTCGGGACATCATTTCTGACGTTCCATGGCGCCGAACATACCCGGTTCCATCATTCGCTTGGCGTCTATGAGATCGCCCGGCAGCTGATTGACCAATTTCACGAGTATCCAGAGTGGGACGACCGCGACCGGGAGCTGTTGCTCGCAGCGGCGCTCCTGCACGATGTCGGCCACGGTCCGTTCTCACACGCGTTCGAGCACGTCTTCGCCGTTCGTCACGAGGTATGGACCGAACGAATCATCCTCGGCGACACGGAAGTGAACAAAGTGCTGTCGGAGATGGGCGTTGGTTTCCCGGAAGAAGTAGCGGCCATCATCAATAAGACGCACCCGAACCGCTTGCTCGTCAATATACTGAGCTCGCAGCTCGATGTCGACCGGATGGACTATCTGCTCCGCGACGCCCATTTCGCCGGTGTCAGTTATGGGAAGTTCGATCTTGAGCGGATGTTGCGAGTGTTGCGTCCCGATGAAGATCAAGTCGTCGTTAAACAGTCGGGGATGCATACGATTGAGGACTATATCATGCGTCGCTATCAAATGTATTGGCAAGTCTACTTGCATCCGGCGACGCGATCGAGCGATTTATTGCTCAAAGCCGTACTCGAACGGGCGCAAGAACTATTCGAATCGGGTTATTCTTTCGAGATGACCCCAAAGCATTTCTTGCCGATTTTTAACCATGAAGACATGACGCTCGAGCATTATTTGAAGCTCGATGAGACGATCGTCTATTTCTATTTTCAGGAATGGATGGATGAGGCGGACCCGATTTTGGCCGACCTCGCCAGCCGCTTCGTCAACCGTCGTTTGTTGAAATATAAGAACTTCCCGGAAGCGAACCGCGTCCGCTATATGGACCGCTTGCGTTCAACGATGGAGGCAATCGGTTTACCGACCCGCTACTACTTGCTCGAGGATCAGCTCAGCCAATTGCCATATGATTTGTATAAAGGGCACGGGACATACGAAGGCATCTATCTCAAGATGAATGATGGCGACCGCCGGGAAATTTCGGAAGTGTCGATGCTCGTCCAATCGATTTTAAACTCACGACAGTCCGACGAGAAAATCTATTATCCGGAGGACGTACTGCTCAACTTGAAAGATCACGCATCAGAAAAAACATGGATGTTGTCAACGTTACGAGGCGATTGAATCGTTGAAAAGGAAGTGACACCATGGGGATCGGCACATTGGTCGGGGGAGTCGGCATCTTCCTACTCGGGATGATGCTGTTGACGGATACGTTGAAAAGCATGGCCGGGGAACGCCTCCGGCAACGATTGAATCGCTTGGCTGAAGGACCTGTTTCGGGTGCCTTTCTCGGAGCGACGATGACGACGTTGTTTCAGTCCTCGACCGTGACGACGCTCATGACAATCAGTTTTGTCAGTGCCGGCCTGCTGACGTTCACCCAAGCGCTTACACTCGTCATCGGCGCGAACGCGGGCAGCGCGACGACCGGATGGATCGTGGCGCTCCTAGGTTATAACGTCGATATCCGCGAGCTGTTGCTCCCGCTCATCGGGGTCGGCATGGCGCTGCGCTTGATTGGACGGCGCGTCAAACGCATCGGCATGCTCATGGTCGGACTTGGCCTCATTTTTGTCGGCATCGGAACGCTCCAAGAGGCGATGCGGGAAGTTGTCACGTTCTCGTTCGCCAGTTGGGAAGCGGACACACCGCTCCACCAACTTGCGCTTCTCGGTACGGGCCTGTTGATGACTGTTTTATTGCAGTCTTCAAGCATCGGTCTCGTCTTGACGATGACGGCGCTCGCGACCGATACGGTCACCCTTGCCCAAGCGTGTCTGCTCGTCTTAGGGCAAAGTGCCGGGACAAGTCTCGTCGTCGCGCTCGGGTCGATCGGAGGTTGGAAGTCGGCCCGCCGCATCGTCTTGGCGCACGTGCTCGTCCACGGCTCGATTTTACTTATCGGCTGGCTAACCTTCCCGCTCTTGTTCGGCGTCGTCAACGGTGTGGCCGACCGTCTCAATTGGAATGAACTGTTGCGGCTCGCCTTGTTCCACACGTCGTTCCATCTGCTTGGTGTGTTCACGTTTTTGCCGTTCCACGAGGCGTTCAGCCGTCGGTTGCTGAAGTGGGTCCCGAGCCGAGCGGAGAAGCTGACCCGGTTCTTGAACCCGAACATGGCCCGCATCCCGACGGTCGCGCTCGAAGCGGCCCGACGCTCGTTGATTGAAATCGAGCGCTATCTCGCCAAAGAGACGAAACTGTTGCTAGCGGAAGGACGAAAGCGCGACGACGAGCTCCAACTCGTGGAGAAGACGCTCGGGGACGTGCGTGTCTTTTTGAGCACGATTCAATTGGAAGAAGGGCGGGGCCGCAATGACTATGGGCAACACTTGTCGCTGCTTCATACGATTGATCACTTGGAGCGGTGGCTGTTCGTCATGCGTGAAGTCGACCCGGTCGACGCCCTTCGGGATACAGACTTCCTAGTCGCGCGCCAGCTCGTCTTGCATGAACTCGACATGTTGGAGACGCTCAACCATCACACGCCCCCGGAAGAGTCTCGGCAGTGGAAGACGGCCTCGAAACAGCTCGCCGAATATCGAAAAGCGCACCGGGCCGAACTGCTCGAGGAGACGGCGGCCAATCAACTCGAGATGGACCAAACGATTCAAAAGGTGCAAGCTCTCCTCTGGCTCGATCGGATTGGCTATCACATTTGGCGGGCGACGCGTCATCTCATTAAACCGACCGTCCCGAGCGAGCGGTTTGAAGTGAATTTAGAAGACTAAACAACGACCGCCCTCCGATTTGGAAGGGCGGTCGTGTTGGTTACTTCTTGTCCGCGTGCATAACGCCGGCTTGACCGTAGTGCGTCGCGTCCATTTCTTCGATGAAGACGGTGATGTTTTCTTTCGGGGCGTTCGTCGTCTCCGAGACGGCGTCCGTCACTTTTTCAATCAACGCACGTTTTTGTTCGACCGTGCGGCCTGGGAGCATTTTAACAGTTACGTATGGCATAACATTTCCTCCTTTTAGTTCGTTCCCTTTCATTCTAGTGAAAGGTGGGGCGGGTGGAAAGCAGAAAATCGATTGAGCGGACGGTACAAAGAAAAAATGCAGGTGCGAAATATGTGAAAACGGGGTATGGAACAAGACAGACTAGACGTAGGAGGAACAGGCGGATGAAATGGAAGGGTAGACAAGCAAGTCGTAATGTCGAAGATCGACGGGGACAACGTGTCGGAGGGAAAGGGATTGCCGGGATTGGCGGAGGCTTCGGTCTCATCTTGGTCATCGTCTTCACGTTGCTGAACGGGGGCAATCCGGCAGACATTGTCAACAACATCGGGATCGGCGAACCACAGTCGTCCGAGACGTATCAAGGTTCGGCACGGGAGGAAGAGATGGCGGACTTCGTGTCGGTCGTGCTAAGGGATACCGAGGAAGTATGGACCGATATATTCGCTGAGAACGGATTGACGTATCGGGAACCGACGCTCGTCTTGTATAAAGACCAGGTTGAATCTGCCTGCGGTATCGCAGGATCAGCTGTCGGACCGTTCTACTGTCCCGGTGACCAAAAACTATACATCGATTTAAGTTTCTATGATGAACTCAGTCAACGTTTCAACGCACCGGGTGACTTCGCGATGGCGTATGTCGTCGCCCACGAAGTCGGCCACCACGTCCAGACGTTGCTCGGCACGACCGATGAAATCATGCCGCTCCGTAACGAGATGAGTGAGACCGAGTTCAATAAATATTTGGTCCGCTTCGAGCTTCAGGCCGATTATTATGCGGGCGTCTGGGCCCACCACGCCCAAGGCATGGGCTACCTCGAGGCCGGGGATGTCGAAGAGGCGATGAACGCGGCGCACCAAATCGGGGATGACACGCTTCAAAAACAGGCACGCGGCTATGTGACGCCAGACTCGTTCACCCATGGGACGTCCGAACAGCGGAAACGCTGGTTCGACAAAGGGTTCCAAAACGGGACGATTCAAGGCGGCGATACGTTTAATGCCAAAAACTTATAACGATCAGGTCAAGCTTCGGCTTGGCCTTTTTCATATCCAAGTTGGCTTGTGCAGAAAGAATCCGCTATCATGGAAACAGAAACTAGAAGTAGGAAGGGGATGACCCGATGGAATCCTTACTCAAAAAAATCGAACTCGCTAAAAGTGAGATGACGTCTGTCGAGAAGAAAATCGCAGACTATATTTTGACCCACTCGACGCTCGTTCCGAACATGACGACGAAAGAACTTGCTCAAAAGACGGATGTGTCAGAGGCGAGTATCGTCCGGTTCGCCCGCGTCGTCGGCATCGACAGCTTCAAGGCGTTCAAGCTCGCCCTCGTCAAAGACTTGGCCATCACCGAGACGACACTCACCGACTTCAACGTGTTACAGCAGAAAGACACACCGTACGATTCGTTTCAAAAAGTCATCCATGTGAACAAGATGGCCATCGAGGCATGCGCCGAGGCGATGGACAAGCGTGAGCTCGAGCATGCGATCGATACGTTTGCCCGAGCGAACCGGGTCGTGTTTTATGGGGTCGGCGGTTCATCGACGGCGGCGTACGACGCCCAGTACAAATTCACGAAACTTGGCTATGCGGCCCAGACGTCGCAAGATTTCCATTACATGTTGTCACTCATCCCGCATCTCGGACCGAACGACGTCTTCGTCGCCATCAGCACGTCGGGTCGGACGAAAGACGTGCTCGAACTCGTCCGCTTCGCCAAGAAGAAAGGGGTGCCGGTCGTCGCCATCACGGACCTCGATAAATCTCCGCTCTATCGGGAGGCGGACGTCCGTCTTTGCACGCCGAGCGTCGAACGTGACTTCCGGATCGCGAGCATCGCGTCACGGATGACCCAGTTGACAATCATCGATACGCTCTATATGGGTCTGTTGCACCGAAAAGGCGAAAGTTTGATTGACCGTTACGCCGAGGCGCGTGACGAGATGGTGAAGTTGCGCCGATGATTCACGTTTATGATGCGACGTGGCGCGACAAGGTCGCGACGTTCTTATTGCGGCAGTCGGCGTTCGCGAGCTTGAACGGACAGACGCCTGAAGCGTTTCGAGACGAGAATTTGACCGACTTTGAAGCCGAAGGGACCGTCAGCCTCGTGTTTGAAGAAGGAAACGTCATCGCGGTCGCTGATTTGTTGAAAGAACATCCAGTCGACGGATCGCTCTGGCTCGGCCTGTTCGTCGTCGACGAACGATTTCATGGTACCGGCGTCGCACAACGGCTGTATGAGCAACTTGAACAGGAGTATATGCGCCCTTTCCAGACGGTGTTTCGGCTCGGTGTCTTGCCGCACAATGAACGGGCACATCACTTTTGGGAACGACAAGGTTATGTGTACGAAAAAGATTCCGTCACAGCACGGGGCGACCACGTCCACGTGATGAAGAAGCTGGTCGAATGAAGGGCTCGGTCCGATATGGGCTGGGCTTTTTCTATGGACTGGGCGGCATCCTCATTTCTTTTATGAAATTTTACTTCCTTATTTTTTTAAATAAGTTTGACTTTTAATTTCAAGTTAGTACAATGAAATCAGAGAGAAGAAAGGATGGTGGCGATGTTAGACAAACTGGCTACTGAAAGACGGAATGAACGAACGATGCACTTGGACGAGATGGCGGTCGAGGAGTTCCTCGCGGTGATGAACGAGGAAGATCAATCGGTCCCCCACGTCATTAAAGAAGAGCTATCGGTCATTGCCGAAGTGACGAAGCGTGCCATCGCATCCTTCAAACAAGGCGGGCGTTTGATTTATATCGGCGCAGGGACGAGCGGACGGCTCGGTATCTTGGATGCGGCAGAATGTGTGCCGACGTTCGGCGTATCACCGGACATGGTCGTCGGACTCATCGCCGGAGGCGAGCGTGCGCTCATCAAAGCCGTCGAGGGAGCAGAAGACAGCAAGGATTTGGCAGTCAATGATTTGAAAGCGCTTCACTTGAGCGAGAAGGACACGGTCGTCGGAATCGCCGCGAGCGGCCGGACACCGTACGTCATCGGCGGGCTCGATTACGCCCGTGAAGTCGGGGCGACGACAGCTGCGTTATCATGTAACAAAGGATCAAAAATCAGCGATCACGCCGAGTATAAAATCGAGGTCGAGACGGGACCGGAAGTGTTGACTGGTTCGACCCGTTTGAAAGCGGGGACGGCGCAAAAACTCGTCCTCAACATGATTTCGACGGCGTCGATGATTGGGGTAGGGAAAGTGTATCAAAACTTGATGGTCGACGTGCAGCCGACGAACGAGAAGTTGGAGGTGCGGGCCAAACGGATGATTGCGGAAGCGACAGGGGTCGACGAACAGACGGCCGCGCGTTATTTTGATTCATCCGGTGGGCACGTCAAGACGGCGATCGTCATGATTTTAGCCGATGTCCCGCATGCGGAGGCAGTCGAGCGATTAGAGCGTGCGAACGGATTCGTCCGTGACGCACTATAAGGGGGATTCGAGATGAAGAAAGAAGAGGTTCTTGCGCATGCGATACTCGAGCATGTCGGGGGGAAAGACAACATTCGTCAACTCGCGCACTGTATGACACGTGTGCGTTTGGCGCTCAAAGATCCGACGAAAGCGGATCTTGCCGCCTTGAAACAAATCGATGGTGTCATGGGTGTCATCGATGATGAGACGTTGCAAATCGTCGTTGGCCCGGGGACGGTCAACCGTGTGGCGGATCATCTCAGCCGCGAGACGGGGCTCGCCATCGGAGAAGAATCGGTCGACGCGAACTTGACGCCGGACGAACGGGCCGCCATCGAACGTCAAAAAGTGAAAGACAAACAGAAGTCGCCGTTCAAGCGCTTCTTACGTCGCTTAGGGAATATTTTTATTCCGCTCATTCCAGGACTTGTCGCTTCAGGTATCATTAACGGAGGAGCCAACTTCGCGAAGAACGCCGGGGTCGACCCGACGGAAACGTGGATGCAAATCCTCTTGTTGCTCGGTAGCACGGTATTCGCCTACCTCGCCATTCTCGTCGGTTGGAACACGGCAAAAGAGTTCGGCGGGACGCCGGTACTCGGTGCCATCGCCGGGGGGATCCTCTTCAACCCGGTGCTCGCGGACATCACCATTTATGGGGAACCGCTCGTCGTTGGGCGGGGTGGACTGTTCGGGGTCATCTTTGCCGCTTGGCTCATGACGTACATCGAGAAACATGTCCGTCGCTTCATGCCGACAGCGGTTGATATCATCTTCACACCGCTTCTCACGGTACTCGTCGTCGGTTTCACGGCGCTCTATGCGATCATGCCGGTCGCAGGCGTGTTGTCAGACGGGATCATGCAAGGTCTTAACGCCGTGCTCGAAGTCGGTGGACCGGTCGCAGGGGCTGTTCTTGCTGGATTCTTCTTGCCGCTCGTCATGGTCGGATTGCACCACGGACTCACACCGATTCACTTGGAGTTGCTCAACACGGTCGGTAACACGGCACTCTTGCCGATCTTGGCGATGGCCGGGGCCGGACAAGTCGGGGCAGCACTTGCCATCTTTGTGAAGACGCGCAACCAACGCCTCCGTAACATCATCAAAGGGGCGATCCCGGTCGGATTCCTTGGCATCGGTGAGCCGCTCCTCTACGGGGTCACGCTTCCGCTCGGTCGTCCGTTCTTGACGGCTTGTATGGGCGCAGCGGTCGGCGGCGCCTTCCAAGCGACGATGAAGACGGCAGCACTCGGGATTGGGGTCTCGGGTCTCTCGCTCACACCGCTCATCGACAACGGCATGTACTTGACGTACATCGCAGGTCTTGTCATTTCGTACACGGCAGGCTTCGTCTTCACATATTTCTTCGGATTCAAAGAAGAGATGGCGGACGGAATTTAACAACCGAGGCGGCTCTTTGGAGTCGCCTTTTCATTTAAGAGGAGGTTTTCTGATGAAAGGATTATCGGTATATTTGAGCGAACCGCTCACATCAAACTTCAAGGCATGGGTCGGACGCATGCGTGAGATTGGCTTTACGTCGATGTTCACGTCCCTACATATTCCAGAGGACGATCCATCCGTATATACGGAACGATTGCGACAGCTCGGCATGCTCGCACGTGAACTCGATATGGAGCTGTTCGCCGACATCGCGCCAACGTCGCTTGCCGCGCTCGGCAAAACGTGGGATGATGCCCACACGCTCGTCGAGTGGGGCGTGACCGGACTGCGCGTCGATTACGGGGTGACCCCGAAACAAGTGGCCGACTTGTCGGCGCGGATGACGGTCGCCTTGAACGCGAGCACGCTCACAGAAAGTGAGCTCGCGGAGATGAGGCGGCACGGTCTCGTGACGGACAACGTCGAGGCGTGGCACAACTTCTATCCCCGTCCGGAGACGGGGCTTGATCGAGACTGGTTCGACGACAAGAACGATTGGTTGAAACGCCAAGGATTGAGCGTTCAAGCGTTCATCCCGGGAGATGGGTCACTCCGAGGACCGCTGTTCGAACGGTTGCCGACGCTCGAAGACCATCGAACGTTATCGACGTTCGCTTGTTACTTGGACCTCGCCGATTCGGTCGATCGCATTTTAATCGGTGATCCGGGACTTGCTGACGAGACGATTGAACAGTTCGCTTCAAACGCCGACGGGATGCTCGTCCTCCGGGCCGAAGCAGAGACGACGATTGAGGCTGCTTTCTATCGCGTCCAGACGAACCGGATGGACCCGGCGCGTGACGTCGTCCGTTCGGTCGAGTCTCGGGCTTACGGCCGACCTGGGGACCGCTTGCTTGAACCGATGGATGCGAGACCGCGTCCGCTTGGGACGATCACGGTCGATAATGCGGATTACGGGCGCTACGCCGGCGAGATGCAAGTGACGAAACGGGATCTTCCGCCTGATGCACGAGTCAACGTTCTCGGCCGGGTCATCGAGGCAGACCGGCCGCTCATCCGTGCCATCGGACCGGGTACGACGTTTCGGATTGAATGGTGCTGACGTTCCGGATTGCCACATTCCCTCGTCTTTGTGTACAGTAGAGAGGGAGGGAAGTCTATGAAAGAGATTAATTTTAACATCGTCGCTGACGATTCGACCGATGGCCACGGAGGTTTTGGGGTCGGTTCGCTCAGTTTGAACAATATGTCTCCCGTCATCATCGATGTCGAGGCGGGGACCGCGGTCATCGATATGGGAGCCATGCATGCTAAATCGGCGATCGAGAAACGCATCAAGTTTTTGACGGATCCGGAAGCGGTGCCGAACGGCAAACCGTACTGGATCGTCTGGGTCACGGTCGGTCGAAAGCCGGAAGGGTTCTATTATGGCGGTGTCGCGGCCTGTGACATGTCGGTCGACCTTGAGGCACGGCGCGGATACAAGCTGTTGCCGTACCACGTCAACCAGATGGACAAATCGCTCAAAGGCCGTATTCTCATCGATATGATGGACGCTCCGTCACGCAACGTGCTAGCCGCGTTTTTGAAAGAACATCGTCCTGAGATTTGGGAGCAATCGACCGAACTTCAAACCGAACTTGCGCGTCTCGATGCCGAGTGAAAAGATTGGACCGTTTTGGTCTCCAATCTTTTTTGTTTTCGTTCGAGTGAAGATGGGAACATGAACTTGTTATGATGTTGTGATTTCACCGTAATTGTATGAATATTCAGCATTATGCTATACTAAACGCACTGTGCAAAAAAGAAAGGGTGACACGATGAGTGAAACGAAGAAAATTTTAATTGGCCTCGCCTTAGGGGTCCTTGTCGGGCTAGGGCTCGCCGGTCTGTCCGGTAACGTATATGACATCGTCAATACGTATATCCTTTCCCCAGTCGGTACCGTATTTTTGAACTTGATTAAAATGCTGGTCGTTCCGATCGTCTTCTTCTCGATCATTCTCGGCGTCATGGGTCTCGGGGACCCGAAAGAGCTCGGGCGGGTCGGATCGAAGGCGCTCCTCTTCTTCTTGACGACGACAGCGCTCGCCATCATCTTGGCGATGGGTGTCGCTTCGGTCATCAAACCGGGAGAACGTGGTGACTTCCAAACGGCAAACCTTGAATTCGAATCGGGTGCGGCTGAAGAGTCGTCAAACATCGTGCAGACATTCGTCAACATGATTCCGACGAACCCGATTCAAGCGCTCGCTGAAGGCAACATGCTTCAAATCATCGTGTTTGCGGCTCTCATCGGATTTGCGATGATCGCTCTCGGCGAACGGGCCAAAACGTGGCGCCGTTTCGTCAAACAAGGCGACCGCATCATGATGCACTTGATTCACTTGGTCATGAAGCTCGCCCCATACGGCGCGTTCGCTTTGATCGCCTCGGCCATCGGAGGGATCGGTTTCGATGCTGTCAAAGCGATGGCGTGGTATATGTTCGCGGTCGTCTTGACGCTATTTTTACACTCGGTACTCGTCTACGGCGGGGCGCTCGTCCTGCTCGGGAAGATGAGTCCGGTCTTCTTCTTTAAAAACTTCTACGAAGCGATCACGCTCGCGTTTTCGACGTCGTCTTCGAACGCGACGCTCCCTGTATCGATGGAACTCGCCCAGAAGAAACTCGGCGTGCCGCGTTCCATTTCCTCATTCGTTCAGCCGCTCGGCGCGACGGTGAACATGGACGGGACGGCGATCATGCAAGGGGTCGCGACGATTTTCATCGCCCAAGTATTCGCGGCTGATTTGACGATGACCGAACTCGTGACGGTCGTCATCACAGCGGTACTCGCCTCAATCGGGACGGCGGGTGTACCTGGTGTCGGGCTCATCATGCTCGCGCTCGTCTTGCAGTCGGTCAACTTACCGGTCGAAGGAATCGCCCTGATCATCGGTGTCGACCGTATCCTCGACATGCTCCGGACGTCGGTCAACATTACCGGCGACGCGACATGCGCGGTCGTTGTCTCGAAACTTGAAGAGAAGCACCTTCCACCTGTCGACGAAGACGCGTGGGATGAAGTCGAAGCAAAATAAACAGAAGGCTGACCCGTCGTTGACGGGCCAGCCTTTTCAAATGAAGTGAGGGAATTGTATGGAATGGGAAGTGTTACCGCTCCCGTTGTTCATTGTCATCAGCCTTATATTGAATACACTCATCGCCGTCGCCGGTATATTACCGAGCGCATTTTTGACGGCGTTGAACGTGCAACTGCTAGGATTTGGACCGGGTGTCGCCGTCTCTATCGTCGGCGAGGCCGTGGGTGCTGTGCTCAGTTTTATTCTTTATCGCAAAGCGCTCCACCGGTTCACGTCACCGGATGGGGAGCGTTTGAAACGGCTCCGCGAAGCAGATGGCGTTGAGGCATGGTTTCTTGTCCTCGGGCTGAGGCTGATGCCGTTCGTACCGTCCGGACTCGTCACGCTGTCGGCCGCGTTCAGCCGAATGTCGCTCCCGTCCTTCGCCGTAGCGAGCACGATTGGGAAAGTGCCGGCATTGTTGATCGAGGCGCTCGCGGTCGCGGCGGTCTTACACGTGGCCGCGGGCTGGCAACTCGGTCTCATCGCGTTGCTCATCGTCCTGTATGCGGTTTGGCGTTTGTCTCAAAGGAGTGGCGAGAAGATATGACAGAACGCTTCGATGAAACGTTTGCCGCTCGATTTCTTGCGAAGCATTGACCAGTCGATGAGAATCGACTCATCAAAGTCTTTCAAGAACGCTTCTTGCAGCTGTTGGATGGACGACGTCTCATACTGGGCGATTGTCATCTCGTGGTTCAAATACATGCTCCTAAAATCAAAATTAGCCGTCCCGACGAGCGCAATCTTGCCATCGATGAGGACGGTTTTTGCATGGATGAAATGGCGATTGTATTTATAAATCCGAATGTTCCGTTTGAGCAGTTGTTCGAAATAATATTCGGTCGCATGGAAGCTGAACCATTCGTCTCCTTTTCCGGGGACAACGATTCGCACATCGATGCCACGCCGGCCGGCGACTTCTAACAGCGCGAGCAATTCGGGAGGCGGAATTAAATAAGGTGTCGTAATCCAAATCGACTCCTTCGCCTCCATCAAAAGCGTAATGAGCCCGTCTCGGATCGTGACATCTTTTCCAGGAGACGTGACGAGTAGCTGGGTCGCCCCGTTGTCCGGTTGCGGGTCATCGATGAAATACTCCGGTAAATGTTTGCTGTCGGCGAACAAGTCCCAGCGTTCTGTATCGTCTTCATGACCGGCATACAGCCAATTCTCGACGAACAAACGCTGAAGTTCCCGGACGAGCGGTCCTTCGAGGCGCAGATGGGTATCACGCCAAAATCCAAGCTTTTTATATTTCCCGAGATATTCATCCCCGACGTTCAGTCCGCCGGTGTAAGCGATTCGCCCATCGATGACGATCAACTTTTGATGGTTGCGGAAGTTGGCGTTAAAGACGAGGAGCGGGTGGACGACCGGGTCGAACGCTTCGACGTGGACGCGGGACTCGCGGAGCGGTTCGAGAAACGCTTCGCTAATCTCTTGACTGCCGAGGCCGTCATACAAAAAACGGACGGTGACATTCTCGTTGGATCGTTTAATGAGAGCGTCACGAATCTTGAGCGAGATTTCATCGGTCCGGAATAGATAATACTGGACGTGGATATGATGGGTCGCTTGCTCGATATCTTTAATCACCGCATCGAATTTTTCCTCGCCGTTAACGAGCAGTTTCGTCGACGTGTGACCATCCGCACCGGTCGCGCCGAGCTTCTCGAGTGTGCGCGTGAGAGGAAAGCGATCCGACACGTCGTTTGCCGTCTCGATCCGTTCGGCCTCGATTGCTTGCCGGAACATCCGAATCTCGGTCGAGGTCCGTTTGATGCGTCGGTGTCGTCGAGGTGTTCGGCCGAACAGTACCCAGGCGAGGGCACCGAGGAACGGAATGAACAAGACGGCGAGCAGCCAGGCGAGCTTGGCCTGCGGTTGGACATGGTCAAATAAGATATGCCAGCCGACGATGAGCGGAATGAGAATGGCGGCCCCAATTAGGAACGGGATGAGCCCATCGATCGAGTAAAGCAAACCAAGAAGGAAGATGCCGAGTACAATCATGATGAGGAGTTGCCAGACGCGTCGTTTCAACAAGTACACCTTCTTTCTGTTCAGTTGTCATCACTAGATTCATTCCACCGTTTACACGTTCTTAACCTAAAAAACGTTTCAGCATGAAGCGCGAGGGAATTAACCGTACTGTACGACACAACGTAAAAAGGGGTGTTCATGATGAAAAAGAAAGGTGCATTGGCTGCGTCGCTGTTGGCGACGGGCATCATCCTCGGGGCTTGCGGGGGAGCAGAGGAAGAACCGATGAACAACGAAGATACCGAGATGCAAGAAGATATGGACGAAGAGGAAGACGAGGATTAAAAAAACGGCCTAGAGCGGGTGCTCTAGGCCTTCATTGCGTCAAAGCGCATAAGGAGACGGTTTACCGAAGTAATAGCCTTGGGCGAGGTCGAACCCGAGTTCGCGACAGACGTCGACTTCTTCGGAGCGTTCGATGCCCTCGGCGAGGATGGTGATGCCCATTGAGCGTGTCAATTGACGTACGTTTTTCAAGAACGCTCGTTTCTCGGCGTCTTGGTCGCAGAAAGAGATGTACGACCGGTCGATTTTGACATAGTCGGGCTCAAGTCGCTTCAACATATCGAGCGTCGAGAAGCCAGCGCCGACATCATCGAGGGCGACTTTCATACCACGCTTCTTATATGTAGAGAACACATGTTGCAAATGGGCGACGTCTTGGACTTTCTCCGTCTCAACGACCTCGAAGATGAAACGATCGGGACTGAGTCCGTATCGGTCGATAATCTCGAACGTGTGCTGAAGGCAGTAATCCGGGTTGTAGATCGTCGAGGGCAAGAAGTTGATGAACGTCTTCTCGTGCGGCTCGACGGCGTGATACGTCGCTTTGATCGCCTCGGCGCGAGCGCGCTGGTCGAATTTGGAATGCAGGCCGAAACGGTTGGCCGCGCGGAACAGTTCGCCCGGTGAGACGTTGTTCTGGCTTCTGAGAAGAGCCTCGTAGCCGAACCGTTCTCCGGTGTCGAGATGGATGATCGGTTGCAAGTGGCTCTCGAAGTCACCGTGTTGAATCAATTCGATCGTGTCGCGGTTGGCGATTTGTTCGAGCAGGTCGCTCGCCGAGACGACGGCGGTCTGGCGTTTTGTGGCCGGGTCGACACAGTACACGTCTTCCTCGACAGCGGCGAGGCGTTCCGTCAATTCGTCAAACGAGTCGTACGGGTGGGGCTTGTCATTGACGACGACGAGGCCCCGTTCAAAAAATGGGATGGTCGTGGAGCAGGCGGTACAAGGAGACCACATAGGATCCCTCCTTTCAAATAATCGAAATACTCTCTAATCAGTTTATCGGACAAAACTCACCTAAAACTCACACATCGAGGTAAATAAATAAAAAAATCGTGCAAAATGGGTACAGTTTTTGTATACTTCCTATCGTATGAATAAGAAGCGCCTCAAAACGCCACTCGCATACGAACAACTTTTTGAACAGAAAGGGGTTCTATCGATGGACCAAAAATTAAAATTATGGTTTACGGAGCACCAAACAGAAGATTACGGAATCACGTTCCGTGTAAACCACGTTTATGAGAGCGAACAAACGGAGTTTCAACGACTAGAAATGGTCGAAACGGACGAGTTCGGAACAATGTTGTTGCTTGACGGAATGGTCATGACGACGGATAAGGACGAATTCGTCTATCACGAGATGGTGGCTCACGTCCCACTCTTCACACACCCGAATCCGAAGCATGTGCTCGTTGTCGGTGGCGGAGACGGTGGCGTCATCCGTGAGATTATGAAACACCCATCAGTCGAAAAAGCAGTTCTCGTCGACATCGACGGGAAAGTCATTGAATATTCGAAGAAATACTTACCAAATATCGCAGGCGAACTCGACAACCCGCGTGTTGAAGTCATCGTCGGTGACGGCTTCATGCATATCGCCGAATCAGAGAACGAGTATGACGTCATCATGGTCGACTCGACAGAACCGGTCGGCCCAGCGGCCAACTTGTTCACAAAAGGATTCTACGCCGGCATCTCGAGAGCGCTCAAAGACGACGGCATTTTCGTCGCACAGACGGACAACCCATGGTTCACGCCAGAGCTCATCCAAACGGTTCAACGTGACGTGAAAGAAATCTTCCCAATCACGAAGCTCTACACGGCCAACGTACCGACGTATCCGAGCGGCATGTGGACGTTCACGATCGGCTCGAAGCAGTACGACCCAGAACAAGTGCCGGCCGAGCGTTTCCATGACATCGAGACGAAGTACTATACGCCGAAGCTTCACAATGCGGCCTTCGTTCTTCCGAAATTTGTGGAGGACTTGACGAAATGATTAAACGTTTCGATGAAGCCTACTCAGGTAAAGTGTTTATCGCGAGCTTGCCGGAAGTGACGGACGCGAAGACGGTCCTTTACGGTATGCCGATGGACTGGACGGTCAGTTTCCGTCCAGGCTCACGTTTCGGTCCGAACCGAATCCGTGAAGTCTCGATCGGACTTGAAGAATATAGTCCTTATCTTGATGGTGATTTGACGGAAGCAGCTGTCTATGACGCCGGCGATATCCCGCTCCCGTTCGGAAACGCCCAGAAATCACTCGACATGATCGAATCGTTCGTCAAAGATATCATCAAAGAAGGCAAGTTCCCACTCGGTATGGGGGGAGAACACCTCGTCACATGGCCGGTCATCAAGGCGATGCATGATGCGTACGGGGATGATTTCGTCATCTTGCACCTCGATGCGCACACGGACCTCCGTGACGACTACGAAGGTGAGCCGCTCTCGCACTCGACACCGCTCAAAAAAGCGGCCGAACTCATCGGACCGTCGAACTGTTACTCGTTCGGAATTCGTTCTGGGATGAAAGAAGAGTTCGACTGGGTCAAAGAAGTCGGCTATAACATGTATAAATATGAAGTGATCGAACCGCTCAAACGCGTGTTGCCGACGCTCGCCGGGAAGAAAGTATACGTCACGATCGACATCGACGTCCTCGACCCATCGGCAGCGCCGGGAACGGGCACGCAAGAGATCGGCGGCATCACGACGAAAGAGTTGCTTGAAGCGGTCCACGCTATCGCGAACGCCGACGTCGACGTTATCGGGGCCGACCTCGTCGAAGTGTCACCGGCGTACGATCAGTCGGACATGACGGCCATCGCCGCCGCGAAGATCCTTCGCGAGATGATGATCGGGTTCGTGAAGTAACGATGCCGAAAAAAGGTCAGCTCGAGATGGAGCTGAGTGCTCGCATCACCCAATGGGAGAAAGAGTATCTCGGACGCGGTTCCTTGACGTGTAAAGCAGATTTGCTCCGCGACCTGGCGATTGTGACGCTCCAAGGCGTCTTGACCCCGGCCGAGTACGAACTGGCCGCCAAATCGGCCGGACGTGAGCAATTGAAGAAGTACCGCAACAACCTCGTCGAATCCGGTCGGCCTCAGCTCGAGGCCATCGTGCACGACGTACTCGGGCGGCGACTCGTTTCGCTCCATACGGACATCAGCACGAAGACAGGGGAACGCCTCATCGTCTTTCGCCTCGATGCGCCATGGGAGAATGGGATTGACAAGCCGTGACGACGTTTTTACACTAGAAGCAGAGACGGTTCAGGATTGGTGGTGTCCGCGAGACATCCCCGTCGTCCTGACCCGGAGCTGACTAACTACACATCCGACAGTTGTCGGCTAGACGGAGCGAACGTGTTCGAGCCGTCGGCATGCAGCGCACACCTTTCTTTGGTGTGCGCTTTTGTCGTCCAGGAGGAAAAGATGGAACAATTGATGTTTTTATTGACGAGCGCCCCGGTGCTCCTATTCGTGACAGGTGTGATTGCCGCTCTCGGCAAATCGAATTTGAAGATTCCTGAGTCACTCAGCATCACGCTCAACCTATACTTACTGCTTGCCATCGGATTGAAAGGAGGGATGGGGCTCGCCTCGGTATCGATGGACGAGTTGGCGTTCCCGCTCGCCGTCACGCTCGTGCTTGGTCTCGTACTTCCGCTCGTCGCGTTCGGCCTTGGAGCGTTCTTGAAGTTCACGTTTCCGGAGCGCATTGCCATGGCCGCGACGTTCGGTTCGGTCTCGCTCGTGACGTATGTCGCCGCGACGGCGCAGCTCGAACGTCTCGGCATCAGTTATGAGCCGTTCATGACAACACTCGTCGTCGTCCTCGAAATTCCGGGTCTCGTCGTCGCACTGTTGTTATACAATCAAAGCCGCGTCCTCGGCATCACGGCGGCACCGACCCAATCGCTCACCGTCATCCGTGACAGTCTGCTCTCGAAAAGCATCTTGCTGCTTTTGGCTGGTCTCATCGTCGGGCTGGTCACCCCGGATACGTCGGCATTAACCCCGTTTTTTGTCGATTTGTTCCCAGGCGTGTTGCTGTTGTTCTTGCTCAGCCTCGGCGTAAAGGTCGGTCATCAGCTGAAGACGCTACCGTCGTACGGGATGAGGTTTTTAGTCGTCGGGATGACGTTTCCGCTCGTCGGCGCGGCCATCGGTTTTCTCGCTGCCGGAATGGCTGGACTGTCTGATGGGGGAACGATTCTGCTTATGACGCTCGCGGCGAGCGGGTCGTACATCGCCGCACCGGCTATGCTCCAAGCATCGGTCCCGGAGGCGGAGCCGTCGTTTTATTTGACGCTCGCCCTCGCCGTCACGTTCCCGTTCAACTTGCTCATCGGCATCCCGCTATTCATTTCGATCGTCACTTGAACAAAAGCCCTGTCTCACGATGAGACAGGGCTTTTGTTATTGGGTGATCGTCTGTTCTTCCATGCATTTTAATGCGGCCGTCCAACTGCCGAAGAGGGCGTTGATGGTCGACGTGCTCGGCACGTTGCGTCCCTCGGCCCATTTCCGGTAATGGAGAATGCTGAAGTGTGACAATTCATGTTTCGCGACGCGGAGGGCTTCGATGACATCTTCTTCGTCCCATTTCCGTTTCGGCGGGGCGATGTCGAGGACGAACAAGGCGTAGCTCCAAGATCCATATTTCCGGGCGATCGTCGCGACTGTCGGATAACCGCGTTCTTGGGCCCAGATGGCGTAGTGCTGGGACGTGAGACGTTCGAGTTCTTCGGACGCTTCAATCAAGGCTTGGATGATGCGCTCTTCATTGTTTTTCGCGGCGGTCGTCTGAAGTTTCGCTTCCCGGAGCGCGTTCGACCAAGAGCCGAAACGGCTGCTGATCAACGTGAGCGACGGGGAGCGCGTCACTTTCGACCATTCCCGATACGTTTGGCTCGTGAAGAGCGGTAACTCCTCGGCGGCTTGATTCAACGCGCGGAGGATGTCTTCATCCGAGTAGTAATGGAACGACATTTGGATTTGGGCAGCGGCGAGCGCCTCGCGCCAAGACCCGAACTGATGGATGACGGTGGAAAGGGACGGGACATTTTTGGTTTGCGACCATACACTATACCGTTTCGAATCGAGCTCGGCATGTTCTTGAGCAGCTAACTGCAACGCTTGTACGATTTGAGGGCGTGTCCATTTTTTCATCTTGGTGTCTCTCCTTTGGAGGGAGACGCAGCGAGCGTCTCGGAAGGTCTCTTGGTGTGAATGAACAGCATGTATTGGTTGAAGAGTCAACGAGCTAGTCAAAAAGGATGCTTACGATCGATTTCTACCTCCTTATGTGGCGTTTTAGCTAAGTTCAAAATAATGTAAACGATACCCAATTCGGGTTATATGTATTTCCATTTCCCGTTTGTCCGACAATTATTCATTATGTGAATGAAATCATGATAATAATTTCGTGAACTCCTTTTTCGCATCTATGTCGTTAATGAGAAAAAGCTCGTTTTATCTTTAAACTTGTTGAGGATAGTCGGGTAGTTTACTAGCATCGACGCATCTTTTGCGCATTCCAACTTACACCACGAACGAACAACTCAGACTCTTGGAGGTGCGAACTACCATGGCAACACTCGTGAACGTCTATCGGAAGAATCAACGCAATTTGCTCTTTTTATGTCTCGACATCTTGATCGTCTCGTTTGTATTGTACGCGACGTTTGAACTGATGTTCTCCACGATCACGTCGTACGCGGCACTCGAATCGAGCGAGATGTTGATGATGGTCGCCATTAAAATCGTCAGCTTCAGTCTCGTCGGGAGCGTCTTGAAGATTCATCGCATCGACTGGCGTTACGCTTCGGTCCATGAGATGAAACAAGTCGCCATCGCCTTACTGAGCAGTGACTTGGTGTTGTACGCCTACAACCAGTTCCACTTCGGGGCTGGCCTTGGGATGATTATCGCCGTACAAGGTTTGCTCGCATTCAACCTCATCTTGTTCACCCGCTTCTTAGCCCGCAACCATGTGTTTGACGTGTTCAAACCCCATTCGAACCATCCGGGACGAAAAGCACTCATCATCGGAGCCGGGGATTCCGGCCAGTTGATTGTCCGCGAGTTGAAGGAGCATCGGACGACCGTCCTCTGCGTCGTCGGTCTGCTCGACGACAACCCGCAACTGCAGGCACTCTACGTCCACGGTGTCCCGGTCCTCGGGATGACGGACGATTTGGAACGCATCATTCAAGAACATGGTATCGAAGTGGTTATTTTGGCCATTCCAAGCTTGCCTTATACACGGCGTCTCGCCTTGCTGAAACGAATCGAGAAGACAGGAGCCGAATCCCACGCCTTGCCGATGATTTCGGAACTGGCGACCGGAAAAGTCTCCATCAACGAGATTCGCGAAGTGAAAATCGAGGATTTGCTAGGACGTGAGCCGGTTCAATTGGACATATCTGGAATATCTCGCCATGTCGAAGGCGCGACTGTGCTCGTCACTGGCGCCGGTGGATCAATCGGCTCGGAGTTGTGTCGCCAATTGATTAAATTCGCCCCGGCAGAAATGATTCTCCTCGGTCATGGGGAGAACAGCATTTACTTGATCGAGCGAGAGTTGCGTGGGCTCGGTACGGAGACGATTCTGCACCCGGTCATCGGGGATGTGCAAGACGAAGCTCGGCTCGAAGATGTGTTCCGTACGTACCAGCCGGACATCGTCTATCATGCCGCCGCTCATAAACATGTGCCGCTCATGGAAGACAATCCGCTCGAAGCCGTCAAAAACAATATTTACGGGACAAAACATATGGTCGATGTCGCGGCCCGGCATAACGTGAGCCGCTTCATCATGGTCTCGACCGACAAGGCGGTCAATCCGACGAACGTGATGGGCTCGACAAAACGAATCGCCGAGATGGTCGTCCAAGAGAAAGCCCGAACGAGCGAGACGATCTTCGCAGTCGTACGCTTCGGAAATGTCTTAGGCAGTCGCGGCTCGGTCGTACCGCTCTTTAAAGAACAGATTCTCCGGGGCGGACCGGTCACCGTCACCGATCCTGAGATGACCCGCTACTTCATGACCATCCCGGAAGCGAGCCGGCTTGTCATCCAAGCGAGCGTCTTGTCCAGAGGGGGAGAGGTTTTCGTGCTCGACATGGGCGAGCCGGTCAAAATCATCGACTTGGCGAAGAAAATGATCGAGTTGAGCGGTTTTACGACCGAACAGATCGACATTGAAGTCACCGGCATTCGTCCGGGTGAGAAGTTATATGAAGAATTGCTCGCCGCGAGCGAACTTGGTCCAGAAGCGAACGTCTTCCCCAAAATCTTTGTCGGCCGGACCCGTCCCTTCACGACCGTCGCTTCCGTGCTGCACCTGATTGAGACGTTACGAGACGACCAAGAGGCCCTGACCTACCTGTTGCTCTTTATCGCCAATAGTGACGACCTCGACCGAGACATCGATCGTCTCTTTACACATGGCGTGAAGCGAATGCGTCCTCATATCGCCGGGACACGCCTCGCTGACGGAAATTGAAGGTCATAACGAGTGAAGAGGGGGAGAATGATGGTCGATCAAACGGTTCTTATTGTCGGGGTAGCCAGTTTCCAAGGGTTTCATATCGCACGTCGGCTATTGCAGGAAGGGTTTGATGTCGTCGGCATTGACGATGAAGGGCGGCACAAGACGCGAATCGCCAAACAGCGGCTCTACGTTCTCACCCACCCGCAGTTCCATTTGATCCGTTCAACGCTCGCGAACAAGACAGTCATGCGCAGCGTTTTGAATCGACACGAACCGAGACACATCATCTTATGTTCGACCCGTCGCCATAACGGAAGTGAAGAGCCGCTGGAACGTTACGAGTTGATGAAACGCTACATCGCCATCCAAACGAAGCGGGTCCCGGTTGAATCGTTCATCACGTTCGACTTGCCTGTAAAACAGGAGGACGGGGAACGTCCGGTGATCCATCTGTTCACAGAAGACGTCTTCGGACCTTGGGATGATGCCTCGACGCTAGTGTCAAAGGCCATTGTCGCCGTCGACCGCGGTGTCCGACTCTCAGGGTATTACGCGACGGATATCATCAACGTCTCCTATATCGATGATGTCGTCGAATCGGTCGTCCGCTTGCTTCGCTTGATTCAAACCGGGATGTCGCCAGTCGGATATTTCCAAATCCCGGCCTCCGACTACGTGAACGTCCAAACGTTACTGTCCGACATCGGACATATCCTCAACAAATCGGCGAAGACGTCGTTGCCGATGCGCGAGTCGGTACTTCGGCAGTCGGCCGTTCCGACGCTCGACACGCTGATCGGCTTCAGCCCGAGCACATCGCTGTTTGAAGGACTCGAGCAAGTCGTCGATTGGTATATCTCGTATAAAACCATGATGAAGGAGGGCATCAAATGAACATCCTATTATCGAAGCCCCATATGTCGGGCCGTGAGATGGCCTACATCGAAGAGGCGTTCGCGAGCAATTGGATTGCGCCGCTCGGCCCGAACGTCAATGCATTTGAAGCGGAAGTGGCTGCATATGCGGACCATCCTCACGCCTTGGCGACAAGCTCAGGGACGGCTGCCCTCCATTTGGCGCTACTTACGCTCGGCGTCGGGACAGGGGACACGGTCTTCTGTCAGTCACTCACGTTCGTCGCATCGGTCAATCCAATCCGTTACGTCGGCGCCATTCCGGTCTTTATCGACTCGGAAACGACGACGTGGAATATGTCGCCAGACGCGCTTCGGAAAGCGCTCGTCCAAGCCGCGACGAAAGGAAAGCTTCCGAAAGCGGTCATCGTCGTCCACCTGTACGGCGTCGTCGCGAAAATCGGTGAGATTCGCCACATCTGTCGTGAGTTCGGTGTCCCATTGATCGAGGACGCGGCCGAATCACTCGGCTCGACGTGGCACGGGCAAATGACGGGAACCATCGGGGACATCGGGTTTTATTCGTTCAACGGCAATAAAATCATTACGACATCAGGCGGCGGCATGCTCATGGTGCCGAATGAGGAAACGAGACAGTTGGCGCTCAAGTTGGCCACGCAAGCTCGGGAAGACGCACCGCATTATGAGCACGAACAAGTCGGCTATAACTATCGATTGAGCAACGTCTCGGCCGGGATCGGTCGGGGACAGCTCGAAGTGATTGAGCAGCGCGTTCAAGCACGACGTCGCGTGTTCGCTCGCTATGAGCATATGTTCCGTCAGCTCGGGACGACGTATCAGCAAGAAGTCCCACACTCACGGGCCAATCGTTGGCTGACCGCCATGCAGTTGGATCAGACAGACTTGCACCGAGACACGGTGATGGAGCGACTCGCCAGTGCCGGCATCGAATCCCGTCCTGTCTGGAAACCGATGCATCTGCAACCGGTGTATCGCGATGCCGAATATGTGACGGTCGATGGAGAAGATGTCAGTCGGCGTCTGTTCGAGAATGGGATCTGCCTTCCATCGGGATCCGACTTGACCCTCGGGGAACAACAGCAAGTCATCCAGACCGTGCTCGATACGCGCTCGATCGTCACGGAACAAAGTGTCTGAGGAGGACGAACGATGAACCGGGAAGCAGAGATCATTCAAGCGCTTCGAGCCGCTGCATCTCTGACTCCGACCCTCACGGTTAAACAATATCAGCTCTGGAGCCGAGACCGGGACGTCCCGACATTTCTCGACGTTCTCAATTTTTACGGGTCATGGACCGGCGCCTTGAAAGCAGCCGGCCTCTTAGAAGCCCGAAAGCACTATACCCAACAAGAACTCGTTGCAGCGCTTCGGCTCGCACTTGAACAGGAAGGGAAGTTGACGAGCACCCATTACCAACAATGGGTCAAAGATCATCCCGGTCCTTCCCTAGGTGATATTATTTCCCATTTCGGGTCTTGGAGTCTGGCCGTGAAAACGGTAGAGCGTTTAGAGGAGCTCCATTTTACCGTCCAGCCAGAACGTGAAAAAGCAGAAATCGTTCAATCGTTGCTAGAAGCAAGTCGGGTCGTCGTGCCATTCAACGCGATCACCTATCAAAAATGGGCGAAACAACATAAACGACCAAGTGTCGCCAAAGTATCCCGTCGGTACGGCTCCTGGAAACGGGCGCTCGCCGAACTAGAGCTTCGTGAGTCGTGTGAAGGAAAGAAGTGAAGACAGAGGAGGGGTCTCGATGAACGGAGCGTTTGTCATCTCACTAGATTTTGAATTGAACTGGGGCACGTTTGACGGTACGACGATTGAGGCGTATGGCGATAATTTACTCGGGGTCCGGCAAGTCGTACCGAGCTTGCTCGACTTGTTTGCCGCACACCAGATTCATGCGACTTGGGCGACGGTCGGATTCCTGTTCTATGAGACGAAGCAGAGCTATTGAAAGACTTGCCGACGATTCAACCGACGTATCGGCATCCCGAATATTCTTCATACAATTGGATGCAGCACGTCGGGGCGGACGAGGCGGTCGACCCGTATCACTTCGGGAAATCACTCGTCGATCAAATCGCGGCGACGCCTGGTCAAACCATCGGGACGCATACGTATTGTCATCTATCTTGTTTAGAAGAAGGAGTGACCATCGAGGCGTTCAAGGCCGATCTCGAGGCGGCGAAGCGGGTGGCCGCACGTCGCGACTTACCCATTCAGAGCATCGTCTATCCGCGCAATCAATCGAGCCCGGCGCATTTCCAAGCGGCGCAAGAAGTCGGAATCGATGTCTATCGCGGCAATGAGACCCATTACATTTATCGGGCCGATGCGAGAGGGGATGAGGGGTTAGGCCGACGGGCCCTTCGTCTGCTTGATGCCTACGTCAATTTGACGGGGCACCACACGGTCTCGTGGGCAGCCATTCGGCAATCATCTCCTTATAACGTCCCATCGAGCCGATTCCTGCGACCTTACGTGCCGGCGCTTCGCTTCCTCGACCGACTCAAAGTGCGGCGCATCAAACGGAGCATGACGCATGCGGCCAAACGGGGGGAAGTGTTCCATCTTTGGTGGCACCCGCACAACTTCGGCAAACAGGTATCCGAAAACATGGCCTTGTTGGGTGAAATCATCGCCCATTATGAAACGTTGCATCAAACGTATCAATTTGAAAGTTTATCGATGGAAGAAGTGGCGGACCGTTGCCGCCCGGCCGTCGTCTCGACGCAGGAGCGACACGGATGAGAGGCGTTCGGAGGAAGAGAAAGGGGAGGGACAAAATGGGCCGACCGATCGTACTACTCATTGGAGAACACCGGACATCTGCCTACGTCTATCATGCGATCCGCAACTTAGGGGTAACCCATGTCGTTCAGGAAGATGGGCCGAGCGAGCATCGTCCGGAATCCATCAAGCATTGGCTGACGCATGTATACGTCCGGCTGACGTCGCCTGTCATGCGCCTTTCGAGCCGGACGCGGATCCGAGAACTGAAAGGTCGCTATCCATTGAGCGATGAGCCGATTCCGTTCCACCACATTCTACGTGTCACCTCATTGAACGATACGAAGACGACGATGTGGCTCGATCGTCTCGACCCGCAGCTCATCGTCACCCATGAGACGGGGCCGATTGACCCGAGCGTCCTCGCCCGCTTCGACTGCCCGGTATTGACGGTCGCACCGACGATGGCAGAAGGACAACTCCAAGCGTACTGGGCGTTCCGGGCCAAACCGGACGTCTGTGAGGCACGAATCGAACAGTGGACCGAGCGGGGCTGGTCCGTGGTCGACCGGGCCGTGCTCTACATCGGCGGGACGGATAATTTTGCCACGTATCCGTACTTGCAGCTCACGACGGCGCTCCCGCTCTTGAGACGTCAAATCGAGTCATTGCTAAAGGAAGATGTGTATGACCGTCGAACGGCAAAATAACGGCCAAAGCGCGATGCTTTGGCCGTTTAGCTTTGGGTGATGCAATAGTGTTGGATGGCGTCATTATAATAGACGGCCAGTCCTGGCGCGTACTTGTCATAGAACGCGGTGAAACGCTCGTCCATGACGTACATCTGACCGAGTCCGCTGAACATGTCGAGCGAGCAGTCATAGAACTGGTCATTGATGAACAGGTGGTTCGCCCGGACGGCCGCTTGGACACGCGGGTCTTCGACCGGGACGCCGGCAGTGAACAAGTCGACGAGCGGCTTGACGAGATCGACTTGTTGTTGACTGAGCGCTTCCCAGTCTTCTTTCGATCGCTTGTCGGCGCGCGCACGTGACGTCTTGTACGCCTCACTCTCGCCCCAACGTTCTTCTGTCTCCGCCTCGTGCTTCGCTTCATGGGCTTTCAGTTCGTCAAACGATAATCCCTTGAACAACGATTTGTCTTCCATTGGAATTCCTCCTCTCAGTGAGGTGAGCGTCGATTCCGCCGTCTCGGCGAGTGTCGCAAAATAGGCGGCTTTCGCGCGCAGGGCGGTCACTTGCTCCTCGAGGGCACGGGTCCGGTCGAACGGTTCGGCTTCGAGTAAGCCTTGAATCGTCTCGAGCGGGAAGTCGAGCGAACGATACAGCAGAATCGTCTGCAAGCGCTCGGCATCATGCGACGAGTAGCGCCGATAGCCGTTGACGTCACGTTCCGGGACGAGCAGACCGACGGCGTCATAATGACGCAACGTCCTTGTGGTCGTGCCAGAGAGTGTCGCGAGTTGTTGAATCGTGTACATGTCCTCACCTCCTTGAAGTCAGCGTACACGTTGACGTCGCGTCAAGGTCAAGCCTCTTTTTCGAACAAAGAGAATCCATCTCGTTCGCCGACATAATTGAAGCCGAAGCGAGGATAATAGGCGTTCAAGAAGTGATTCGTGGCGACACAGTCGAGGCGAACTCGGTCTGACGTCGCTGCAAGCGCATAACGCATCAACTGTTCACCGACTTGTCGGCCTTTCATCCGGTCATCGACGACGAGGCGATGTAAATAGACGGCCGCGTCAGGATCGTCCCACAAGTTCTCGTCCCAAGACGTCGGTGGGATCAAGCTGACCGACCCGGCGATGTCTCCGTTCGCTTCGTATACATAGACGGTTCCGTTCGTGACGTCATGGGTCACAAAATCGGTCCGACTCGGCTCTAAATATTTTTGCCATTGCGTTTTTCCAGCGGCCCGAAACGATTGCGCTTTCGTTAAAATGAGTTGATCGATTGCCGAGAGATCGGCCTGTGTGGCCAAACGAATCATGTAAGTCGCCTCACTTTCATTTCATTTCAAATTCGTGTAGGGTACACGATGAGTAAGCTGTTGAAAACATCTTTGTGTCGTGGAATGATTTTTGGTAAGATAAACTTACTGCAATCGTGCAAACGATTGCGCTAACGAGATAAAGAGACAACAGCACTGATATTAGTATATAGGATGCGCAGTGAGTTTAGGGACAAGGGAGTATCATTGACACATGCAACTTTTACAACGTGACCAACACACACAAACGAAAACACTGAAACGAAACTGGTGGAAAGAAGCTGTCGCTTATCAAATCTACCCGCGCAGTTTTTATGATGCGAACGGGGACGGGATTGGCGATATTCAAGGCATCATCGACAAACTCGATTACTTGAAAGACCTCGGCGTCGACGTCATCTGGATTTGTCCGATGTACAAATCGCCGAATGATGACAACGGCTATGACATTAGCGACTATCAGGACATCATGGACGAGTTCGGGACGATGGAAGATTTCGACCGTCTGTTGACGGAAGTCCATGCGCGCGGCATGAAATTGCTGTTAGACCTCGTCGTCAACCATACGTCGGATGAGCACCCATGGTTCATCGAATCGAAGAGCTCAAAAGACAATCCGAAGCGTGACTGGTACATTTGGCGTGACGGCAAACCCGACGGCTCGAAACCGAACAACTGGGAGTCAATTTTTGGCGGGTCGGCTTGGGAGTTTGACGAGACGACGGAACAATACTTCTTGCACGTCTTCTCGAAGAAACAGCCGGACCTGAACTGGGAGAACGCCGAGATGCGCCAGACGGTGTACAACATGATCAACTGGTGGCTCGACAAGGGGATTGACGGTTTCCGTGTCGATGCAATCAGCCACATCCGCAAACACCCGTCATTCGGCGACTTGCCGAACCCGGAAGGTCTCGACTTCGTGCCATCGTTCGAGATGCATATGAACGTCGACGGGATTCACGGTTATTTAGAAGAACTTCGCGACGAGACGTTCAACAAGCACGACATCATGACTGTCGGCGAAGCGAACGGCGTCTCACCTGACGATGCCCACCTTTGGGTCGGCGAGAAGGAAGGCAAGATGAACATGGTGTTCCAATTCGAACACATGGGTCTCTGGCGTGAAGACGCCGAGTCGAAGCTCGACGTCGTCCACTTGAAGAACGTCCTCACGAAATGGCAAAAAGGCCTCGAAGCAGATGGCTGGAACGCCCTTTACGTCGAGAACCATGACCAAACGCGGACCGTGTCATCATGGGGTGATGACGAGCGCTACTGGAAAGAGAGCGCCAAGTCGATCGCGATGATGTATTTCCTCATGCAAGGGACGCCGTTCATCTATCAAGGCCAAGAGATCGGCATGACGAACGTGAAGTTCGACTCGATTGACCAGTACGATGATATCGCGACGCGCAACCGGTATTACATCGGTCTCGAGAACGGCAAGAGCCATGACGAGATGATGGACATCACGTGGAACTCGTCACGTGATAACACGCGCACACCAATGCAGTGGAGCGACGCCCCGAACGCGGGCTTCACGTTCGCGGAGACGCCGTGGTTCGGCATCAACCCGAACTACACGGACATCAACGTCGGCGCCCAGCTCGAAGACGACGACTCGATTCTCAACTTCTATAAAGAGATGATTCGTCTTCGCAAGCAAGATGAGACATTCGTCTATGGGACGTATGACATCGTCTTGCCGGAGCACCCAGAGATTTACGCGTACACACGCACGCTCGGTGACTCGCAATACCTCGTCATGACGAATTTGACAGGGAAAGAAGCCATCTTTGCGACGGAGATCACGCTTCGCTCAGAAGACGTCGTCTTGAAAAACATGCCGCTCGAGCCGCATGACGAGACGACACTGCTTCATTTGAAGCCGTTCGAAGGTCGCGTCTATAAGCTAAGTTGATTCAAAGACAGGGGGAACCCTGTCTTTTTTGTAGTGTGAACGGTCCGCGAACCGGGAAAGAAAAAGTTACCGATTCCGGACCGTTCGCGAGATATGGTACGATGGGACAGCGGAAAGGGGAATCACCATGGCAATTGAACCGAAACGCGTACGTGTGCGCCAAAAGACAATGATCAGTGAAATCGAGGAGCCGATTGAGCTGCAAGTCGACGGGCTCTATTATGAATTGAAGACCGGCTTCGTCTTGACGTTCGATCAAGAACGAGAAGACGGCGTCGTGCCGACAACGATCAAATATACGACGGGCCGGCTCGCGCTCATCTGTAAAGGACCGATTGAGATGAATCATTCCTTTATTGAAGGGCGCTTGACCCAAAGCCTATATAAAAACCCATACATGTCGATGACGATGGCGACGACGACGGAGCGGCTCGATGTCGCGGACGGACGTTGCCGCTTCGCCTACGAGTTGTCGATGAACGATGACTTGGCAGGTAACTATGTAGTCGACGTCACGTGGACGTTTGAAGGAGGAGAGTTCGCATGAATTTTGCAGAACGCGTGAGAAAGATTGAAGAGATGTTGAACGAGGATTGGTTCGAGATGCTCGAGACGAATGAGGACGAATATGAAGAGTGGCGCGGCCGCCTCGAGGACCACGCCGAACAGGTCGTCGGGCACTACGATAACGAGACCGGCGTCGATATGGACTCGGTCGATAAATTGCTCCAATTGAACGATGAGTTCCCGCTTCTTTACGGGGAAGACACGGTCCGGCTTTACGTCGCCTTGATCGAGGCGCGACCGGAAGATAGATCGGTATACGACCGCTACATCGACTACTTAGCCGCCATCGGTGACGCGACGCACGAGGAGTTTTTACGGTTCCATACGCTCGTCGAAGCGGGCCGTCTTGACGAGGCACGTGAGCTCGCCCCGCAGATGCCAAAACGATTAGGACTCGAAGATTAAGGCCGCTTTGCGGTCTTTTCTATGCATAAAAACAGGGGGAAGCGTTATGTTGCGACTAGTGAAGACATCCATGGAGCAGGAAGCGAACGTGCTCGATTTTTTAAAGGAATGGCGGGAACGCTCCGAAACGATCGTCCCGAACGCCGTCGACCGCGACGCGTCCGATTTTGCGACGTACGTCAAAGAAATTCGTGATAAAGAAGTACGGGTGAACAACGTCAGTTGGGTGCCGAGCACGACGTATTGGCTGACGGATGGGCACGAGTTGCTCGGGGCGGCGAATATCCGTCACGAATTGAATGACAACCTCCTCAACTTCGGGGGACACATCGGGTACGGCATCAAGCCGAGTGCCCGCGGACGTGGTCTCGCTACGAAACAGCTCGAGCTCGCACTCGAGAAAGCGAAAGAACTCGGGATCGAGCGGGCGTTGATTACGTGCGACCGGACGAACGAAGCGTCACGCCGAGTCATTTTGAACAATGGCGGCGTGCCGGACACGCCGTTCACAGCGGAAGGCGGGAAAATTGTCGAGCGGTTTTGGATTGAACTGAAGGGGTGACATGAGATGGCGAACTGGATCGTGGTCTATTTAGCGCTCATCAATTTTTTTGGAATTTATCTGTTTCCGCGAGACCGGGTGCCGTCTCAAAAATGGTTCTCGTTTTCGAGCGGGATCGCCATCACATACTTTTTCATGTATCTCTTGCCGTCCTTGAACAAGCGGCAAGACACGCTTCAAGTCGATTGGCTCGACCTGGCCTTGCCGTCGGAGATTTATGTCATCAGCCTGCTCGGTTTCACCGTCTTTTACGGGACGATGCGTGTCGTCCGGACGCCCCATTTCAAAGACGAGACGATTGACCAGAACGTGTCGTACTGGCTCCAAGTGACGCTGTTGACGGCATATATGTCGTTCTCGGCTTACGTCGTCACGGCATCATCCGTCTCGTTCGTCGCACGCAGCTTCTACGCGACGGCGCTCGGCGTCCACTTCCTCGCCGTCGGCCACGACTTGTATCGCCATTATGGGGAACGGTACATCCGGCAAGGGCGTTATTTGTTGAGCGGCGGGATTCTTGCCGGCGGTTTCTTCTCCCGCTTTATCGACCTCGCCTCGCACGTCGAGGCCATCTTGTTCGCGTTCGTCGCCGGGGCGATGATTCTGAACATCGTCAAGTTCGAGCTCCCGGCCGACCGCAACCTTCACTTCCGGACGTTCGTCCTCGCCGTCGTCGGGTATGGCGGTATCCTCTTATTTTTAAAACATGGGCTCAATTTTTGACCTCTCCAATAAAATGAATGACTGTTCATTCATTGTTTGATATACTGAACTCAAGATTGAATCCGTTTTCATAAGGGGGGGTTTTGGGGATGTCTACATTTTTAATCGTCAACTGGATTCTATTCTTGCTCGTCCTCGGCTATGGACTATATTTGTTCGCATCGTTGGTGTACCAGCGCTATACGTTCATCAAGCTCGGGAAAAAGGCAGAGTGGAGCCAAACGAATAAGGAACGGCTTGAACAGGTCATGATCAACGTGTTCGGCCAAAAGAAACTGTTGAAAGACAAGAAGAGCGGCATCATTCACGTCATGATGTTCTATGGGTTCATCCTCGTCCAGTTCGGGGCCATCGACTTCATTTGGAAAGGACTTGCTGTCGGGACGCGTTTCCCGCACATCCCGCTCGGTCCGCTCTATCCGATTTTCACGTTCATGCAAGAAATCGTCATGCTCATGATTCTCGTCGCGGTCGTTTGGGGATTCTACCGCCGTTACGTCGAGAAACTCGTGCGTTTAAAACGAAACTTTCTGGCCGGTCTCGCCCTCATTTTCATCGGTGGGTTGATGGTATCGGTCTTGTTCGGGAACGGGTTCTACCTCGTCTATAAAGAAGAACTCCCGATGTGGGGCGAACCGGTCGCGACGCTCATCGGTTCGGCGTTCGCTTGGGTACCGGGAGGGGTCGCCTTCGCCTTGTTCGTCGTCTTCTGGTGGCTTCACCTCTTGTTCTTGCTCAGCTTCATGATCTATATCCCGCAAGGCAAGCACGCCCATTTGATTGCCGGGACGCTCAACGTCTGGCTCGGACGGACGCACCAAGTCGGTCGTCTCGCACCGGTCGACTTCTCAGCGATGGAAGAGGCGGAGGAGTCGGATGAAGAAATCGTCTTCGGCGTCAATAAAATCGAAGACTTCAACCAAAAACAACTCGTTGACTTGTATGCCTGTGTCGAATGCGGACGCTGTACGAACGTCTGCCCGGCGACCGGGACTGGTAAAATGTTGTCGCCGATGGACCTCATCGTCAAACTGCGCGACCACATGAACATGAAAGGGGCCGCCATCACGCGTAAATCGCCGTGGGCACCGGCGCTCATGTTCCAAAACACGCAAGGGGCCGAGATCGCAGCCGCGGCTCAAGACGGGCGTATGCTCGTCGCCGACGAGTTGATTGGCAACGTCATCACCGAAGAAGAGATTTGGGCATGTACGACATGTCGCAACTGTGAGGACCAATGCCCGGTCATGAACGAGCACGTCGACAAGATCATCGACCTTCGCCGTTACCTCGTCATGATGGAAGGCAAGATGGATCCAGAGGCGCAACGTACGGTCGCCAATATCGAACGTCAAGGCAACCCGTGGGGGATGAACCGGAAAGAGCGCGAGAATTGGCGCAAAGACCGGGAAGAACTCGTCATCCCGACGGCGAAAGAGAAGAAGAAGGCCGGTGAAGAGTTCGAATTCCTCTTCTGGGTCGGGGCGATGGGCTCATACGATAGCCGCAGCCAAAAAGTCGCGCAAAGCTTTGCGAGCGTCTTGAACAAGGCCGGTGTCTCGTTCGCCATTCTCGGGAACGAAGAGAAGAACTCAGGGGACACGCCGCGCCGCATCGGGAACGAGCTGTTGTTCCAAGAGCTTGCCGAAGCGAACATCAAGCTGTTCGAGAAGTATGGGGTCACGAAAATCGTCACGGTCGACCCGCACGCGTACAACACGTTCAAAAACGAGTATCCGGACTTCGGGCTCACGGGTGTGAAAGTGTATCACCATACAGAGCTCCTCGCCGAGCTGCTTGATACGGGCCGGGTCAAACCGGACTTCTCCGTGAACGAGCGGGTCGTCTATCACGACTCGTGCTACCTCGGGCGCTATAACGGCATTTACGACGCCCCACGTTTCGTCTTGGAACGCATCCCGGGTGTCGAACTCGTTGAGGCGGAACGGAACCGTGAGAACGGCATGTGCTGCGGCGCTGGCGGCGGTCTCATGTGGCAAGAAGAGAAAGTCGGGACGCGTGTCAACGTGGCTCGGACCGAGCAGCTGCTCGAGACGAAGCCGACTGTCATCGGTTCGGCGTGTCCGTACTGCTTGACGATGCTCTCGGACGGGACGAAAGCGAAAGAAGTCGATGAGACGGTCGGCACGTTCGACGTCGTCGAATTGCTTGATCGCTCCCTCGCTCCGATTGAAGTACCAGAACCACTCGTTCAATAACAAACAAGGCACAGTCCGCGGACCGTGCCTTGTTTTGTCGTCAGTGCATTTCGGACGTAGCTAGTAAAGAAGACGTCAAGTGCGATAAGCCTTGCGTCGTCTCGTTGATGGCTGAGATCGTCTCGACCATTTGGCCGAGGTCTTGCTTGTTCCGTTCGAACGACAGGACGTAATTGCCCATCTCGTCTTTGACGGTCGAGAAGCCTGCTTTGACGGCACCGAGTTGACGCATCGCCTCGTCGTTCGTCCGATGCATCTGTCCCATCTGATCGAGCAGGGCGGCGATGTTCGTCTCGTTCTCATGGATGAGGACGTTGATTTGACTGCTCAGCTGTTTGGCGTTCTCGGCGAGCGTGCGCACCTCGGTGGCGACGACGGCGAAGCCTTTACCGTGCTCACCGGCCCGGGCCGCTTCAATCGATGCGTTCAAGGCGAGCAAGTTCGTCTGATTGGCGATCTGTTCGATGCTCCGGGTCATGCTGACGATGTCTTGTGAACCGTCCTTGAGGGCGGTGATCCGTTCGAGCGAGGCATCGACGTACGTCGCCGATTGCTTGAACTCGGTCTCCATCTGTTCGATTTGTTCGCCGTTCGTATGCGTCAAGTTCATCAAGTGGCGGCTCATCTTCTCCGTCTGTTCGGTCTCGGACAAGACTTGATGGGCCCGCTTGCTCGTCTCGGACATGGCGTGACCGGTCTGTTCCATCGTCGTCGCGACTTCTGTGCTGACGCGGCTCACGTCATGAAGTAGCGCCGCCCGAGCGACGTTCGCCGATTCGATTTCATCGAGGCGGGCGTCGACATATTGTTCGGTGACGATTTGAGCGTCCAAGTTCATCGCGTGAGACAAAGCGAGGAGCGACTCAGTCATCGTGGCCGGGTCGTGTTGATACGCCTCGACGATTTTTGGGATGAGCAACGTGTTGAAGGCGGAATACGTCGCGAGGAACCAGACGACCGGTACCGAGAAGTGATGATGCGTTTGCCCCATCCGCTTGCGCATGGCGAGGAACTTGTCATCGATCTTTCCGGTCAACAGGCTACGGAAGTAGTCGGCGAACACTTTTTTCAGACGCTCACGCGTCGATGAGGCGTTGGCGAGTTGGACCATCTCGGGTTGCAACATCAAGTGGTCGAGCACGTTTTCAAGTACGTCATCTAACACCGCTTCGACGAGCGGGGCCATGTTTTGAAGTTGTTTCACTTGCGACGCCGTATAGCCCATATAATGGGTGCGTACGTTCAAATTCGGGTCGTTTGGTTGCGCGATCGTCGCCACATCGGGAAAGCCGATCGACGCGGCGTAGGCGGCAGGTTTTGCTTTACGGAACAGTGCCATGATTCATTCTCCTTTTTCTCATACAGCTAAAATAGCGTTCTCCTTTATATCGGCAAACATGTGAAAAAACTGAGAAATCGATGTGCGATGAAGCTGGTTGTTTTCGCACTAGAAGCGGGAAAGAGAAGAAAGAGAGATGGATTCGGCCATTTTTGAGAAATGAGATGTTCCGTTTGAAGAACACGGTCATGTTATTGACGATTGTCAGTGCCCTCAGCAGTCAAATTTTGCCTCAAATCTTATTTTTATCACTTATGGCAGTGGAAGAAGGCTCAGGACGATTAATCCCGTTCATGATTTTTTATGTGGCGAGTATGTCGGGGCTATTGTTATGGGTGTATGTCATCGGGCGGCTAGGCTCGAAACGGACATTCTTGTTGGCATTATCCGTCTTGGTCGCGGGCCTTGTCTGCTTCTTGTGGCCGTTTGGCTGGGCCATCGAATTGAGCGCCTTTCTTGTCGGTGTCGGATCAATCGGTGTCGGGTCGATTATGACGACGATTCTGTCACAGCTAAGCGAATTATCGGCACCAAAACAACCGTCAGATGAGAAAGGGAGTTCGTTACCGCTTGTGCTCACGCTCATTGCTTGGATTGTCGCCTTCTCCTATATCCTGACGCAATCGTATAACGGGGCCGTCCTTCTATTCCTCGTCAGTCTCGTTCTTCAATGGTCGTTTGTCAGAAAGTTGCCGCTCGAGAAAACGGCGACGTGGACGTGGGCGACCGGGAAGTTCGTGCTTGCCTTCATCACCGTCACCGTGTTCACGTTGGTGAGCCGTCTCCTCAGCCTGTTGGAAGGGGCGAGCGGGTACGTGGAAATCTTTTTATTGATGATTATTCTGCTCGGGTACGTCGGATGGGTATTGTTCCAGGAGCGGACGAGAACGTACGTCAGTGCGACCAAAACACGGCAAGTCCAGTTGCTCTCGTTCGTCGTCGGATTGTTCGGCGGTTGGACGTTGATTGGCGCCGTATTCGTCAGTCTGGCGCTATATTCGTTTCAAGTGCTCTTGTTCTATGTGTTCATGCCGTTCTTGGCGGGCGTCATCGGCTGGATATTATTGAACCGTGTGTTCGATGTGGCGCGTCATCCGTATTACGTCCTGCTCGCCACGTCGTTGCTATTCTTCCTCAGATTCTTGGAGCCGCTCGTGTTCATCCCGGTCTTGTTTGTGAGTGGGTACGTCCAGACGATGTATGCGAGTGCGGGTCACGTCTATCTATATGCATCGTATGGGGGCAATAAAGAGTTTGCCTCGTTGCTGTTGCAACTATGGAAACGGTTCGGGATGGTCGTCGCGTATTCCGCGCTCATGGTCGGATTGCTCGGCTACGGTCTATATACCGGCCAGTCGGTCAATGCGGAGTTGTCCTTCAAAGTCCCACGCGATTGGATGCTTGGGGTGCTCGGACTGACGTGGATCTTCAACGTTGGATTGATTACGCTCTATTGGTTAAGCATCCAAAAAAACGTTGAAACTTCAAAATAATTTCCTCTAGCTTTTTCATATCGGTTTTGTTTATAATGAGGAGTGATGTTTAACTAGTGACGGAAAAGGAGTGTCCTTTAATGAATAAATCGTTGATTGATTTCGTTTACGAAATTCTTCAAAAGACTGGCGAGCAACCAGTGTCATTTGATGAGATCCGTGAGCTGATCAGACAAAACTATACGTTCGCAAGTGAAGAGGAAGAGCTCGAGAAAATCGCGCAACTCTACACGGACATGAACATCGACGGACTATTCGTCAACTTGGGAGCTAACCGTTGGGCGCTTCGTGTTTGGTATCCGTTCGATAAGTCAGACGAAGATCTCGTCATCGAAGCACGCCAACGCGGTGAGCTCGATGAGTTCGAAGAAGGGATCGATGAGACAGATGAAGGCATCGTCGACATTGAAGACGACCTTGACGTCTTTGCAAAAGGTGAAGATTTTGACGCATCTGAGTTCGATGCCGAGGATGAAGCCGAAAAAGTGGAAGGCCTTGACGAGTTCGAGGACGAAGACTTGGACGACGACCTCGACCTTGAAGACGAGGATGATTTATAAGAGACCGCAAAAAGCCGGGCATTTGTCCCGGCTAGGCGTGTCTCTTTTTCTTTTTTGATAGTTGAAAAAAAGAAAAAATAATGACTTGACGACTGCATCGTCTCTGACGTAAATTAGTCATGGGCTAGTTTAGCACGTAACGATGCAGCAAAAGTGTCCTCCATTTCAGTGGGGGCACTTTTGCTTTTTTTGTTTTTTCGTTTCCCGTTGTGGCATTCAAGAGAGGAGAATGATGATGACAAAGTATATTTTCGTAACAGGTGGGGTAGTATCTTCACTCGGTAAAGGGATCACAGCCGCTTCGCTCGCACGTCTACTCAAAAACCGAGGTTTGAACGTGACGATTCAAAAGTTTGACCCATATATCAATATCGACCCAGGGACGATGAGCCCGTACCAGCACGGCGAGGTGTTCGTCACAGATGACGGCGCTGAGACGGACCTTGACCTCGGTCACTACGAGCGCTTCATCGACATCAACTTGTCGCAAAACGCCAACGTGACGTCAGGTCGCATCTACTCGACGGTCTTGAAAAAAGAACGCCGTGGCGATTATAACGGGGGTACGGTCCAAGTCATCCCGCACATCACGAACGAGATTAAAGACCGTGTCTTCCGCGCCGGTCGCGAGACGAACGCAGATGTCGTCATCACAGAGATTGGTGGAACAGTCGGGGACATCGAGTCGCTTCCGTTCATTGAGGCCATTCGTCAAGTGAAGAACGACATCGGCAAAGAGAACGTCATGTACGTCCACTGTACGCTCGTCCCTTACCTTCGCGCTGCCGGTGAGATGAAGACGAAACCGACGCAGCACAGCGTCAAAGAGCTTCGCAGTTACGGGATTCAACCGGATATCATCGTCCTCCGTACCGAGCACGACATTCCGGAAGATATGCGTGAAAAGATCGCCTTGTTCTGTGACACGCGCAAAGAAGCGGTCATCGAAGCACAAGACGCATCAACCCTTTATGAAGTACCGCTCAACCTTCAAAAACAAGGGATGGACCAACTCGTCAACGACTACTTCGGCTTCAACACGCCAGCTGCGGATATGACGGCTTGGAAAGAGCTCGTGCACACGGTCACGCACCTCGAGAAGAAGGTGAAAATCGCCCTCGTCGGGAAATACGTTGAACTTCGTGACGCGTACATCTCGGTCGCGGAATCGCTCAAACACGCCGGTTACGCCTTCAACGCGGACATCGATATCGATTGGGTCAACGCAGAAGATGTGACGGCGGAAAACGTCGAGACGATTCTCGGGGATGCTGATGGGATTCTCGTCCCAGGCGGATTCGGAGAACGCGGAATCGAAGGGAAAATCGAAGCGACACGTTATGCCCGTGAGAACAACGTCCCATTCTTCGGGATTTGTCTCGGCATGCAGCTTGCGACGGTCGAGTTCGCCCGCAACGTCTTGAAGCTCGATGGCGCCCATTCGGCGGAGATCGATCCGACGACGGACTACCCGATCATCGACCTTCTCCCAGAGCAAAAAGATATCGAGGACCTCGGCGGCACGCTCCGTCTCGGCCTCTATCCATGTAAGCTCGAGCCAGGCACGAAAGCACATGCGGCTTACAATCAAGAGCTCGTCTACGAGCGCCATCGTCACCGTTACGAGTTCAACAACGAGTACCGTGAGGCGTTCGAAGCGGAAGGGTTCAAGTTCTCAGGAACGAGCCCGGACGGCCGTCTCGTCGAAATCATCGAGATTCCAGAGCACAAGTGGTTCGTCGCGTCACAGTTCCATCCAGAACTCATTTCGCGTCCGGAGCGTCCACAACGCTTGTTCCACGATTTCATCCAAGCTTCACTCGGCGAGTGAGTGTTAGGTCACAGTCTCTCATCAGACTGTGGCCTTTTTTCTCGGGCAAAAGGCTGATACATTCCGTAGCCCCAGATGGATACATCGAGGCAGGAATCCGGGTACACTAAGAGTAGAATGGGGAGAGGGCGATGCGACATGCAGAAACGAATGATGGTGTATATCGGATACGGAGGCGCGCTCGTCGCGCTCAGCCTGTTGCCGTTCGTCGTCTTGCCGACGCTATTGCTCCCTTATCAACTTGGATGGACCGGGATCGTGTTGCTCGCACTCTCGATCGGTCTGTTGCGATCGATTCGTGAAGGGTCGAATACGTACTTGAAACAGATGCTCAAAGTCACGTTCACGTTGTTCCTATTGTTCGTCTTCGTGTATTACGTCTCGTTCGGTCTCGTTTTATACGATTCTTACGGGCTCGAGCGGCTGCTCGAACAGTACGAGGACCAGGCGATGTGGTTGTTCGCCGCCTTCAGCTTCCTGCAACCGATCGCGCTCCCGGTCCCGGAAGCGGTCAGTGTCCCGATTGGCAGTGTCGCCCTTGGGCCGCTCCGAGCGGCCTTGATTGGAAGCGTCGCGACGACGCTCGGCATTCTCGTCATGTACGGACTTGCCCGGTTCGGACGAGAACGAATCATGCGTCTCATCGATGCTGACAAGCTCGCGACGTATGACCGGTATGTGGACAAATATGGTCTCGGTGTCTTACTTGTCTTGTTCATCATTCCAATCTTGCCTGACGAGATCATTTGTCTCGCGGCCGGGTTCAGCCGAGTACCGTTCCCTCGATTCGCGTTGATTGCGATTGGGGCGAAGCTCGTCACGTCGTTCGGTCTCGCCTATTCGGTCTCGCTCGGCGAATTGTTCATCACCGGTGCGAGTCCGTTCGCCATCGTCTCGGTGACGGCGAGTCTCTTGCTCGTCATCTTGGCGCTCGTCTGGCGAAAGCGGAAAAAAGGGAATTCGAACTGATTCCTTGAAAGAGTATAGCAGCACTGATAGAGAGGACGAGGGTATGATTCTTGATGAGGAGTTACTGATTCGACCGATCGAGGTACGCGACTTGGATCGGTTATGGGAATTGATGTATAAGGATGAGGCACCAGAATTCAAGAAGTGGGACGCGCCGTATTTTGAACATCGGGCGCAGACGTATGAGGTGTATCGCGAGAGCGCCGACGAGCACGTCGGGCGTGACGACATGTGGGTCATCGAGGTCGATGGGACCGTCTACGGGACGGTTTCCTTCTATTATGAAGATGCGGGTCAGAACTGGCTCGAGGTCGGGATCATCCTCCATCAAGCCGATCGCTGGAATCGGGGCATCGGAACGCGGGCGCTCAAGCTATGGGTCACGCACTTGTTCGAGACGTTGCCGACGGTCCGGGTCGGATTGACGACGTGGTCCGGCAATGAGCGGATGATGAAAGTGGCCACGAAGGTCGGCATGCAACTCGAAGGTCGGATTCGTCAGGTGCGCGTCGTCGACGACGTGCGTTACGACTCGATTCGCATGGGCATGTTGCGAGAAGAATGGATGACAGAAAGCGCTAAGACTCGGTAGAGGCTTAGCGCTTTTCATATGTGGAACAGTTGGCGGTATTGGAGCGGGGTCATTTGTTTATATGTCTTGAACGTATTGATATAGGCCGTGCACGAGGCGAAACAATATTTCTCGCCGATGGCACAGATCGGTAAGTTCGTCCCGAGCAAGTCGGCGATGGACGCGTCGATGCGTCGCCGCCGGATTCGTTCCGGTACACTCTCGCCTACTTCCTGTTTGAACAGAGCCGACAAGTAATTGTTCGACAACCCGGTTTGCTGGGCGATCCACGGGAGTGACAACGTCGGTTCTTTCAAGTGGTCTTCAATCAAATGGATGGCCGTCGTGACATTCGGATTGGTCGAGACGGGAGGGGAGAGAAACGCCATCATTTTCGTCAAATGGTCGACAATGACGGGAATGGCGTAGAGAAAATCGAGCGTCGTCGTCAGTTCATCGATTAAGGTGAGAAGTGCGCTCGTGTAATTGAGTGCGGTTTGGACGTTCGGATTGTCTACCGGGATCAAGCGGATGACGTGATAGACGAGACCGCGGTAATAGAAACGGACACTCATATATTCATCCGCGACCGGGAGTTTCAGTAGGTCGAGCGTTAGCGTCTCGAGCAGTTGCTCGGCCCGAATCGGGTGGGCGCTGCGGAGCGCGCTCACGATCTGTTGGTCGAGCGTATAAAAGTTATCCACATGCTGAAAGTCATCGAACAAATTTTTGTCACGATGCAGGTGATTCAGAAATTGGCGCTTGATTTTGTTTTCCACCGGATGATTCACTTCTTTCGTCGTACAGTTCGGAACTGTTTATTTATCGCGTGGAACGTTCCGCTTGGTCGCTTGTTTCAACTCGGCGATTTCTCGTGCGAGCGTTTCTTCACGGGAACGAGTGGATGATTCGAGGTGGTGTTCGAGTTCCTTGCTTTTTTGTCGATACGTTTCAGCGATTTGTTTCGTCCGCTGTTGGTGTTGATTGAGCTGTTTGTTGTACGCATCGAGATCGATTGGCTTTTTTGTCATACATCATATGCCCCTTTCAAAAGACGGTCAAACAGACAGTCGTGGCGCAAGCGTGGCTTGTCCAGCAGTCTCATGGAGGAAACGGTTCCTGTCCTTAGCTTACGAAGGGGGAGAAGGCTTGCAAAGTTAGGTCAACACGAAAGGAGTGGTGAAAAAGATGAAAAATGTGACGGAATTGTGTCCATAGCATATCTTATTTCTCACACCGCTCGATGGATTGGGTGGAAACAAAAAAATCCGCAGACGCGAAGTCTGCGGATCATGGTTTATTTGACGGCTTGGTCTTTGATTGGGAACCAGCCGGCGCGTGTCGTGATGGCGTTCCAGAGCGGAGCCGGTACGGCGAGTTCGGCTTGCTTGTTCAAGTCGAGTTCGGTCTCGATCTCGTCTTCTCGGTCGTCTTTCACTTTCTCGAGCCAATCCGGGTCGATGATGAGTTCGCGACCTAGCGCGGCGAGGTCGATGACGTTCAGTGCGTCTTCGACTTGACCTGGGCGCTGGAGCTGTCCGACTCCGATGAGCGGGATGGCACCGTTGATGCGTTTGGCGATGCGATCAATCGACCGCTCCGTCACGTTCTCGTTCCGCATTGAACCGATGTTGAAGTTCCAGAGCGAGGCGTGGAGGTAATCGAGGTTTTCTTCGAGCAACATATCGATCAATACGTCCGTATCGTCGAGCGTGATACCCGGCTTTTCGACTTCTTCCGGTGAGAAGCGGTAACCGATCAAGAAGTCGTCTGTGCCTTCGGCCGCACGTTTCACCGAGCGGATGACTTCACGCGGGAATGTGAGACGTGCGTTCACGTCGCCGCCGAAGCGGTCGTCGCGTCGGTTCGAGTGGGGTGAGAAGAACTGCTGAATCAAGTATGTGTTCGCCCCATGAATCTCGACGCCGTCAAAGCCGGCCTCGATGGCACGACGTGTCGCATCGCCGAACGCCTCGATGATGGCTTCGACTTCCTCGGTCTCGAGGGCACGTGGAGTGGCGGCCCCTTCACGGACCGGTGCGACGGCACTTGCGCTTACCGGTTGTTCGTTCGGTACGAGTTCCGGAGGAGACATGCGTCCCGCATGGAAGATTTGGAGAATCGCTTTCGCGCCTTCCGCTTTTAGACTTTCGGCGAGCTGGCGCAGCCCTGGAATGAACTTGTCGTCGTTCACACCGAAAGCGTTCGGGAACCCTTTGCCGTCCTCGGTCACGTAAGCACATGCCGTGATGGCGAGTCCGACGTTCTTGGCCCGCTTCCGGTAGTAGGCGAGTTCGTGCTCTGACACTTCACCCGTCGGTTCAGACGAATAGTGCGTCATCGGCGCGAGGACGAGCCGGTTGTGGAGCTCGACGCCGTTTTTAAATTGGAAAGGTTGTAACATGCGTTTCATAAAAACTCCTCCTTGTTGGTGATACCTTGAAGTCTAGTCGTCTCTTTTCGAAATTGCGAGCAGGACGCTTTCTGAGGGGCAGGTTGCACACTCGGTGAGCGGGTCGATGGTTGAAGACGTGAGAATAGGGTATAATACAGGAGAAAAGTTGATAACCGGTTGGAGACTACAGAGAGACCACGACATGGGGGGCGAAGCCTTGTTTTGTTGTGGTCTCTTTTCATATACATCTGACCGGATTCATTATAGGAGGGGACAAGATGGAAATCAGAAATTTCTCAGCGAAAGAACGTGCCAAACGATACGAACAATTGACGGGGGAACGCCATGATATTCTCGTCGTCGGCGGAGGCATCACTGGTGCCGGGATTGCGCTCGATGCCGCATCCCGTGGGATGAAGACGGCCGTACTCGAGATGCAAGACTTCGCGGCCGGAACGTCGAGCCGCTCGACGAAACTCGTCCACGGAGGTTTACGTTATTTGAAACAGTTCGAAGTCGCACTCGTTGCTGAAGTCGGTAAAGAGCGGGCGATCGTCTATGAGAACGGGCCACACGTCACGACACCGGAGCGCATGCTGTTGCCGATGCATAAAGGCGGCACGTTCGGACCACTTTCGACCGCAGTCGGCTTGATGGTGTACGACTTCTTGGCCGGCGTTAAACGCGCAGAGCGCCGGTTGATGTTGAAACCGGATGAAGTCATTCAAAAAGCACCGCTCGTCAAAAAAGACGGTCTTGTCGGTGGCGGATATTACGTCGAATATCGGACGGATGACGCTCGGATGACGATTGAAGTTGCGAAAGAGGCGGCCAATCACGGTGCCCTCTTAATGAACTACTCGAAAGTGACCGGTCTCATCTATGAGCAAGGCAAAGTCGTCGGCGTGCACGTCGAGGACCAAATCGACGGCAAGACGTATGAGGTCTATGCGAAGAAAGTCATCAATGCGACCGGTCCTTGGGTCGACGTGCTCCGCGAACAGGACGGCTCGAACAAAGGGAAGATGCTCCGCTTGACGAAAGGGATTCACCTCGTCATCGACCAATCGAAATTCCCGCTCAAGCAAGCGATTTACTTCGATACACCGGACGGACGGATGGTGTTCGCGATTCCACGTGACGGCAAGGCGTACGTCGGGACGACGGACACGTTCTTCGATAAGGACAAGGCTCACCCACGTATGACGACCGAGGATCGTGACTATATTTTAGAGGCGATTCACTATATGTTCCCAGATGTCAACGTGACGGCAGACGACGTCGAGTCGAGCTGGGCCGGGATTCGTCCGCTCATCTATGAAGAAGGCAAAGACCCGTCTGAGATTTCACGTAAAGATGAGGTCTGGCAGTCAGAGAGTGGCTTGATTACAATCGCCGGCGGGAAGTTGACGGGTTACCGCAAGATGTCAGAGACGGTCGTCGATTTGGTGGCGAAACTGCTCAAACAAGAAGAGGGCATCGTCTTCCTCGCCTCGCGTACGAAGCATATGCCGATGTCGGGCGGCCATGTCGGTGGCTCGAAAGGGTTCGATGACTTCTTGACGAAGAAGAAGGCTGAACTGAAAAACCTTGGTCTCGATGACGTCAAAGCCGAGCAGCTCGTTCGTCTATACGGATCGAACATCGATCGTGTCATCGAGCGGATGGACTCGAACGCGTACGACCTTCCAGAGTACGTCTATGCACAACTCATGTACGGCATTGAAGAAGAGTCGGTCGTTCGGGCCATCGACTTCCTCGTACGCCGGACCGGGGCGATGTTCTTCGACATCGATTTCGTCCGCGACTATAAAGACGGCGTGCTCCGTTGCATGGCTGATGTCTTCAAATGGTCGGACGCTCGTCTCGCCGAAGAACGGGCCGAAGTCGAGAAAGAGATTGATCTCGCCGTTGTCCCAGTGACCGTTGAATAATGAAATGAACCAAAAGGAACCTCGCCGCGGCGAGGTTCCTTTTCATATGCCCAGTTCTTCATAGTACGCCATGATGCGTTCGTCGAGCGCCTCGACGACGTCCGGTTCGCCGAGAAAATAAAGATAAAGATATATACCGTCCTCACGGTACACTTCTGTTTCGAGTGTCAGCGTGGTCGGTCGTCCTTCGAAGATCACATCGATTGTGCCGAGCGCGTGCACGTCCGCTTCGTCGAGGTCCGGGTTAGAAGCCAGCTTTTTGATGCGGGCGATGTCACTGTCTGCGATTGGCTCATCGAACGTCTCGGACAAGACGGCGAACGTCTCCGGCAATTCCTCGAGATCGGTCTCGATGGCCGCGGCGAGCGGTGTCTCTTCTTTGTCTTCCCCGAAGACGTTCACCACAAGTGCGACCATGCTTCCAAGCACCAAGACGAACAACACGTATAACAAATATTGCTTCATCATGTAACTCCCATTCGTTTCATGTGTTCAGTATATCAGCGTGCCGAGTGTTTAGAAATGGGGACACGATGGTATTGAACAAGATGGAAACGAGGAGAGTGGGGGATATGCGATGAAACGAGGACTTACGATTAGTGGCATCGTTCTCATCTTATTTCTCGGCTGGCAATTCGTCGACACGAATCGGCTCTTTGCCGACGTCTACTACGCGAAAGTACCGAGTGCGGAAGTGATCGACCGAGGAACGACATACACGTATGAGATGATCGGCTATGACGAAGATGGGAAAAAACGCCCGATTACGTTCCAGGACCCGACGCGCTTGGCTGAAGGTGATTTTTTGAAAGTATATGTCAAAGATGAGGGACGGGTGACCGCGTACGAACCGGTAGCCGAGTCGGAAGTGCCGGCCCAGCTGAAGGACGAACAGACCGATGAACCGGTAGCAATACCGTTGCCTTGATTTCAAAATAGTCGCGTCGCCAAATGAAATTGGATTTGGTATGGTTAGAGTATTGCAAAATATGGAGAGAAGGTAGATGGATGTCACGGATGTTGATCGCAGACGACCAAGACGGGATTCGGTTGATGTTGGCGCAGGTGTTCCAAAACCTCGGCATTGAGGTCGACACGGCGAATGACGGACTGAGTGCTTGGGAAATGCTTGAACAGAACGGATATGATTTAGTATTGCTCGATATGAACATGCCGCGCATGTTCGGCCACGAGGTGCTTCGAAACATGCGTCAACGAGACATTGATACCCCGGTCATGATCATGACCGCGTTCGGCGAGAAATCGACACTCGAAGAAGTGCAACGCCTGGGCATCACCGCGCAATTCGAAAAGCCGTTCGATATTTATGGCATGATTGAAAAAGTGAAAGAAGTCCTAAAAATCTAGTGATTCGTCACGAAGATGACATATGTAAACGCTTGCGCAGAGCCATTTCTATGCCCGAATAGCATAGGCACACGTTTCGACGTGTGTTATAATGGGAACGAATTGCACGGGAGCACTTTTCCCATAGTGCACAATAGCGAACAGACAGGAGGATGTCATTATGCCATTAGTATCAATGACAGAAATGCTTAACAAAGCATTCGAAGGCAAGTATGCAGTCGGCCAATTCAACATCAACAACCTCGAGTGGACGCAAGCGATTCTTCGCGCTGCGGAAGACGAGAAATCACCAGTTATCCTCGGTGTATCAGAAGGTGCAGCGAAGTACATGGGTGGCTTCACAACAGTTGTTAAAATGACTGAAGGTCTCATGCACGACTACAACATCACTGTTCCAGTTGCAATCCACCTCGACCACGGTTCATCTTTCGACAAGTGTAAAGCAGCGATCGACGCTGGTTTCACGTCTGTTATGATCGACGGTTCACACCACCCGATCGAAGAGAACATCGAAATGACGAAACAAGTCGTTGAATATGCACACGCTAAAGGCGCTTCAGTTGAAGCGGAAGTCGGCACAGTCGGCGGCGAAGAAGACGGCGTTGTCGGCGGCGTACAATACGCTGACCTCGACGAGTGTGTACGTGTCGTTAAAGAAGCGAAAGTTGACGCTCTTGCGGCAGCACTCGGTTCTGTACACGGAGAATACCAAGGCGAGCCAAAACTCGGCTTCAAAGAGATGGAAGAAATCGCAGAAGCGACTAAAACTCCACTCGTTCTTCACGGCGGTTCAGGTATTCCTGAGCACCAAATCAAAAAAGCAATCGAGCTCGGTCACAGCAAAATCAACGTTAACACAGAGTGCCAACAAGAATGGACTCGTGCCGTACGTGAGAAGCTCAACACGGACTCGAAAGTATATGACCCACGTAAAGTCATCGGCCCTGGTGTCGAAGCGATCTACAACGTCGTTACTGGAAAAATGCGTGAGTTCGGTTCAAGCAACCAAGCATAATCCTGTCACATCAGTCGGTTCTCCCTGTGAGAACCGGCTTTTTTTATTGAAACGTAAGCGGTTAGGGTACCGTATATAGATGAAAAGGGGGAGTTTGCATGAAGTATCAAGAACGTTCGACAGAATCATTTTGGCGCATTTTTTATATCGTCGGTCCCATCATTATAATTGGTATAACGTTGGCCTTTGCCGCGCTGCCGGTCATTCTCATCCTCATGAATCCGAAACCGTGGTTGATTCCGCTGTTGTCACTCACTGCACTCGGCGGTTACGGCGTGTATCGGTTCTTGCAACTGTTTCGCCAGCTGTTCTGGAAAGAGCGGCACCAATCGCACTATCAAGTGACCGCGACACATATTGAGGGGACGACGTATCGGCACGAGCTAGGTGAGTCAGTCGAGCAATCGTTCCCGCTCGATGCGATCAAGCAAGTCGTCTTCTTCCCGGCCATCGTCCGAAAGACAGAAGCGGCCATGCCGCATCCCTATAGACGACGGACGATTGAGTTGTGCCCGATGCTCGCCATCATGACCGAGGAGGATTCAATGGAAATCTTGTTCGACCAACGCGATCTCGCCGCGTTCGAACAGTGGATTCAGTATTTTATCGGAGATAGCGTGCCAGTTTTCTATACACCGAAACGGCTCTACTGGATCGGGGCGAACATCGCGACACGGCGGGAGCGGTTCGACATGCTCCGTCGACCCGAAGAAATCATCCCGTTCACGTATACAGGCAACCTCGTGACCGACGAAGAGACCGCGGTCGGACTTTGGATCGAGACGCATGGATCGGAGCGCTTGAAGAAAGGGCCGTATCAAGAGTTTGAGACAAAATAAAAAAACGTGAAACGATGGACGGCAGTGGGGACGCTTGTCGGCGTTGGTTTACTCATCGGATCGATGTTCGCCATCGCCGCATTGACGTAAAGGGTGTAGCAATTCCATGACAATTTCCTCATAATAAGAAGTGTAAGCGATCACAACACCATTCGAGGAGGAATTGTACATGCGTTTTTTCATTGATACGGCAAACGTGGAAGACATCAAGAAAGCTCATCAGATGGGCGTCATCGGGGGCGTGACGACGAATCCATCGCTCGTCGCCAAAGAAGGCGTCGATTTCCATACACGGCTACGCGAAATCTGTGAGATCGTCGGGGATCTCTCAGTCAGCGCGGAAGTTATTGCGCTCGACGCAGCGGGTATGGTGGAAGAAGGAAAGGAACTTGCGGCCATCGCGCCGAATATTACTGTCAAGGTACCGATGACGCCAGCAGGTATGGAAGCGGTCAATACGTTTTCACAGCTCGGCATCAAGACGAACGTGACACTCATCTTTAACGCCAACCAAGCCTTACTTGCGGCTCGGGCCGGCGCGTCATACGTCTCGCCATTCATCGGTCGCCTCGACGATATCGGTCAAGATGGCCTCGACCTTGTCGAGACGATTGCCAATATCTTTGCTATTCATGGGATCGAGACGGAAATCATCGCGGCTTCCGTTCGCCATCCGGTTCACGCGACGAAAGCAGCCCTTCTTGGCGCTGACATCGCCACGGTGCCGTACAAAGTCATCGAACAGATGATGAAACATCCGCTCACTGACAAAGGGATCGAGCAATTCTTAGCGGATTGGAACAACGCTCAATCCAAATAAGTTTGTCGCAGAAAGGTTTGATCATCGTGGAAATTCTCCATATCGTAGGACAGCAAAAGCTTGAAGGAACAGTCGACATTAGCGGTGCCAAACAGAGCGCCTTGCCTTGTCTCGTCGCAGCACTGTTGACGGAAGAACCGGTGACGATTGAAAACGTCCCCGTGATCGAGGACGTCGAAGTGATGCTCAGTCTATTACAAGAACTCGGGGTCGCGATTGAACGGGACGGGGAGCGGATGACGCTTCATGCGAAAGACGCTGTCGCCATGCCGCTACTCGGCTCAGAAACGCGTAAAGTCCGAGCCGCTGTCTATTTGCTCGGGGTGTTTGCGGCTCGTTTTGGGAAAGGGGCCGTCGGGCTTCCCGGTGGATATGCGATTGGTCCACGACCGATCGATTTACATTTGAAAGCACTCGAACGTCTCGGGATTAAAGTCGAGAACGAATCGGGACTCTATCATGTGAACGCTGAAAAGTTGGAAGGGAATCGGATTTATCTCGACCTTCGTTCGTTCGGGGCGACGGTGAGCGCCATGCTCGCGGCCGTACTCGCAGACGGGACGACCGTCATCGAGAACGCGGCCATCGACCCGGAAATTGTCGACGTCGCGACGATGCTCACTTCGATGGGGGCACATGTCATCGGGGCAGGGACCGACGAGATTCGCATTAAAGGGGTCGACAAATTACACGGCTGCACGCACACACTCATTCCTGACCGCTTAGAGGCCGGGACATTTATGATTTTTGGTGCGGTGGCAGGGGAAGTGACGGTTCGAAACGTCATCCCGACCCACTTAGAAGGTGTCATCCAAAAGTTGATGGATTACGGGGCTGAAGTCGAAGTGGACGAGGAATCGATCACAGTACGGGCGAACGCCTTCCGTCCGATCGATATTCGCGTCTTCCACTATTCGGGATATCCGACCGACCTGCAACCAATCATGTCGGCCGCGCTGTTGAAAGCAGACGGGACGAGTGTCGTCACGGATAAACTGTACGCCCAACGCTTCCGCCATATCGCGGAAATGCGACGGATGAACGCACAGATCACGCTCGAGGACGCTTCGGCCGTCATCCGTGGTGGGTCGACGCTCGCCAATGCGGAGATGGAATGTGCGGACGCACGGAGCGGGGCGGCACTCGTCTTGGCAGGACTTCAGGCGAGTGGCGAATCCACGGTGATCCATGCGGAAAAATTGAACGATTCTTATGTCGATTTCGTCGGCAAACTAAAACAACTCGGCGCCCTCGCCTGGGTCGATGAGGTGTCCGAGTAACAAAGGGGAGAATTCGGGTGGAACGTAGTTTATCAATGGAATTGGTCCGGGTCACAGAAGCGGCAGCGCTGTCTTCGGCTCGCTGGATGGGTAAAGGCTTGAAAGAAGAAGCGGACGACGCGGCGACGACCGCGATGCGTGAAGTGTTCGATACGATCCCGATGAAAGGGGTCGTCGTCATCGGTGAAGGTGAGATGGATGAGGCGCCGATGCTCTATATCGGTGAGAAAGTCGGGAATGGATACGGCTCACGTCTCGACGTCGCCGTCGACCCGCTCGAAGGGACGAGCATCGTCGCGACCGGAACGTGGGGAGCGCTCGCCGTCCTCGCTGTCGCCGATGCCGGTGATTTGCTGCACGCGCCGGACATGTATATGGACAAGATTGCCGTAGGTCCGGAAGCGGCCGGATTGATTAGTCTCGATAATTCGATTGAAGAAAATATCGCCATCGTCGCCAAGGCGAAGAACAAGAACGTCGAAGACGTCGTCGTCACGATTTTACATCGTGACCGTCACGAAGAGATGATTCAACGCGTCCGGGCGACCGGTGCTCGCATCAAATTGATTCCAGACGGTGACGTGGCCGCGGCCATCAACACGGCGTTCCCGAAAACGGGGGTCGATTTATTGCTCGGTTCGGGCGGAGCGCCGGAAGGTGTCATCGCGGCCGTCGCGATGAAGTGCCTCGGCGGTGATTTCCAAGGCCGTCTGCTTCCTGAAGACGAAGCCCAAGAGAAGCGTTGCCAAGACATGGGCATCGCCGACACGGGCCGGATTTTGCTTCTAGACGACCTCGTCAAAGGCGAAGACTGCATCTTCGCGGCGACGGGCGTGACAGACGGGGAGCTTCTCCGCGGCGTTCAGTTCACCGGACAGGGCGGTCAGACACATTCGGTCGTCATGCGTGCCAAGTCGGGGACGGTCCGCTTCGTCGAAGGCATCCACTCCTTGAAGAAAAAACCGAAAATGGTCATGAAACCTTAATTCTCTCGAGTCGCGGACGTGATGTCCGCGGCTTTTTTGATGTGTTCCTACATATTTATAATGCACGCAGAACGGGAAAGGAAGGGCAGGAGGTGTGTGAGGATGATTGAAGTGGAGTCACTCGTCAAGACGTTCGGAGATGTCCCTGCCGTCGATGGCATCTCGTTCTCGGTCCAGGAAGGGGAAATCTTCGCATTTTTAGGACCGAACGGGGCCGGGAAGTCGACGACCGTGCAAATGTTGACGACGCTCGTCCGTCCGACCGAGGGTAAGGCGCGGGTGAACGGATTCGATGTCGTCAAACAAGAGAAAGACGTTCGCCTATCGATTGGGGTCGCCCTACAAGAGACCGGGATCGACAAAGTATTGACCGGGCGGGAACTGCTCGTCCTGCAAGGGCGGTTGTTCAAGATGACGAAACAAGAGGCGGAGATGCGCGCCGAGGAACTGCTTCGTGTCGTCTCGCTCACCGAGGCGGCCGACCGGAGAAGCGGCACGTATTCGGGCGGGATGCGGCGCCGTCTCGATTTGGCGCTCACGCTCGTCCATCGACCGACCGTCTTGTTTTTAGATGAACCGACGACCGGGCTCGATCCGGCGAGCCGTATCGAGATTTGGAACGAGGTGCGACGGCTGAACGAGGAGTTCGGCACGACGATTTTCTTGACGACTCAGTACTTAGAAGAAGCAGATGAACTGGCCGACCGAATCGCCATCATCCATCATGGGAAAATTGTCAGTGAAGGGACGGCCGAAGCGTTGAAACGACTCGTCGGCGGCGAGACGATTGCGATGACGTTTCACAGCGATCAAGAGGCGGCCGCAGCCGCTGCGCTGTTCGGTCATGCGGCGACCGGGCAACACGTAGCGTTCGAGCTCGTCGATCATACGCTGATGGAAGTCGTGCGTCAGCTCGATGAACGGTCGCTTCAACCGGAACGTTTGACCGTGAAGCAACCGTCGCTCGACGACGTCTTTTTGAAAGTGACCGGCGAGTCATACGAAGGAGGTGTGCCCGATGTGGACTGAGACATGGCTCTTCACGAAACGGAGTCTCGTCACGACGATTCGAAATCCGTTCTCATTCATCCCGAACTTGATTATCTCGGTGTTCTTCCTACTCGTGTACACGAGCGGATTGTCGAGCGTCGCGTCGCTTCCTCAGTTTGAAGGGAGCGCTTATTTGAACTTCATCTTGCCGGTCTCCATCGTCTCAGGGGCGGTCGGCGGGGCCGGGGGGACGGGACAAGCGCTCGTCCGTGATATCGAGAGCGGCTACTTCGCCCGGTTGCTTCTGACGCCAGCGACGCGGACGGCGATCGTGCTCGGCCCGATGATCGCCGGCATGTTGCAACTGCTCGTCCAAACACTCCTCATCTTCGCGGTGGCGTTCTTGCTCGGCTTATCGATTCCGGTCGGTTTGCCTGGTTTCTTGTTCACGGTGTTGCTCGCCATCGGGTTCGGCCTCGGTTTCGCTGGGTACTCGGTCGGTGTCGCGCTGAAAACACGGAACGCTCAGGCCGCCCAGGCCGGGACGCTCTTGTTCTTCCCGCTCATCTTCTTATCGACGACGTTCGTCCCGAAAGAGTTGATTGAGGCCGAGTGGCTGAAAGTGGCGGCGACGTTCAATCCGACGACGTATATTTTTGAAGGGATGCGTGCCGTCTTGACGCAACCAACGATCGATTGGAGCGCCTTATCGGCTGGACTTGCCGTCGCCGGGGCGATGAGCGTCATCATGGTCGTATTCGCAGCGACGAATGCGCGAGGCGCCTTAAAACAAAAATGACGAGCAGGGTTCAACCCCGCTCGTCCTGGTCGATCATAAACGTGACAATCAAAAAGAGAATGAAACTGATTAATGAGACCGTGCCCCCGATAATGAAATAGACGAGGGTGACGGTCTCATTCCATTGGAACGGGTTCATCGTATAGAGCCACATCCCGCTCGTCAATCCGATTGATCCGATGACAGCCGTCCACCCGTGAATCGTGACGAGTAATTGGTTCCGGACCGCATACAAGCGATAGAAGACGCCCCAGGCGAAGACCGATAGCCAACCGGCGAGCAGAATGTGGGCATGAATCGGACGAAAGGCATAACTGCCGGCACCCGACATGTGCGATCCGAGCGCCGTCCCGATGAGACCGAACAGCGCGGCGAGGCGAATCAAACGAAGACTCCAAATCTTTTCCATGGCATAAAACAACTCCTTCAACGTGATGGCTTTATCGTAACGAAGCCAGATGAACGGAAGATGAACAGGGATTGAATCGATGCGCTTCGTGGAACAGCAGTAGAGAAGGAGGGAGACGATGGACCAACTGCGAACGATGCTACAAATCATACTGACCGGGGTGGGGGCCTATTTGGCGATCATCCTCATCTTGCGGGTCTCCGGTAAACGGACACTTGCCAAAATGAACGCCTTCGATTTTATCGTCACCGTCGCGCTCGGATCAATTTTGGCGACGACACTCACGAGTCGCCAGACGCCGCTGCTGAACGGACTGACCGCGTTTGCGACGCTCGTGTTCATGCAATACGTCATGGCCAAATTGGCGACCCGCTCGAAACGTGTGAATCAACTGATCAAGTCGACGCCGGCACTGCTTTACTATGACGGGACATATTTAGAGGAAACGATGCGCCGGGAACGGGTGCTCGAGATTGAAGTGTTGCAGGCGATTCGATCGAGCGGGACGGATTTCAATCAAGTCGAGGCTGTCGTCTTGGAGACGGATGGGACGTTCTCGGTGTTGACGAGCACGGATACGGTGTTACGAAACGTCCAGACGAAAAAAACGACTCGGTTCCGATGAACCGAGTCGTTTGATCGTTTAAATTAGAGGTACGTGCCTGCACCGACATAACGTGGTGCCCAGTAACCTGATGTGAAGCTCGCGTATTTAACGCCGCCTGTTTCAGAGTTGATCATTTGTGTTTTGCTGAGTGCCATTCCAACGTGTTGGATCGTGCGGCCGTTGTGTGAGAAGAACACGAGGTCGCCGGCTTGAATCGCTGACTTCGAAACTTTTTTCGAGTTTGCGTATTGCGAACGTGAATCACGTGGAATCGATTTGTTGATGGCTTTCTTGTAGACATGACCTGTGTAACCTGAGCAGTCAAATCCTGAAGTTGTCGTTCCGCCGTAACGGTAAGGTGTACCAAGGTACTTCTTCGACTCGGCTACGAGTTTCGTACGAGCGCTTGATGTAGAAGATGTTGTTACTTTCTTCGCAGTCGCTGTTTTCGTGTTTGGCTTCAAGTACGTATATGTCGATGAAGCTGAGATATAACGGTGAGACCCTTTGTAGTTGATTTTGTAGAACGAACCAACTTTACCGAGGTATGTATAGCGTTGGCCTTTGTTCATCGTTGTCGTGACTTTCGATTTGAGCGACGGTGCTGTGCGGATGTTCAAGCCGTTAACTTTCGAGTAAGCGAATGTTCCGGTAGCGGCTTCTGCTTGTTCACCTGTTGTGAAAGCAAGACCCGAGAAAGCGAGAGTGGCAGCGACAATGATAGATGCGAAACGCTTTAACATAATATATTTCCCTCCGTTTTTTAAAATAAAACCCTAAGTGGCTGTATATGATCGATGTGTGTAAACAATAGTCGAGCACAAGTTGCGGATATTACCCGGTTTCCTGTGCAAATAAACTATATCATGCGCAAGACCGATGGCATTTTTCAATCGCGAGACAAAAACGGTTTTCTTGTAACATATTTGAAACAATATGCGAGAATAGAGACTTGTTTGTTACATAGAAAGGGAAAAGACTGTTATGTTTTCAACAATAGGGGAATAGACTGTCATGAAGCCGTTTTTCAAACAGTGACGGCTCGACAGAATTGTGATTAGATGAATGAGGATTGAATGTTTATTTTTGAAATATAGAATCATGAAAGACAGGTGACTTGAATGAGTCAAACGACAGAACCGGCTAAAAATTACACGCTTCGGGAACTCGAGACGAAGACGTTGAAAGAATTATATGAAATCGCGAAAGAAGTGAACGTGCCCCAATATCGAGAGGCACGCAAGCGCGAGCTCATGTTTCGGATTTTAAAATCACAGGCTGAATCGAAAGATCTTTATTTCCTCGAAGGCATCCTTGAGATCATCCCGCCAAACCCGCAGTCCCAAAACGACGGAGGCTTCGGTTTCCTCCGACCGATCAACTACTCTCAATCGTCTGAAGACATCTACATCGCCGCCTCGCAAATCCGGCGCTTTAATCTTCGCAACGGGGACCTCGTGACGGGGAAAGTCCGGAAACCGAAAGAGAATGAACGGTTCCAAGGGCTGCTCAGTGTCGAAGCGGTCAACGGTGAGACGACCGACTCGACTCGGAATCGGGATTACTTCCCGGCGCTCACGCCGATTTACCCGGAACAGCAGATGGTGCTCGAGACAGAGCCGAATCACTTGTCGGTCCGCGTCATGGACATGATCGCGCCTGTCGGATTTGGACAGCGTGGGTTGATTGTCGCCCCGCCGAAAGCCGGGAAGACATCGCTTTTAAAAGAGATCGCCAACTCGATCACGACGAACCATCCGAACGTCGAGTTGATCATTCTCTTGATTGACGAGCGGCCAGAAGAAGTGACGGACATCCAGCGCTCGGTGCCGGGCGCAGACGTCGCCTACTCGACGTTTGATGAGACACCGGAGAACCACGCCCGGATTTCAGAGCTCGTCTTAGAGCGGGCGATGCGTCTCGTGGAACACAAGAAGGATGTCGTCATCCTGCTCGACTCGATCACGCGTCTGACACGAGCGTATAACTTGTCTGTCCCACCGAGCGGGCGGACGCTCTCCGGCGGAATCGACCCGGCCGCGTTCCATAAACCGAAGAAGTTCTTCGGGGCGGCCCGTAACATCGAGGACGGCGGCAGTTTGACGATCCTCGGTACGGCGCTCGTTGACACAGGGTCACGCATGGACGACGTCATCTATGAAGAGTTCAAAGGGACGGGCAACATGGAGCTCCATCTCGACCGGAAGCTCGCGGAACGCCGAATCTTCCCGGCCATCGACATCCGTCGTTCGGGAACGCGCAAGGAAGAATTGCTGCTCGGCAAAGGCGAGCTCGACTCGCTTTGGACGATTCGACGGACGATGAACGAGTCGCCAGATTTCGTCGATCAGTTCTTGCGGCGGGTCCGCGAAACGAAAACGAACCTCGACTTTTTTGCGGCGCTTGAGGCCGATAAGAAAAAGAGTCGACGCCCGGTGAAAAAAACGAAAACAGACTTGTAAATCCGTGAGCCGGGTGCTATTATATTCTAGTGAACTTTCTCTAGGTTGAAAGAATACTTAGGGCCGAAGGAGTTGAAAAGCAATGAAACAAGGAATCCACCCAGAATACCGTAAAGTCGTATTCATGGACTCGACGACTGAGTTCAAATTCATCTCTGGTTCGACTCGTTACTCTAACGAGACAATCACGATGGAAGATGGTAACGAATACCCACTCATCCGTGTCGATGTATCTTCTGATTCGCACCCGTTCTACACAGGTCGCCAGAAATTCGCATCTGCAGACGGTCGTATCGAGCGCTTCAACAAGAAGTACCAACGTTAATCGTCAACTTGTATGCACACCGCCTAGGGATTGCCCTTGGCGGTTTTTTGTTGTCTTCTGATGGGTAAAGAGACGAAAGACTGACGTGAGGGGGCTTTTATGGAATTCATACTGATTAGTATCAGTTTATTGATTGGTGTCGGTATTCTGTCACAATGGTTGGCCTGGCGCTATCAAATCCCGGCCATCATCGTCATGACGGTCGCCGGTGTACTGGCCGGGCCGATGCTCGGATTGTTCGACCCGCGAGAACTGCTCGGTGAACTGTATAGCCCGATCATTTCTTTTGCCGTCGCTATCATCTTGTTTGAAGGGAGCCTCGGCCTCCATTTCAGTGAAATCAATCAATTTCGCCGTTCCATCGTCCGCATCGTGACGATCGGAGTGACGCTGTCGTTCGTCGGGGCCTCACTGTTGATTCAATACGTCGGAGGTCTCCATTGGGTCGTCGCTTGGACGATGGGCGCACTTTTCGTCGTCACCGGTCCGACGGTCGTCATCCCGTTATTGCGCCAAGCACATTTAAAGGATCGGGTCGGTGCCATTTTGAAATGGGAAGGAATTATCGTTGACCCGGTCGGCGCCCTGCTCGGTCTGTTCGTCATCCGCATCGGTTATATCGTCTATGAAGGAATGGACTTGTGGATGCAACTCTTGTTCGCGGGCGCTTGTCTCGTCGGCATCGGTCTCGGTTATTTGTTCGGGCACGTGTTGATGGGCTGGTTTGTCGGTGAGAAAATCCCTCGCTATCTCCGGGCCTCGGTCACGTTGACGGCCGTCTTGATCTTGTTCTCATTGAGTGAATTCATGATGCACGAAGTCGGTCTGCTCGCCGTGACGGCGATGGGGATGACGATGGCGAACACGAAACATCGGGATGAGGAAATCATCGAGGAGTTGCAATCATTTAAAGAGGATATCTCGATCTTGCTCATCTCGTCGGTGTTCATCCTGTTGACGGCGTCGCTATCACGCGATGAACTGCTCAACATCTTCCAATGGCCGCTTCTTTTGACGATTGCCGGCATTTTGTTTCTCGTTCGTCCGCTCGCGATTTATGGATCGACAATCGGCGTCGGGCTTCCGCTCAGCGAACGTGGTTTCATCGGATGGATTGCCCCGCGTGGCATCGTCGCCATGACAGTCGCCGGTTTTTTCGCAGAAGAAGTGGCGCATCTCGGGATTGACGACGCGTCGCAAATGCTACCGCTCACGATCGGACTGGTCTTTATTTCTGTGACACTACACGGGCTGACGATTCGACCGCTCGCTCGAAAATTGCATTTGATTGATAATAAAAAAGAAGAAGCGGCAGACGAATGAAGCGAAATCGGGACGGGAGCATGCCGTTCCGATTTTTGTCAGAAGTCAACCCTTTTCCTGTGACCGAAAGATGGTTATAATCGGAAAGCGATTAACGAAGGAGAGGGCGAAGTAGAATGATGCATGTGACGAACCGTTACGGTTGGATAGAAGTGATTTGTGGGAGTATGTTTTCTGGGAAATCGGAGGAACTGATCCGCCGTGTCCGTCGGGCGCATTACGGGAAAATCCCTGTCCAAGTGTTCAAACCGGCGATTGACGACCGTTACCATGAGGAAAACGTCGTTTCCCACAGCGGCAATTCGGTCGTGGCCGTACCGATTCAATCGAGTCAAGATTTGTACGATGCGGTGCGCGAAGAGACACAAGTCATCGCCATCGATGAGGTTCAGTTCTTCGACGAAGGGATCGTCGATGTGATTGAACAATTGGCGTCAGAAGACAAACGTGTCATCTGCGCTGGACTCGACATGGACTTCCGAGGCGAGCCGTTCACGATGATGCCGGAACTGTTGTCACGTGCCGAATTCGTCACGAAACTGCAGGCGATCTGTCTGTCATGCGGGGCGCCGGCTTCCCGGACGCAACGATTGATTGACGGGGAACCGGCCCGTTTCGAGGATCCGGTCATCTTGGTCGGTGCCTCGGAGTCGTATGAGCCGCGTTGCCGCCATTGTCATGACGTCCCGAATAAACCACGCCCAGTCCGCCATACAGTGGCCGACTGACGTCCACGAACCGCCCTCGGCGGTTCGTTTTTTGCTATAATGAAGACAGTTCGATTTGACGGAGAAAGGACGGATCATCATGTTTGACCGTTTGAGCGTATTAGAAGAACGCTATATGCAATTAAATGAGATGCTCGCTGACCCTGAAGTGCTCAGCGATGCGAATAAATTACGACAATATTCAAAAGAACAGTCCCAACTCGAGGAGACGGTACAGGCATATCGCCACTATAAAGAAACGAGCACGGCGTATAAAGAAGCGAAACTCATGCTTGAAGACCGCACACTCGATGCCGACATGCGGGAGCTCGCCAAAGAAGAGATGGCGCTTCTCGAGCCGGAAGTGAAGGCGCTCGAAGCGAAACTTCGCGTCTTGCTGTTGCCGAAAGACCCGAACGACGACAAAAACGTCATCGTCGAGATTCGCGGAGCGGCCGGTGGGGACGAAGCGGCACTGTTCGCAGTCGACCTGTACAAGATGTACACGCGTTTCGCCGAGCGGCAGAACTGGAAGACCGAATTGATCGACGCCAACTATACAGAACTCGGCGGCTTCAAAGAAGTGACGTTCCTGATCAACGGGACCGGTGCCTACTCGAAATTGAAGTTCGAGAATGGGGCGCATCGGGTTCAACGCGTCCCATCGACCGAGTCGGGCGGACGCATCCATACATCGACGGCGACCGTCGCGGTATTGCCGGAAGCCGAAGACGTCGAAGTGCATATCGATATGAAAGACGTCCGTGTCGACACGTTCACGTCGTCCGGACCAGGGGGGCAGTCGGTCAACACGACCCAATCGGCCGTGCGGTTGACGCACATTCCCTCGGGACTCGTCGTCTCATGTCAGGATGAAAAATCGCAACATAAGAATAAAGACAAAGCACTCAAAGTGCTCCGGGCTCGGCTCTATGACAAGATGCAGAGCGAACACCTCGAAGAACTGTCAGCGCAGCGCAAGTCTGCCGTCGGGACAGGGGACCGCTCGGAGCGGATTCGGACGTATAACTTCCCACAGAGCCGCGTGACCGATCACCGCATCGGACTCACGCTTCAAAAGCTCGACCGCGTCCTCGCTGGGGAACTTGAAGATATCATCGACGCCCTCGTCATGGACGAACAGGCGCGTCTCATGGAGGACGTGGATTGATGCGAATCGCCGCGAGATTGAAGCAAGCGGAGCGGGAACTTCTTGACGCGGGGCGCGATGCCTCGACCGCGGAGTGGTGGCTCATGCACGTCCTTGACGTCGACCGGACGGGACTGCTCATCCGTTTATCCGACGAATTGACAGATGATGAGGAATCTAAATTCCGAACAGGATTCGAGCGCCTGCTCGCAGGCGAGCCGGTCCAGCATTTGATTGGTCACGCCCCGTTTTACGGGCGGATGTTCGAGGTCAATCGGGACGTCTTGATTCCGCGACCGGAAACGGAAGAGTTGATCGAATGGGTCGTTGAGCACGTGACCGACGTGGCCGATGATGACATCGTCGATATCGGGACCGGCAGCGGGGCAATCGCCGTCACGCTAAGTCTCGAACTCGGTGTCCGCGTCCAGACAGTCGATATTTCCCGGGAAGCGATTGCTGTCGCCAAGCGGAACGCAACAGCGCTCGGGGCGGACGTGTCCTTCCATGAAGGTGATTGCCTCGAACCGATTGCCGACGACTCGATTCGTGTGCTCGTCTCAAATCCGCCCTATATCGAGGCGGACGAACTGCTCGATGAGACGGTCTCAGGCTATGAGCCGCACCTCGCCTTGTTCGGAGGAGCGGATGGGCTCGACTTTTATCGAACGATCATCGCCGACTCGATGCGTGTCTTGTGTGCCGATTGGCAATTGATTGCATTTGAAATCGGGTATAATCAAGGACAAGTTGTGAAATCGTACCTGTCCGAACGTTATCCTGAAGCAGAAACGGGTATTTTAAAAGATATAAACGGCAAAGACCGAATCGTCTACGCCGTGAGGGAAGGGATTGCGCATGGAAACGAAATGGATCAAGCCGACAGAAGTTGAGGAAGGGGTACGTCTCTTGCAGGCGGGCGAGGTGATTGCCATGCCGACGGAGACCGTCTACGGACTCGCCGGAGACGCGACGAACGACGTCGCCATCAAAAAGATTTTCGAGGCGAAAGGAAGACCGTCGGACAACCCGCTCATCGTCCACGTGGCCTCGGTCGAACAGGCCGAGCATTTCGCGCAAACCATCCCGCCGGTCGCCAGACGCTTGATGGAAGCGTTTTGGCCTGGTGCCTTGACCATCATCTTACCGTCGAACGGCCGAGCGTCTTCGTTCGTGACGGCTGGTCTTGATTCGATCGGACTCAGAATGCCGAATCATCCGGCCGCGCTGGAATTGATTCGTACGTCCGGTCTTGGACTGGCGGCACCGAGCGCGAACCGTTCTGGACGTCCATCACCGACGTCAGCCCGGCACGTGGCAGATGATTTGACTGGCCGGATCGCGGGTATTATGGATGGGGGACCGACAGGCATCGGTGTCGAATCGACCGTGATCGACTGCACGACGGAGCCGGCGACGATTTTACGTCCGGGCGGCGTGACGAAAGAAGCGATTGAGGCGGTCATCGGCCCGGTCATTCTCGATGCCAACTTGAGCGATGAAGCAGCTGCGCCACGATCACCAGGAATGAAGTACACCCATTACGCCCCGAGCGCTCCTCTTTATTTAGTCGAAGGAGGACGCGATGACCTCGTCCGTGTCATCACGACACGACAGGCGACGGGCAAGCGAGTTGGCGCACTCGTATTCGATGAAGCGACGACCCCGGCGGACGTCACTCTCTCCCTCGGTATTTCGATGGAGACGGCGGCCCAGCGTTTGTATGAGGCGTTGCGAAAGTTTGATGAGACGGATGTAGAAGAGATTTACGTGAATCGGATTGAACCGACGGGAGTCGCTCTTGCCGTATATAACCGCCTCTACAAGGCGGCAGGCGGTAAAGTCATCCGTCCACAGGAAGAGGCTTAAGGACATAGAGGAGGATCACGCGATGTCAATGAAACGCGTATTATTCATATGTAGTGGGAACACATGCCGAAGCCCGATGGCGATGGCCCTGCTCCGCTCGAAAGTGACGGGGGACGAGTTCGATATTCGTTCGGCCGGGCTGCGGACGATGCAAGGGTTCGACGCCTCAGAAAATGCACTCCAAGTGTTGCGTGAACGAGGAATTGAACTCGATCACGTGACCCAGACATTCGACGACGTCCTCGGACGTTGGGCGGACGTCATCTTGACGATGACACGGACGCATCGTGAACAGATTCGGGACACGTACCCGGATTTGGCCGACCGCACGTTCACGTTATACGAGTTCGTCACCGGACTCGAGCGCGACATCAATGACCCGTTCGGAGGGTCGATGAACGTCTACCGCCAAGTCCGAAACGAACTCGAACCACTCGTGAATCGACTTGTGCTAAAATTGACGAATGACGGGTCAAAGGTGACAAAACCACCGAGACGCCTACCAAAGAAGACGGGGGAATGAACGAATGAAAATCGCAATTGGCGCCGATCATGGCGGATTTAACTTGAAAAAAGACATCATCGGACTATTGGAAGAGCTTGGTCACGAGTATAAGGACTTCGGGACACACTCGGCCGAGTCAATCGATTATCCAGACGTGGCGATTCCGGTCGCTGAAGCCGTCGCGGCTGGTGAGTTCGACCGTGGCATCTTGATTTGCGGGACAGGGATCGGCATCGGGATTGCCGCCAACAAAGTGAAAGGCATCCGGGCGGCACTCGTCCATGACTCGTTCAGCGCGAAAGCGACACGTCAACACAACGACTCGAACATCATGACGATGGGCGAGCGCGTCATCGGACCGGGTCTTGCACTCGATTTAGTGGCGACATGGCTCGATACAGATTTCGAGGGCGGACGTCACTCGAACCGTGTCGATAAGATGAGCGCTTACGAAACGAAGTGACGACGATGAAGGCGGAACTTTTGAACTTATTGACGGAGTTGCACGAACGGTTTCCGTTAGATGAGGACAAGATTCTCGTCATCGGTTGTTCGACGAGTGAGGTCGTCGGGAAGACGATTGGGAAAGCGGGCTCGATTGATGTGGCGTCGGACTTCATCGAAGCGTTTCTGACGTTTCGCGACAAGACCGGCGTCCATCTCGCCTTTCAAGGCTGTGAACATATTAATCGGGCGCTCACGGTCGAACGACGGACGCAGAAACAGTTCGGTTTGACAGAAGTGACGGTCGTCCCTGTGCGCGCAGCGGGCGGGGCGATGGCGGAAAAAGCGTACGAAAGCTTCGATACGCCTTGCGTCGTCGAATCGATTCAAGCGGATGCAGGGATCGATATCGGGTCGACGCTGATTGGTATGCATTTGAAGCCGGTCGCGATCCCGGTCCGCTTATCAGCGAAGCAGCTCGGTGAGGCGTATGTCACGTTCGCCGTCACGCGGCCGAAACTGATTGGCGGCCCCCGGGCCCACTATCCAGCGAAATAAACGAAAGCCGGTCGCGAGGACCGGCTTTTTTTTGCGTTATAACTCTTCACTGAACAAGTAGGAAAGGACCATCGGGAACCGTTCACGCCAAGCGAGCTCGTTATGCACGCCTTCCTCGATGACCTCGAAACGGATATGGTCGACTTTGTCGCGGAGGAGCGCATAGACGCGTTCGCTCGACTCGAGATACATTTCGTTCGTCGGACCGTCCGCTGACGGTTGTTCGACTTCTTTCCGACCGACGTCCATATATAGACGTTCGACACCGCTCAAATCACTCGACTCGATCAACTGTTCAAGCTCGGTCTGGTTGAACCAGAACGCCGATGATAACGAGGCGACGCGTTTGAAGATGTCGGGATAGACACATGCGGCGTAAATCGAGATCAAGCCGCCCATCGAACTACCCATCATCGCCGTCTCGTCCGGATTCGTCCGATAGTTCGCATCGATCATCGGTTTTAACTCTTGGGCGATGTATTCGATGTAGGCCGACCCTTGGCCGCCGAGCGTCACGTCTTGACCGAGCAAGCTCTCACCGATGTATGGGTTTTCCCACGGTCCGTATTCGTCGAGTCGCATCTCGCCGGGGGCACTGTCGATGCCGACGATAATCAAGTCGCGTTTCGAGGCGTCCACATACTCGCCGGCGCGCCAACTCATCTTATAGCTCGCGTCCTCGTCGGCGAACACGTTCTGGCCGTCATGCATATAGAGCACGGGATAACGTTTGTCCGTCGTGTCGTAATCCGCAGGTGTATAAATCCGAACCGTCCGCTCGCGTTCAAACGGGGTAATCGTGATCTGTTTTGTCTCAATCATAAACATCCTCCTCTGATCGTCTTCTTCATTATGATACCCAACTTGACCTCTGATTAGACGATACCCAAAAAAAGAAGCATATGTTACGATGGGGGTGTTGATTTTTAGACATTCAGAGGGGGTTTCAACATGGTAAACACGACGAAGTTGAAAGTACAGGATGCGGAATTGTTTGAAGCGATGCAACACGAGCTCGGTCGCCAACGCGAGAACATCGAACTCATTGCCTCGGAGAATTTTGTCTCAGAAGCAGTCATGGAAGCGCAAGGTGGCGTGCTCACGAACAAGTACGCGGAAGGTTATCCAGGCCGTCGCTACTACGGTGGTTGTGAGTTCGTCGACGTAGCCGAGAACTTGGCCCGCGACCGTGCGAAAGAGCTGTTCGGTGCAGAACATGCCAACGTGCAGCCGCATTCGGGTGCCCAAGCGAACATGGCCGTCTACTTTACAGTACTTGAAGCCGGTGACACGGTGCTCGGCATGAACTTGTCGCACGGTGGCCATTTGACGCACGGAAGTCCGGTCAACTTCTCGGGCGTTCAATACAATTTCGTCGAATACGGTGTGGACAAAGAGACAGAACACATCGATTATGACGTTGTCGCAGCCCTCGCGAAAGAACATAAACCAAAACTCATCGTCGCTGGTGCCTCGGCGTACCCGCGGACAATCGACTTCGCCAAGTTCCGTGAGATCGCCGATAGCGTCGATGCTTACCTCATGGTCGACATGGCGCACATCGCCGGTCTCGTCGCGGCCGGGCTTCATCCGAACCCGGTCGAGCACGCGCACTTCGTGACGACGACGACGCACAAGACGCTCCGCGGTCCACGCGGCGGCATGATCCTCTGTAAAGAGGAGTTCGCCAAGGCGATTGACAAGTCGATCTTCCCAGGGATTCAAGGTGGTCCGCTCATGCACGTCATCGCTGCGAAGGCAGTGGCGTTCGGAGAAGCGCTTCAACCTGAGTTCAAAGATTATCAGGCACAAGTCATCAAGAACGCACAAGTGCTCGCGCAAGGATTAGAAGAAGAGGGACTCCGCATCGTATCGGGCGGCACGGATAACCACCTTCTCCTCGTCGACCTCCGTGGCATCGATATCACCGGGAAAGCGGCCGAGCATGCGCTCGACGCAGCCGGCATCACGGTCAACAAGAACACGATCCCATTCGATCCGGCATCACCGTTCGTGACGAGCGGGATTCGTCTCGGGACGGCCGCGATGACGACGCGCGGATTGAAAGAAGACGATATGCGTGAAGTCGCTCGCTTGATTGGACGCGTCTTGACGAACCATGAAGATGAGGCGGTGCTCACCGAAGCGCACGAAGCCGTGCGCGCGTTGACGTCGAAGTTCCCGCTCTATCCTGAACGAGGCTGACGAATGGACGTACGGACACTCGCAGATCGGGAACTCGCGGAACTGCCGCTCATCGATATGACCGAATGGCTCGTCCGAAAAGGCGAGCACGACCCGACGTTTCGCCTCGTCGCGAACGAGTTCGAGGTCGTGACGACGCTGCTCGATCATGGCTATTATATCGAGGCAAGTGAACGGATCGTACCGCTTCTCGGGATGAAAGTGCCGGCGGCGTTTCATCGGCTTGGGCTCGCGCTCGAAGTGAAGGCGAACGGAAAGAAGGCGGCCAAGCGCCGCTTTCGTTCGTTCTCGCCGGCCGTCATCGGTCATGCGGACTTGTCAGATTGGAAGAATGCGTTCAAGTGGGACAAGACATGGCTCGGCCTGCCGCTTGTCGTCGGGCTCGGGCTGGTCGCGCTCGCCTTTTGGCCGGACCCGGCGCCACCCCCAGTGACGCCGTCCGCTTCCGACGAGCGGGTCGTGACGGTGACGGAAGAGGAGGCACTCGCGAAACGGTTAGAAGAACTCGAGAAAGAAGTCGCCCGGCTTGAAGAAGCGAACGAGGCGCTCCAAACCGAGGACGAGACGACCGAGTCGCCTGAGGCACAGGCCGTCATCCCGCTCGCTAAAGTCGAGACACTCGTCTCGGACAAACGATACGAGGAAGCCGATGCGCTCCTCGTCGGCAAGGCGAAAGCCGGTCAAGAACAGGCGGTCGGATTTTATCGCTTGCTCGTCGACAACAAGCTCGGTGAAGCGGAGATCGAAGACTATGCCGCCTATGTCGAGACGTATCCCGAATCAGGGTATAAAGCGGACGTCTTATGGATGAAAGGCATCGCCGAGAAGAAGGCCGGGGACGACACGTACCGGACGACGCTCGCAGAAGTCGCTGCCATGGATGGAACGTATTGGGCGCCGATCGCCAAGTCGGTGCTTGAAGAAAATTGAGGTCGCAGCGTGCTGTGGCCTTTTTTTCTCATCAAATTCTAATCTGTTTCACCGCTCTTTCTCAGCTCGCTCCCGTACAGTAAAGAAAGAAAATAGACAAGGGAGAGGGATTTATGCGCGCAACTAGCAGAGGAAAGATTGGAAGAATGATTCGAAGAGTGGCCGTCGGTGCGCTCGCATTGACACTCATGGCGGCAGGGGTCGCCGGGTTCCTATTATTCACCTTGACCGGTAACGCTTGGCTCGACCAAATCGCTCAAGTCGGGACTGATTTGGCATTTCAGGCGGAAGGAATTGAAACGACGTTTGACCGGATGGGCGATTCACTCGAATTGCGCATCGAACAAGCGATTCCAGAAGCAGTTCGTCCGTTTTTTGACTGAGGAATCCGGGAACACTTAGAATGATGCGTCGGGCGGACTGCTCGGCGTTTTTTTAAGAAAGGATGAATGGAATGCCTACGATTCTCGTCGTTGAAGACGATGCTAAAATTGCCAGATTACTCGAACTTGAACTTATGCATGCCGGTTATCAAGTCGAGGTCGCTCATGACGGGCGGACCGGGCTCGACCGGGCACTCACTGGTGGGATTGACCTCATGTTGCTCGATGTCATGTTGCCACAGATGAGCGGACTTGAAGTCGTTCGCCGCGTCAAAGAAGAGCAGCCGCTTCTCCCGGTATTGATGGTGACGGCACGTGGGGACCGTTACGACAAAGTGAGCGGGCTCGACCTCGGGGCCGATGATTACATCACGAAACCGTTCGAGATGGAAGAGTTGCTCGCACGGATCCGGGCGTTCTTACGGATGCGGCAACACGTCCAAGTCGATACGAGTGAACGGGTCTTATCTTATGAAGGGCTGACCGTCGACGTCAATCGTCACGAAGTAATCTGCGAGGGGCAAAAAGTCGACCTGACCCGGAGAGAGTTCGATTTGCTCGTCTATCTGCTCGAACATTCGGAACGCGTGCTCACGCGCGACCAACTCGTCGAACACGTCTGGGGCTTTGACTATTACGGGGACACGAACGTCGTCGATGTGTACGTCCGCTATGTCCGCAAGAAACTCGGAGGCTCTTGGATTCAGACGGTCCGAGGCGTCGGCTATATGCTGAAGCGTGGTGAATAAGGTGAAGCTACGGACGAAAATCGCTTTGGCGATGGCGGGGTTCATGTTGTTCCTCCTGATCACCTCGTTCGGTGTCGCCTGGCTCGTCTCGCGTCAACAGATTGTCGACGCCCGCTATGACGTCTTGCGCCAGGCACTCAGCTTGCTCGAGGAGGACGAGCGGAATCGCCAGGCCGTCTTGTCGTTACACGAGGACAGTGTCGTGCTCGAGCGACAAGCGAACGGCGCCTGGGGCATCATCGGCGGAGAGGCCGAGGAAGGATTGCGGTTTCCCGTCAATTTCGGCGAGCCGGCCCTCGTCGACGACTGGTTCGTCATCGCGACGTCGAACGGGCTCGGCTACGCGTTTCAAGACGCGGCCGTGAGTGAGACACTCCAGACGCTCGCCACGATCTTTCTCATCATCTTTTTGATCGCCGTGGCGATGACGTTCATCGGCAGCCTTTGGATCGTCAGGCAAGGGCTCGACCCGCTCCGCCGGCTCGAGACGACGATGGAACGAATCACGGAATCGGGCACCCTTGAGACCATCGATGTCGGGACGAGCCAAGACGAAGTGTCGACACTTGCGACCGGCTTCAATCAAATGATTGGCCGGGTCGAAGGGTCGATGGAGCAACAACGGCGTTTCGTCGCCGATGTTTCACATGAACTGAAGACGCCGCTCACGGTCATCGAAGGGTACGCCAAACTGCTCCGGCGCTGGGGACAAAGCGACCCGGCCGTCCGTGACGAGGCGATTGACCATATTTTGACCGAATCCCGGCAAATGCGCGAAGACTTGATTGAACCGATGCTTGAACTGAGCCGCTTCTCCTCACTTGAAGAAATCGAGGCTGAAGCGATTGAATTAGCCGAGCTCGCCGACCAATTGACCGAGCGGTTCGAGCGTTCGCATGGCGTCCGGGTTCCAATCGAGGCGACAGGAACGTGGTACGGGCACCGTGATTCGCTGCAACGGCTCGTCGTCATCTTCATCGACAACAGCTTGAAGTACGCGACTGACACGCACGTGACGATGACACCGAATCGGATTGAAGTGCGTGACCATGGGACGACGCTGAGCGATGACGCCAGGGCGCGTCTGTTCGACCGTTTTTATCGACTCGATGAGGCGCGGGACCGGAGCGGCAGCGGACTCGGGCTCGCCATCGCCAAGGAAGTGGCCGACATGAACGGTTGGTCGGTCGGCAGTTATGCGAACGCGCCGGACGGAAGTATTTTCTTCGTCGCAAAATGACAAACCTTTCGCAGATTCTCATCATTTTCTAATGGAATCCTCGTGGTGCTCTAAGGTCACCGTTCTATGATGAAGATGTAGAACAAGTTCACCACATGAAACGAGGAGGAAACATCATGAAACTAATCGGATGGATTTTAGGCGTCGGCTTGGCAGTCCTCGCCGTCGCAGGGATCGGGTTGTATGTCGCGAACGACAACACGGACACGGTCATCGTCCCGCGGTCGGTCGACAGTGTGAACAGTGGGACGGATGATGCCGCAGATGACGCACAAGACGATGCGAACAAGGAAGCGGCCGCGTCGACAGAAGGAACAGCCTCGAGTGATACGCCGGTCCGCTCGGTCGATGACGATGATTATGAATTGTATGGTACCCTCGTCAACCTATCAGACCGGGACGTGACGATCAGCTTCAGCGGCAAGGAAGCGACGTATCCGCTCGCGGCCCGTCATGAGATTGATGACGACACACCGAAAGCCGGTGATCGCGTCAAACTCGAGTTCAATCAAAACGAGGAAGTGAAGGAAGTCGACCGCGAGAGTGACGACTTTGACATCTACGGTACGTTCGTCAGCTTGTCGGACCGTGACGTGACCATCGAGCGTGACGGCAAGTCAGAGACGTTCAAACTCGCGAGCCGCTACGAGCTTGACGACGAGGCGCCAAAAGCCGGTGACCGCGTCAAACTTGAGTTGAACCTTCAACAGCAAGTGAAAGAGATTGAACGTGACGATGACCGGGATGACCAAGACGATCAAGATGATCAAAACGACGATCAAAATGATGACGACCAAGATGACGATCGGAACGATGATCAAGACGACGACCGAGATGACGACTAAAAAAATGCCACGCAAGTGGCATTTTTTGTTTGTTCTTCTAACTATATAAGTAATTATTATTGTATGATAAAGTGAAAAAGAAAATTTTAGGTGATAGTACCCAAATAAATGTGAAAGGAGGGGGCGGAATGAAACACGTCTTATGGATGATGATCGTTGGCATCATCTTTTTAAGCGGATGTGGCGCAAACGAGACGAACGCGCTCAACTTGCGGTCATTGTCGACGTATGCGATTCACCAAGACCGAGACATCCCGTTGACGTCTGCGCTGAAGTCGCGATTATTGAATTACTGTGAGCAAAAACCGACGGACGTGTTGCCGATGCGTCGGGCTGAAGTGGCCTCCATTACATTCCGTCATCCTTTCTACGACGAATTAGGCAGCAAGACCGTCAAATATTGGCGGAGCGGGGAGTCGCACTACGTCTCGTGCTTGAACAGTGACGAGCAAAACGCACGGGTCTTCCGCACGGACAAGATCGCAGCGTTCGAGGCTGCCGTTACGGCGAATCCTGTTGAAATCGAAGTCGGAGATACGCTGTCGTTCATTCCTGAACCGAACGTCGAAAATGTGATACAGTCCTTCTCGGTCAATAAGGTACACGAGACGATCATCCCAGGATCCGTCTTCCGGTATAAGACACCGGACCGAGGGGCGCTCCACGTCACGTACCAAGTCTTTCAGGACGGGGCGGCGAAAGGGCAAATGATCGAGCCCGGATTGTTCGTTTTTGAGAGCGGAAAGAACGATGGGGTCGCCTTCTTGACTCAATTGGCCGACAATCGAATCACGTTACAGATGGGGAGGGAAGAAGCATGGGAACGTACCGTGCTCCCGGCCGTCTTCACGGGCGAATATGTCGCCGTCGACTCAACGGAAGCCGTTTTTGCATCAATTGCGAATGAGCGCAGGCTGCTGAAGCGGGTTGTCCTAGCAGATGTGCCCATCCATGATTTCACTGAACGGGCATCGGTCGAGTTGTCGGAACGTTACGGGACCGTAATCGAGGTGTGGGGCACGGTGAAACGGCCTGGCGCCGGGGAATTGACGATTGTATCGGAGCCCAAAGAGACGATGCGTCTGGCGACGTATGAGACGGAGACGAAAATCGCCCATCTCGGTGGACCGAGTACGAGCGACCTATTTGAATTGTTATCCCACGTGAAGCCGAGTAGTGGACAGCCGACCGGGGAACGATGCGGGACGCTCGCGCTCTATGAGCAGTTGACCGAACAACGGTTTGACGTCTGGATGGAGGAAGGGCAAGACACCCTTCAATTGATGGACGTCGAGACGGAACGAGTCTATTTGATTGATCGTCTCGAATTAGAGTCAACGCTGAATACTTACATATGACCAAATAACTTATTGTTTTACCCGTTTCATGACACTTTCATGTCGTGAAGCGGTTTTTTGTTGTCAAATTGACACTATGTTTTCGTGAAAAACTATCCTATAATTTTTTTTGCGAAGGTTCAACATTACATACACGAATCCGATACATCCATAAAACACACAGCACTAACCTTCTCGTCATTTGAATAGAAAGAAAAGGGGGAGCAACGAGACACAACTCCATTCAACCATCATCGTCCGTCACCACGTTTTGTCAGTCATCAGGAGAGGAATAGGTAGTGAAATTGAAAAAGTTAATTATGTCTCTAACGGTAGTGTTGTTAATTGTTAGTCTGAACATGTCTAAAACGGGGGCACAAACCATGAACCCACTCGACGGTGTGAAGAACTATCAAGTGTATTATGGCCATCCAACGGCAGCGATTCTAAAAGATATGCAGAACTACGATCTCGTCATCATTGAGCCGCTCCACTACACGAAAGCACAAGTGGAGCAAATCAAAGCACGCGGGACGAAAGTGCTCGGTTATATTAGCGTCATGGAAGTCGCGACATGGAACACCGGTCTCATGTCAAAACTTCAGTCAGGCGACTTCTTTACGCGTAACGGACAACGTGTCCATTACTCAGAATGGGATTCGTACTTGACGAACATCGCCTCGCCGCACTTCCAAGGGTTACTCCTTACGGAAATCCAGAACCAAGTCGTCGCCAAAGGCATCGATGGCGTGTTCATGGATACGGTCGGCGATATCGATAACGAACATTTGAACAACCCGACGGTGCTCAAACAACAACGAGACGGCCTCGTCAACTTCTTGAAACAAGCACGGGCTCGCTATGGGGATATCGCCATGGTCCAAAACTGGGGCTTCGACACACTTGAAACATCGACGGCGCCATATGTCGACGGCATCATGTGGGAGAGCTTCAATGCCGATACGATCAAGAGCGACGCTTGGTCACAAAACATGATCAAGAAGCTACAAGCGGTCGACGCGAAGCACTCGGTCAAGACGCTCACGATTTCGACACGTCTTAGCGCGGACAGCCACAAGCTCGCCAAAGATTCTGGTTTCATCCACTTCCATGAAGCGGATGCTTACGTGAACTGGAACGCGGGACTTGTGACACGTACGAAAGACACGGCGCCGACACCAGCGCCAGTCGCGGTAGCACCGGCGACAAAGCCAGCTGAAACGACAACTACGACAAAGTCGGCTACAACGACAACAACGAAACCAGCTGAAACGACTACGACGAAACCGGCTACAACGACAACGACGAAGCCAGCTGAAACGACAACGACGAAGCCAGCTGAAACAACTACGACAAAGTCGGCTACAACGGCAACAACGAAGCCAGCTACAACGACTACAGCGAAGCCAGCTGAAACGACAACAACGAAGCCAGCTGAAACGACAACAACGAAGCCAGCTGAAACGACTACAACGAAGCCGGCTACAACAACGAAGCCAGCCGCGACCAAACCTGCGACAGAAACGGCAACGACACCAGTCGCTAAGCCGACGACCACGACGAAACCGGCTCCGTCGACGAATGACCAGACTGCGTCAAAAGAGAAGTCAACACAAAAGACAAAAGCCGAGTTGAAGCAAGAGAAGAAAGACAAGAAGAAGGCAAAAAAACTTGCAAAGAAGCATGCTAAAAAGCATGCCGCCAAGCACAGCTCGTCTAACGACCATCACGCCGCCAAAGGAAACATGTGCGGAAAAGTGAAACACAAGACGGCCGGTTTTCTGAATTTCTTCAAATTCTGATCGACGTGTCACCTGAAGCCCGAGGGATCGATTCCGTTCCTTCGGGTTTCGTCTGACCTCTTAGAAAACAGAAGTTGACCCTACCTTTCTCAGAAAAGTTAGGGTACAATGCTCAAGAGAGATTGAGAGAGGAGTGAAGCATGATGGGCAAAGTACACGTTTATGACCACCCATTGATTCAGCACAAGATGACGATTATGCGCAAAGTAGAGACGGGGACAAAGCAGTTCCGTGAACTCGTAGACGAGGTCTCGTCACTCATGGCATACGAAATTACACGCGACCTTCCGCTTACTGATGTAGAAATCGAGACACCGGTCTCTGTATCGACACAGAAGATGATCGCCGGCAAGAAATTGGGAATCGTCCCAATTTTACGGGCAGGCCTCGGCATGGTGGATGGCTTCCTCAAAATGATGCCGAACGTCAAAGTCGGTCACATCGGTCTATACCGTGACCCGGAGACGCTCGAGCCGCACGAATACTATCTCAAGTTGCCGACGGACGTCACAGAGCGTGACTTCATCGTCGTCGACCCGATGCTCGCAACTGGTGGTTCGGCCGCTGATGCGATTGCCGCGCTTAAAAAGCACGGTGCCAAGTCGATCAAGCTCGCTTGCCTCTGCGCAGCCCCTGAAGGTGTGGAACGTGTTCAAGCTGAACACCCAGACGTCGAAATCTATCTCGCCGCACTTGACGAGAAGTTGAACGACCATGGTTACATCGTCCCAGGACTCGGTGACGCGGGTGACCGTTTGTTCGGAACAAAATAAGCACGAACCCGTACAGAGAGGATCCGAGTGATCCTCTTTTTTTGTGGAATGTGCCGCGATCGATTCAAAATAGTTGAGGTGAAGCGAGTCACGACCGATAGTAGAAAAGGAAGGGACCGTATGGCGGTCCAATCATGAAAAAGGGAAGAGACGCCGTGAAGACTAAATTCTCACTACTACAAAGATATTTGCTCATTTCTTTGATGGCGCTGTTTTTGACGAGCATCTGGAGCTATAGCGCGTTTCAAGATATCGAACGAGAGAACCGTCGGATCGTCGAAGAGGCGATCCCGATTGCGAACGCCGCCTCGGAACTGCTCCGGTTGTTGCTCGATCAAGAGTTGTCGGTCCGAGGCTATACATATAATCAAGACACCCTGTCACTCGAGCAGTATGAAGCGACGAAGCGCTCGTTGTCGGAGACGATTCACGTCATCCGAGAACTCGATCATCGTCACCCGATCATGCAGGAGTTGATTCAAGAAGAGGCGTTGACGCTCATCCGACAGATGGAAGCGTTCCACGAATCGCAAATTGAGCTCGTCGAGGCCGGAGATATTGAAATGGCGAACGCGCGACGCTATAGTGGCATCGGCTACATCAATCGATTTCGGGACGTCGATGCAGCGATTCGTGAGGATATCGACAACATTATTCAACAGGCGTCAATCCGGAGTGATACCGCCTCGAGCTCGGCGAAGTGGGTGATCGTGATCGTCGTCGGGATTGCACTGTTACTGTTGATGACGTTCATGCATGCGTTCCGGCTCGAGCGCAGCAAACAAGCGCTCATCCATCGCTCGTTGCATGATGCGTTGACCGGTATTTGGAATCGACGCGCCTTCGATGAACGATTCGAGCGGATGTGGGATGAGGCTGCGGAGACCGGAGACGTGCTCGCACTCCTCTTGCTCGACATCGATGCGTTCAAGGTGTACAACGATACGTATGGTCATTTGGCCGGAGACGCTTGTCTCGAACGGGTGGCGAACGCGATCGACAAGGCGGTTGGGGGAGACGGGATGACCGCTCGCTACGGCGGAGAAGAGTTCGCGGTACTGCTCAAGCCACGTCACGCCCGCCAACCGAAAGAGATTGCTGAACGCATTCGACAAGCAGTGCTCAAACTGAACATCCCGCATGAAGGTTATCATCCGCTCCGGAAAGTGAGTGTCAGTATCGGTGTCGCCGAACAAGCACCTGCGCCGGGTAGCGAGAAAGGTGACTTGATTGAGGCGGCCGACCGGGCACTGTATCAGGCGAAGCAGAGCGGGCGCAATCGCGTCTCGGTCGGGAAAGCCGTTTGAATCAAGGAACGCCAAAAGACGACCATTCCGTTAGCTACGGGATGGTCGTCTTTCGTGTGCTTATTCTTCGATCAATCCTTCTCGGATGAGGAAGTCGCGGGCGACTTTCTCCGGACGTTGTTTTTCGACGTCGGCAAGGTAGTTGAGTTCTTGCATCGTCTCATCCGTGATTTTCCCGCTCAACAAGTTCAATACGTCCGCGAGCTCAGGATGCTCGGCGAGCGTCTCTTCGTTGACGATCGGGACCGCGTAGTAAGGTGGGAAGAACTGTTTGTCGTCTTCGAGGACGACGAGTTCAAATCGTTTCAATAATCCGTCGGTGGAGAAGCCGTCAATCGCCTGACTCTCACCGTTCATGAGTGCCGTATACCGGAGTCCGCCGTCGACCGGCTTCACGTCTTCGAAGTTGAACGGATAGGCCTCTTTCAAGCCGAGGTAGCCGTCTTCCCGGTTCGAGAACTCGATCGTCGGACCGAAGACGAGCTCGTCACTCACTGCGGCGAGGTCAGAGACGGTCTTTAAGTCATAAGAGTCGGCGTCTTCTTGTTTGACGGCGATGGCAAACGTATTGTTAAATCCAATCGGGTCGAGCGTCCGGATATCGAAGCGCTCCTTCATTTGTGTCCGGACTTGCTCATATACAGCTTCTGGATCATTCTCGACTTCTTGTTTCAAGACGTCGACGAACAATGTGCCCGTATACTCGACATACGTGTCGATCTCCCCGGTGCGCAAAGCGCTGAAGGCGACCTGCGTGCCGCCGAGGTTCAGTTGACGTTTCACATCGAGGTCGGTCTTGTCTTCAATCAAGTCGGCGACCATGTTACCGAGAATGGCTTGTTCTGTATAATTTTTCGAACCGATGACGATTGTATCGTCTTCACGGGTGAAGGCATAAATCGAACCGGCGAGGAGAAGCGTGAACGCCGTCGCGATGACGATGAGCGGCTTCGTCACTTTTTTCGCCGAACGATGCGTCTTCTTCTTCATCCGTCCATCCGCGAGGACGATGCCGTTTGGGGCTACTTTATACTCGATGCGACTGACAATGAAGTCAATCAACAAGGCGAGCAGTCCGGCCGGGATGGCACCGGCGAGGATTTGATTGTTGTCGACGGTCTGAATCCCAGCGAAGACGAGGTAACCGAGACCACCTGCTCCGACGAACGCCGAAATCGTCATGAGCCCGACGGCCGTGACCGCCGAGATGCGAATCCCGGCCATGATGATCGGGAGTGCGAGCGGAAGCTGGATTTTACTCAAAATCTGGCGGTCGGTGAGCCCAATCCCTTTGGCCGACTCAAGCGTATCGCCCGGGATGCTCGATAGTCCCGTATACGTGTTTTTCACGATCGGGAGGAGCGAGTACAAGACGACCATGATGATGGCCGGGGTCGATCCGATTCCGATGAACGGGATCAAAAATCCGAGGAGTGCTAAACTCGGTACGGCTTGGACGACGCTCGTCAGACCGAGAATCGGCTTGGCGAGACGCGGGATCCGTAAGATGAGAATCCCGAGCGGTACCCCGAGTAAGACGGCGAGCGAGACGGCAAGTACCGTCAACTGCAAGTGTTCGAGCAAGAGCGTCCCGATTTGGTCGGTGTTGCTCGTGAAGTAATTGAAAAACGATTGAATGGCATTCATATAGTTTCCTCCTCTTGCATGAATTGCTCACTGAGGACGGAAAGCAAACTGCTGCGTGTGATCAAACCGTGAAGCATCGAACCGTCGACGACCGGGAGATACCCTTGGTCGCTCGTGTTCATGACGTCTAAAATGTCGAGGAGCGAGTCCTCGATTGAGACGAAAGCATAATTCGTGTTCATGACTTCCTCGAGCCGCTTCGTCTTGTCTTGGATGCCGTGGACATCTTTCAATTTGATGAGTCCTTGAAGGACACGATCACGGTCCGTGATCAACAAGCTGTCGACCTTGCGGGAGCGCATGATTTCAATCGCTTGAAGCACCGTCCGCTTCCCGCTGATCGATACCGGGTCGGTGATCATGATGTCTTTCGCTTTAATGAATTCAGGGCTGTTCCAAATCCGATTCTTCCCGATGAACGACTCGACGTATTCGTCTTTCGGGTTCCGGAGAATTTGTTCCGGAGTATCGAATTGGACGATTTCCCCGTCGCGCATGATACAAATGCGATCGGCCAGCTTGATCGCCTCATCCATATCATGGGTGACGAACACAATCGTCTTTTTCACTTCTTCTTGAAGATTGAACAGCTCTTCTTGGAGATCGTTTCGAGTGACGGGGTCAAGGGCGCTGAACGGTTCATCCATCAAAATGACTTCCGGGTCGTTCATGAGGGCACGGGCGAAACCGATACGCTGCTGCTGACCGCCGCTCAATTCGCTCGGATAGCGATCGATGAATTGGTCCGGGTCGAGGCCGACCATGCGGAGGAGGTGTTCGGTGCGCGCATCCATGTCTTGTTCGGCGTGTCCTTCGAGACCGGCGATCAATTGAATGTTTTCACGAATCGTCATATGCGGAAAGAGGCCGGTCTGTTGAATGACGTAGCCCATCTGGCGACGCAGTTCAATCGGGTCCATCTTCCGGGTATCCTGTCCGTTGACGATGATCGTCCCTTCCGTCGGCTCGATCAAACGGTTGATCATTTTGAGCGATGTCGTCTTCCCGCAGCCGGACGGGCCGATAAAGACGACGAGTTCACCTTTGTTGATGGTGAGGTTCATCTCTTTCAAGACGGTCGTATTCTTGAATGTTTTTTGCACTTGTTTAAATTCAATCATGCATTCACCCTTTTCAATAATTATTTTCACATAACCTTATATGCCCGTTGTCGAAGGATTGTAAACATTATTTTTGAAAAAAGCGTTTAAAGGTCGAATAAAGCGGGGATTATTACTTCTATTTTTTATAAAAGGAGAAAAAAGAGGAACAGCACCCGGATCAGCGGGCCGTTCCTCTTGATTGGTCAGGATGACATCGCTTCGACGAGCAGGTCCGCCAAGTGGACGGCGCGCATCGATTCAGTCCCATGCTCTTGAATCCCGAGTTGCATTTGCATGTGGCAACCCGGATTTGACGTCACGATCGTTTGTGCTGCCGTGGCGTTCACGTGCCCCATCTTCATCTCGAGGATGTCGTTGGCGATATGGGGCTGCAGAATGTTGTACACACCGGCCGAGCCGCAGCAGTGGTCGGCGTGCTTCTGCTCGATATAGACGCCCCCTTTGATCGCCTGGAGCAATACCCGCGGGGCGAGTGCCCCTTTTTGCACGTTGCGGAGGTGGCACGAGTCTTGGTACGTGATGAGCTGCTCCGGTAGGGAGAGCGGTACGCGGTCGAGGAAGCCGACCTCGAGTAAGATCGAGGCGAAGTCTTTGATCTTGGCCGTGAATCGGTCGGCGCGTTCGGCCCATTCCGGGTCGTGCTTCAACAGATGATCATAACCGACGAGGAACGCCCCGCAACCACCGGCGTTCGTGATGATGTAGTCGACGTCCTCGGCCTCGAACGCCGCGATGTTCTGTTTGGCGAGCGTGACGGCGCCCGCCTGTTCACCGGCATGGCCGTGAAGTGCCCCACAGCACTGTTGCGCTTTCGGGATGACGATGTCACAACCTGCCGCTTGGAGCAGTTTGATCGTGTTGGCATTCGTCTCATAAAACATCGTGTCCATCAAGCAACCGCTGAAGAAGGCGACCCGGGCCGTCGTCGCACCCGTCGCTCGAATCCGCTCGGGACGACGTCTGCGCTCCGTCTTCGCCGGGACCGTCGGTAAGATCGTCTCCATCTTTTGGAGTTGGTCTGGGAACCAGTCGAGGATGCGGAGTTTATGGGTGAGCGTCTGGACGCCGGACTGTTGATAAAAGCGAAGGAAGCCCGTCGCCGTCTCCATCTTCGCTTTGTTCAAGAACAGCCCGTCAAAGACGACTTTCCGGACGATTCGCTCTCGGACGGGCATCTGTCCCGTCGCACGTTTATGTTCGGTGATGGCGGCGCGTGCGTCCTCGAGCAAGACGCTATAGCGTACCCCGGCCGGACATGCCGGCTCACAGGCGAGACAACCGAGGCATTCGTTGAGCGTCTTTTCGACGCCCTCGTCCGGTTCAATCAATCCGTCGACGACACCTTTCATGATGGCGATGCGACCGCGCGGGGAAGCCGACTCGTCTTTCGAGCGGATATACGTCGGGCACGTCGGCAGGCAAAAGCCGCAACGCATGCAGCCGAGCATCTCTTCATAGTCGAGTTGTTCGGTCATGCGGGTGGCAAGTTCGGTTCTTTGCTTCATGAGACCCCTCCTTGGACGATGCGTTTTTTCGCCGCTTTGGCGAACATTTTCTGCGGGTTCATGATGCCGTGCGGGTCGAAGGCGAGCTTGATGCCTTTCATGACGTCTATCCCGGCCGGTCCGAGCTTCCATTCGAGATACGGGGCTTTCATCGCCCCGACCCCATGCTCGCCGGTGATCGTGCCACCGAGATCGAGCGCGGCGGCGAAAATATCGGCGAACGCGGCCTCGACGCGCTCCATCTCTTCGTGGTTCCGGGCATCGGTCGCGACCGTCGGATGCAGGTTGCCATCCCCGGCGTGGCCGAACGTGGCGATTTGAATGTCGTACGCCCGCCCGATCGCTTCGATGCGCCGGACCATCTCGGCGATTTCGCTCCGTGGCACGGTCGCATCCTCTAAAATCGTCGTCGGGCTGAGGCGGGCCAGGGCGGATAAGGCGATGCGCCGCGCATAGCGCAACGTCTCGGCGTGCGCTTCGTCCCGGGCCACTTCGACCGACAAGGCCCCTTCCTCGAGACAAACAGCGTGCATCGCATCGATATCGCGCCGGACGACGTCACGAGGTCCGTCCTGTTCTAATAGAAGGAGAGCACCGACGTCTGTCGGCAATCCGATGTTCGCATACGCCTCGACGACCTCGATCGTCTTCTTGTCCATGAACTCAAGCGTCGCCGGGATGACGCGATTCTCGATGATGCGGCTCACCGTCCGGGCCGCGCTGTCCAAGTCCTCGAAATAGGCGAGCATCGTCTGTTTCGTCTCGGGGAGCGGGATGAGCTTGAGCGTCGCTTGCGTGATGACGGCGAGGGTCCCTTCCGAGCCGACGAGGACACGGGTCAAATCATAACCGGCGACGTCTTTGGCGAGCTTCCCGCCCGTACGGAGCACGTCGCCGTTCGGGAGCACCGCTTCGAGAGCGAGCACATAATCGGCCGTGACCCCGTATTTCAGCCCGCGCAAGCCGCCGGAGTTCTCACTGATGTTGCCGCCAATCGTCGAGATTTTCATCGAGCTCGGGTCCGGCGGATAAAACAGGCCTCTCGCCTCGACGGCTTGTGCCAAATGGGCGGTGATGCAGCCCGGTTCGACCGTCACCGTCAAATTCTTCTCGTCGATCTCGACAATCTTGTCCATATGACGGAAGTCCATGACGACACCACCTGAAAGCGGCGTCGTGCCGCCGGCAAGATTTGTCGCCGATCCGCGTGGGACGACGGGGATCCGGTGTTCGTGGCACAGCCGCAACACGGCCTGCACGTCCTCGGTCGAGCGGGGAGCGACAATCGCGTCTGGCATCGCTTGATAGTTCGGCGTCGCGTCAAATGAGTAGGCGAGTCGGGTCGTCGAGTCCGTGAAGACGACATCGGCGCCGATTTCCTCGCGTAGTTGGGTCATCCAATCCATTCTAGTTCCTCCTCACACGCATCAACATGCATTCGATGCGGGCGTCGGTTTCGAAAGTCACAAAATCGACACATTTTTAGATAGCGCTTACATCGTAATCGTAGCCATTCGAACTGGTATTGTCCACCCATTTCGGCTTGATGGGAAGGGATTTCCAGGCGATTGACCGCTCGGAAAAGGCGGTGTGATATTCATCACTACAAATTCGTCAGAACCCCTCGACATGACAAAAAGATAATCGGTATACTGATACAGGACGATGAAAACGATTTCAAAATCGGGTCAACGTTTGTTTCAAAACCTTTTGTGAACGTAAGCCGTTTTGCATTGTAATTTCCAAAACGTGAAGGTATAACTGAACTATTCTTCATCTGGTTCGTAATGTGAAATGTTATAAAGTCAACATTTTTATTTCACCATTTCTTCATACTTTCTTAAAATTTGATGATTTTAATTTAGTTTGTGAACTGCGTAAAAGCCTTGATACGACTTGATTTAAAGCGCTTTTATAATTGTGAAATCAATTGACTTCTTATGCCATTTCCAGTACTCTGAACTTGTGTGACTTTTGATGGTCACGCGAGTGTGAATCCGATGGAGAAGATGCATGGCTTGGCAGCTCGAAAGGGGGATGGGGATGACGAAAAAAGACAATCGTTACCTATCTTATGCCTCGCTCGCCTCTCAAATCTCGACCGCGCTCGCTGGACCGATCGTCATCGGTTATCTCGTTGGCCAATACGGGGCGAGACGTGAAATTTGGGGCACGTTTGGTTGGAATGTGTCAGTGCTTCTCGGAATGGCTTTCGGGATCACGGCGCTAGTTCTCACCCTTCGAAGTTTACTGACAGGAGAGGACGAATGAACTTACAACAAGTGCAAGCAGACAGAAAAGCACAACAGCAGTTGATGAAACGCTATACGAAGTGGTTTATCGGATGGTTCGCCATTCTCCTCATCGGAGCGCTCATCGTCCCTATGTACAAACCGGTATTTCTCGGCTTGTTCTTAGGCGGGGTCGCCAGTCTCATCATTCTACATATGCAGAATCGAAGCGTCATTCGGATGTTTGACGTGATCGAACATGGACGACGCCCGAAGTCGCACGGGACTGTTTCAAGGATGGCAGTCGGTGCACTAGCCGTGATAGTCGGTCTCTTTTATGAGGATCGAGTATCGCTGATAGCGGTGGTAACTGGTCTAATCGCCGGCCACATCATACAATTTGGCGAGTTCACACTTGCCCAGCTCAGCAGGAAAAGAGGTGAATACTAATGGGTCATGAGTTTCCCACATATTCTCTACAACTCGGAGATTATACGTTATATGGGAGCTGGACGAACGTCATTACGGTGCTGATCGCATCACTACTCGTATTTACGTTTGCCGTTTGGGGAACGCGACGCTTGGCTATGAAGCCGACGGGTAAGCAGAACTTAATGGAATTCTTCGCAGAATTCACACGCGGGATTATCTCGAGTGCGATGGACTGGAAGACAGGTGGCCGTTTTATCGGGTTTGGAATGACGTTGATTTTGTTCATTCTCTTCTCAAACTTAATGGGTCTACCGTTTAACGTCATTTCTGGTCACTATCTATGGTTCAACTCACCGACGGCCGATCCTTACGTCACGTTGGCATTGTCGACACTCGTCGTTGCAATGTCGCACTATTACGGCGTGAAGCTACACGGTTTGAAGCACTACTCGGCGGAATTCGTGAAGCCGGTCTGGTTCTTATTGCCGATCAAGCTCATCGAGGAGTTCGCGAACACCTTGACGCTCGGTCTGCGTCTTTACGGTAACATCTTTGCCGGTGAAATCATGATTACCATCATCTTGGGACTCGCAATTACCGCAGAAGGGGCACTTAACCCGCTCGGTGCTGTGTTCGCAATTCTCCCAATGATTTTATGGCAAGGTTTCTCAATCTTTATCGGGGTTATCCAATCCTACATTTTCCTGACGCTTGCAATGGTGTATATCGGGCATAAAGCTTCTGCCGAGCATTAATTCGGGCAGGTCTCGCCAAAGCGTTGAACAAAAAAACTATTTACTTAACTTTTAGGAGGAATATACACAATGGAACAAATGAATCTTCTCGCAACAGCACTCGTTATCGGTCTTGGAGCACTCGCGGCTGGTATCGGTAACGGTCTCATCGTATACGGAACAGTACAAGGACAAGCACGTCAGCCAGAACTCAAAAACGAACTTCGTCAAACAATGTTCATCGGTATCGGTTTGGTTGAAGCCCTCCCGATCATCGGTGTGGCTGTCGGTTTCCTTCTCCTCAACTCTTGATTACGAGTTAACGAGAACAACGTAAGAGGGAGCGTGTCTCCCTCACTTATTTAGTCAAGAGGAGGGTATGCATGGATACGATGATGATTGCAGCTGGTGCTGGCGGCGAAGGCCTCCGCATCCTGGATATGATCTTTACACTTTTCACATTCCTCGTACTCTTGGCCCTGTTGAAGAAATTTGCTTGGGGACCACTCCTTGGAATGATGAGACAGCGTGAAGAGTATGTAGCGAACGAAATTGAGCTCGCTGAAAAGAGCCGCAAAGATGCGGAAACATATGTAGTCGAACAACGTGACGCGTTAAGCGCCGCACGTACAGAATCGAAAGAAATGCTTGATTCAAGCCGTCGTCAAGCAGAAGCGGAACAAGCACGCTTGGTGGAGCAGGCGCGTTTGGAAGCCGAACAAATCAAGATCGAGGCGGGTAAAGCGATCGAACGTGAGCGTGAGCTCGCGAAGCAATCGCTCCAGACCGAAGTCGTCACACAGGCGCTCTCGGCCGCACGCCACGTCCTTCAGTCAGACCTTAAAGGCGACGAAGTGAAACAACGTGCCCTCGTTACAGACTTCCTGTCTAAAGCGAAAGGTGCTAACTGATGAACACATCGTTAGCAAAACGCTATGCCAAAGCGCTCTTCGACTTAGCGCGGGAACAAGGCACGCTCGACCAAGTCGAAGCGGAAGTGCGTCTGCTCGATGAAGTGCTCCACGCGACTCCTGAACTCACGGATCTCTTAACGAATCCGGCGATCAGTGACAGCGAGCTTGCACAGCTTTTAACACATAGCTTTGGTGACATGACAGATATCGTGCTCAACACACTTCTCGTCATGGTCGAAAACGACCGTGCGAGCGAAGTTCGCGGCTTGTCGCGCTACGTCCTTGATTATATCAACGACTACCGTGGCATCGCCGAAGGGTTCGTCACGAGTGCTTACCCGTTGTCGGCAACAGAGTTGAAAGAAGTCGAACTCGTCTTCGGTCAGAAGATGAACAAGACGCTTCAATTGAAGAACGTCGTCGATGAAGACGTCATCGGTGGACTCCGTGTCCAGATCGGCTACACGACGTATGATGACACAATCGAAAACAAACTAACACGCCTCGAGCGTGAATTGTTGAATGCGTAAGAAATAGGGGTGAATTCAATGACGATCAAAGCTGAAGAAATCAGCGCCCTGCTAAAAGAGCGGATCGCTTCGTACGGTTCTGAAATCGAAGTCAGTGAGACAGGTACAGTCATTCAAGTAGGTGACGGTATCGCTCGTGCATACGGACTCGATAACGTTATGGCGGGGGAACTCGTAGAGTTCTCTAACGGCGTAATGGGCTTGGCGCAAAACTTAGAAGAAGGTAACGTCGGGATTATCATCCTTGGCGACTACAAAGGCATCAAAGAAGGCGACTCGGTAAAACGTACGGGCCGCATCATGGAAGTTCCAGTCGGTGAAGCGCTCCTCGGACGCGTCGTCAACCCGCTCGGACAACCAATCGACGGTCTCGGACCGATCGTGACGGACACATACAACCCGATCGAGCGTAAAGCTTACGGCGTTATGGCCCGTAAGTCAGTTCACGAACCGCTCCAAACTGGGATTAAGGCGATTGACGCCCTCGTACCAATCGGTCGCGGTCAGCGTGAGCTCATCATCGGTGACCGTCAAACTGGTAAGACTTCGATCGCAATCGACGCGATCATCAACCAAAAAGAAGAAAACATGGTCTGTATCTACGTCGCAATCGGTCAGAAAGAATCGACTGTCCGTGGCGTAGTTGAGACGCTCCGTCAAAACGGCGCCCTCGATTACACGATCGTTGTTTCGGCATCGGCTTCACAGCCAGCCCCACTTCTTTACCTCGCACCATTCGCTGGGGTATCGATGGGTGAGTACTTCATGGACCGCGGACAACACGTCCTCGTCGTGTATGATGACCTCTCGAAACAAGCGGCAGCTTATCGTGAGCTCTCGCTTCTTCTCCGTCGTCCTCCAGGCCGCGAAGCCTACCCAGGGGATGTCTTCTACCTCCACTCACGCCTTCTTGAGCGTGCGGCGAAGTTGAACGACGAACTCGGCGGTGGTTCATTGACAGCACTTCCGTTCATCGAGACACAGGCGTCGGATATCTCGGCTTACATCCCGACGAACGTAATCTCGATCACAGACGGTCAAATCTTCCTTCAGTCGGACCTCTTCTTCTCAGGGGTACGTCCAGCGATCAACGCCGGTCTCTCGGTATCGCGTGTTGGTGGTTCGGCTCAAGTGAAAGCGATGAAGAAAGTTGCCGGTACGCTCCGTCTTGACCTCGCGTCATACCGTGAGCTCGAAGCGTTCGCCCAGTTCGGGTCGGACCTCGACAAAGCGACACAAGCGAAGCTCAACCGTGGACAACGGACTGTTGAAGTCTTGAAACAAGACTTGAACGCACCGCTTTCGGTCGACAAGCAAGTAATCATCATCTACGCTCTCACGAAAGGTCATCTCGATGACGTCCCAGTCGAAGACATCCGTCGTTTCGAAAAAGAAATGAACGCATGGCTCGACCAAAACCGTGCGGACCTCTGCCGTGAAATCCGTCAAACAGGAAACCTTCCTGCTGACGAGGCGATGGTCGATGCACTTACGGAATTCAAAAAGACGTTCTCGCCATCGGTTTAATCCGGTGACGAGCGTCTATTAAGGTGGTGAATCGAAATGGCATCATTACGTGAGATCCAGATGCGGATCACCTCGACCCAAAGCACGAAGCAAATCACGAAAGCGATGAACATGGTGTCGGCCTCGAAATTGAACCGCGCTCAAGGGAGCAACGCCAACTTCAAGCCGTACATGACCAAGTTGCAGGAAGTCATCTCGTCGATTGCCGGCGGTACTTCAGGCGCAACACACCCGATGCTTCAAGTCCGTCCCGTTAAACGGACCGGCTATATCGTCATCACGTCAGACCGCGGACTTGCTGGTGGATACAACGCCAGCGTCCTTCGTGACGTGTATCGCGAGTTGAAAGCCAAACACGGTTCAACAGACGAATACCGTCTGTACGTGATCGGGAAGGTCGGCGTTCAGTTCTTCAAGGCCCGTAACATTCCGGTGTACAGTGCCATGACAGGACTCAACGACCAGCCATCATTCGTTGAAGTCGCAGAGATCGTCAAACAGACGGTCGGCGCGTTCAGTGAAGGCGAGATCGATGAATTGAAGCTTTGCTACAACTCATTCATCTCTGTCATCAGCCAAGAAGTGAAGATCGATCGATTGCTTCCGCTTGGGAATATCGAACAGACCGCATCTAATGTGATGTATGAATACGAACCAGAAGAAGAAACGATCTTAGCAGCGCTCCTTCCGCGTTACGCGGAAGGACTCATCTACGGCGCGCTCCTTGATGCGAAAGTATCGGAGCACGCGGCTCGGATGACGGCGATGTCGAACGCGACGGACAACGCGGATGAACTCATCCGTGGACTCAAGCTCAAGTTCAACCGCGCGCGTCAAGCGGCGATCACACAAGAAATCACAGAGATTGTCGGAGGTGCGGCTGCGCTTGAATAAGCGCACGCCCTCTAGATTGTAGGAGGCTAACACGATGAACGAATACGGCATGAAAGGCCGCGTAGTCGCAGTCATGGGCCCAGTTATCGACGTTAAGTTCGACAACCACTTACCGAACATCTACAACGCCCTCAAAGTCACGCATGTGGCTGAATCGGCGCAAGATGTCAGTGTCGACTTGACGCTCGAGGTGGCGATTCACCTTGGGGATGACACGGTCCGTACGATTGCGATGGACTCAACGGACGGCGTTCGCCGCGGCATGGAAGTACTTGACTTAGGTTCACCGATTTCAGTACCGGTCGGAGAAGAGACGCTCGGTCGTGTCTTCAACGTACTCGGTAACCCGATTGACGATAAAGAAGTATCACCGACTGTCCGTCGGTCACCAATCCACCGTCTCGCACCGACGTTCGATGAATTGTCGACAAAAGTTGAGATCTTGGAAACAGGGATCAAAGTCGTCGACCTTCTCGCACCTTACATCAAAGGTGGTAAAATCGGCCTCTTCGGTGGTGCCGGTGTAGGTAAAACCGTTCTCATCCAGGAACTTATCAACAACATCGCGCAAGAGCACAGCGGGATTTCTGTATTCGCAGGAGTCGGCGAGCGTACGCGTGAAGGAAATGACTTGTTCCACGAGATGACGGACTCAGGCGTTATCAAGCAAACGGCGATGGTCTTCGGTCAGATGAACGAGCCGCCGGGCGCGCGTCTTCGCGTAGCCTTGACGGGTCTTACAATGGCAGAATACTTCCGCGATGAGCAAGGACAAGACGTTCTTCTCTTCGTCGATAACATCTTCCGTTTCACACAGGCAGGTTCGGAAGTTTCGGCCCTTCTCGGTCGGATGCCATCTGCCGTAGGTTACCAACCGACACTCGCGACGGAAATGGGTATGCTTCAAGAGCGGATCACGTCAACAGCTAAAGGATCGGTTACATCGATTCAAGCCGTATACGTACCAGCCGATGACTATACTGACCCGGCTCCAGCGACAACGTTCGCTCACCTTGATGCAACGACTAACTTGGAGCGTCGTCTTTCGGAGATGGGGATCTACCCAGCCGTTGACCCGCTCGCATCGACTTCACGTGCCCTCTCGCCTGACATCGTCGGACCAGAGCACTACGAAGTAGCCCGTAACGTCCAGCAGACGCTTCAACGTTACAAAGAGCTTCAAGATATCATCGCAATCCTCGGTATGGACGAGTTGTCTGAAGACGATAAGCTCACGGTTCACCGTGCGCGTCGCATTCAGTTCTTCTTGTCACAAAACTTCCACGTGGCTGAGCAGTTCACAGGCCAAAAAGGTTCGTACGTACCAGTTAAAGAGACAGTCCGCGGCTTCAAAGAGATCCTCGATGGTAAACACGATGATCTTCCAGAAGATGCATTCCGTCTCGTTGGTCCAATCGAAGACGTCATCGAAAAAGCGAAGACGTTGGTCTAAGACCTACACGGAAGGGGGAAACTAGACGATGAATACTCTTCACGTCAACGTCGTCACCCCGGATGGTGCAGCCTATGAGGGCGAGGCACGGATGGTCGTCGCAAAATCGGTGACTGGTGAACTCGGTATCTTACCGAAACACATCCCGATGGTGACACCGCTCGATATCTCAGTTCTCAAACTGCGCCACGAAGATGGTGGACGCACGCTGATCGCACTCAGCGGCGGTTTCATGGAAGTTCGTCCCGACACGGTGACGATCTTAGCTGAAACAGCCGAAATGGCGGATAAAATCGACTACGACCGCGCTTCTGCGGCGAAAGTTCGTGCCGAGCGTCGTCTCCAAGACACGAAGCTCTCGGACCTCGAATTCCGTCGCGCGGAGCTCGCGCTCAAAAAAGCGATCAACCGCTTGAGCATTCGCGATATCAAAGAATAACCAACATCTCTCCTGCAGCCGCAGGGGAGATTTTTTTGCGTCTAGACCGAATAGATCATGTTCCTTCTATATATATAGGTCAAAAGCATCAGAAGTTTCACGCCCAAATAGTGGAAGGAAGGGGCGCCTTATCCGATAATATAGGTGGGAACTACGGTAAAGGAGCTAAAGGGAATGAAAGTTTATGTTGCGCGCCAACCGATTTTTGATCAGAAATTACGCGTCTGTGGCTATGAACTGTTATATCGCCGCAGCGAAAAAAATATATTTGAACACGTCGATGACGCACTCGCGACCGCTGACGTGATACATAATGCCTATCTCGTCTTCAACTTTCGGGAATTGACGGAAGGGACGCGGGCGTTCATCAACTTTCCGCAAAATTTGATTGAGAGCGAAGTGCCGGCTTTGTTGCCACGACAGACACTCGTCGTCGAAGTGCTCGAACACGTCGAGCCGACAGAGAAAGTGTTGGCCGCTTTGCGCTCCTTGCGCCGGAAAGGCTATACGATCGCCCTCGACGACTTCGTGTTCGAAGAGAAGTATCGACCGCTCATCGGGCTCGCCGATATCATTAAAATCGATTATCAAGCAACACCGATCGACCAACAGAAGCGGCTGATCGATGCGCTCGGGCATCGCGTCGAATTTTTAGCGGAAAAGATTGAGACGCCGTTTGAATATGAGATCGCCAAAAAACTCGGCTATCACATGTTCCAAGGGTATTTCTTCAGCCGGCCGACGGTCGTCCACGGTGCCGAGGTTCATCCGCTCCGGCATACGCTCGTCGAAGTGTTGAAAGAGCTCGACAAGCCAGAGCCGAACTTCCGCCGCATCGCGAGCCAAATCGAACGCAGTGTGGATTTGTCGTATAAGATGTTGCGTTCGGTCAACACGGTCTATCAGAAAGGTCGTCATACGATTCAATCGATTGAGCAGGCCGTCGCACGAATCGGTCTCGATGAGATGCGACGCTGGTCGTACTTGATGCTGCTTCGGGAGCTGCAGACGTCCGAATCGAAAGAATTAATTAAACAGAGTGTGGTCCGGGGCAAGATGATGGAGCTGATCGCTGCCGAGACATTGCCGCAAGTGACGGCGTTCGATGCGTTCATCACCGGGATTTTCTCGTCGCTCGATGTGATTTTGGATGAGGAGATGCAGACGCTCGTCTCGGAGTTGCCGGTCGAACCAATCGTCAAGGCAGCGCTCCTCGGAGAAGACAACGAGTTGCGGGGTTTACTCGACACGGTCCTCGCCTACGAGCAGTTGACCGTGCCTGTCGAGGAGACAGCGCCTGACTTGTCACGTTACTATGTCGAGGCGATTCGATGGAGCCAAACGTATGACGGCGAAGTGAATAATGTTTGAAATGTTGAAGGGACGTCAATTACTGTACTAAGGCCATGCGCCGATTGACGTTCCTTTTTGTATGCGGTTTATGGATAGAAAGCGAGTTGATCGGATGAACCCATTCCACCACTCACTTAAACGCTAAGTCTTTTTTTCTCTGACGTGACATGCTATGATTAAAAATGGTACGAATTTTTGAAAAGAGGGGAATCGTCGATGTTGAACACCGTGTTATCGCTCGTCATTTACGTCGTAGCGATCTACGTCGCTTGGTGGGCACTCATGCCGGTCAAATGGGACCGCTTGCTCAATCAAGTGAGGAGTCCGCAAGCAGCAGTCTTGCGTGTCCTCGTGGCCGTCGTCTTCGGTTCACTGATCGCCCAGTTCTTTTTGGAGTATATCCGATTGGCCCAGGCGCTCGCACCATTACAGTAGGCAGGGAAACGATTACTAAACTGTAATCCTGCTGTAACGTTTCTTATATGTTTATCGTGTAGGATAAATTCGTCTGACATGACGAATTTTTCATCAGAATTTCATGAGTGCTTTTATTATTATTTTTCTCTCTGATGAAGCGTCACGTGTTACAAACCATCGTAGTAATCGACATAACCACATCCGGTAGCGGATATCGACGTATAAAACAAAAAAACAACGAAGTTGGAGGACAAAGAGAGATATGAAGGATTTGATTGTAGTCCGTGGAGGACGTAAATTGTCAGGTACTGTGCGTGTTGAAGGAGCTAAAAACGCCGTACTCAAAACATTGGTTGCCACTCTTTTAGCAAGCGAAGGAAAGTCGGTACTTCAAAACGTGCCACGCCTCGCTGATGTGTACACGATTAACAAAGTACTTCGCCACCTCGGTGCAGAGGTTGCGTTTGACGAAGCGAATAACGAAGTCACTGTCGATGCGTCGGGCACAATCAAAGACGAGGCGCCGCTTGAGTACGTCCGCAAGATGCGTGCCTCGATCCTTGTTATGGGTCCTCTCCTTGCTCGTCTTGGGCATGCGCGTGTCGCAATGCCAGGCGGTTGCTCGATCGGGTCACGTCCGATTGACCTCCACTTAAAAGGCTTCGAGGCAATGGGCGCGAAGACGGTCATCGGCAACGGTTTCGTCGAAGCTTCGGTCGACGGTCGCTTGAAAGGTGCGAAGATCTACTTGGACTTCCCATCTGTCGGCGCGACAGAGAACATCATGATGGCGGCAGTCCTTGCTGAAGGAACAACGGTCATCGAAAACGTCGCCAAAGAACCTGAAATCGTCGACCTTGCCAACTTCTTGAACGGTATGGGCGCACACGTCCGTGGTGCCGGTACAGAAACGATTCGAATCGAAGGCGTGGAGAAACTCCATGGTGCCGAGCATTCAATCATCCCTGACCGCATCGAAGCCGGTACGTTCCTCGTTGCTGGAGCGATCACAGGTGGCGACATCGAAGTCATCGGCGCAGAGCGCGAGCACCTTCGCCCGCTCATCTCGAAGATGGAAGAAATGGGCGTCAAGTTCGAGGATACGTCAGAAGGCATGCGTGTCATCGCACCGGATGTGTTGAAGCCGGTCGACGTGAAGACGATGCCACACCCTGGTTTCCCGACTGACATCCAAGCACAAATGATGGCGCTCGTCTTGAAAGCTGGCGGCACATCGGTCATCACCGAAACAGTGTTCGAGAACCGCTTCATGCACGTCGAAGAATTCCGCCGTATGAACGCAGACATTAAAATCGAAGGACGCTCGGCGATCATCAAAGGCGGCGTTCGCCTCCAAGGTGCTGAAGTCGTCTCGACTGACCTTCGTGCCGGTGCTGCCCTCGTCCTCGCGGGACTCATCGCGGACGAAGAGACACGCGTTGGCGATCTCTACCACATCGACCGTGGCTACGTCGACTTCCACAAGAAATTGCAAGCGCTTGGTGCTGACATCGAGCGGATCCAAGGGAACGTCGAAGTTGCCGAAGAGATGGTCAAGAACTAATTAATAGACTCATAGGAGCGAGGAGAGACTCTTCTCGCTCTTTTCAATGAAGTAACGAACGGAGGAACCTACACACCATGTTTTCAAAAGATATCGGGATTGATTTAGGAACAGCAAACGTCGTCATCCACGTCAAAGGTCGAGGCATCGTCCTCGACGAGCCATCCGTCGTTGCCATCAAGCGTTCGACAGGGAAAGTACTCGCTGTCGGAACGGAAGCGTATCAGATGGTCGGACGTACGCCAGGTGACATCGTCGCCATCCGTCCACTCCGTGATGGGGTCATCGCTGACTTCGCGACAACCGAAGAAATGCTTCGCCATTTCGTCGAGAAGATCCAAGTCCGCGGTTTCTTTGGCGGCATCCGCATGCTCATCTGTACACCGGCAAACGTGACACCGGTTGAAGCGAAAGCGATCCGTGAGGCGGCCGAGAAGGCCGGCGCGAAAGAGGTCTTCCTCGCCGTAGAACCGAAGGCAGCAGCGGTCGGTTCGGGCATGGACATCTGGAAGCCGGTCGGTCATATGATCGTCGACATCGGTGGCGGGACGACAGACGTTGCCATCCTCTCGATGGGCGATATCGTCTGCGGTGAAACGATCAAAATCGCCGGAGACCGTTTCGATACGGACATCCTCCGCGCCATCAAGGACAAGCATAAGCTCGTCATCGGTGAGCGGACGGCCGAGCAAATCAAGAAAGAGATTGCGACGGTCTTCCCAGGCGGTCGTAACGAGACGATGGATATCCGCGGTCGTGACATGGTGCGTGGGCTTCCGCGTACGGTAACGATTACGTCGGAAGAACTCCGTGAAGCGATGGCCGAATCGGCGAATGAAATCGTCGAAGCGACGAAGCGCGTCCTCGAACAGACGCCTCCGGAACTTGCGGCCGATATCATCGACCGCGGCATCATCATGACAGGTGGCGGCTCGCTCCTCCACGGCATCGACCAGCTCGTGGCCGAGCGTGTCGGGTTGCCCGTCATGATCGCCGAAGAGCCGACGCTCAGCGTCGCACACGGCACGGGCATCATGCTCGAGCATTTAGATCGTTTGAAGTAATACGAGATAGAGGTACGACGTCTGCAGGCGTCGTGCCTTTTTTGCATTCAAGACTGTCCGAATTTCCTGTAAATGGATAGACTAAAGGGGGAGGGGTGCAGATGAATCCATTGATTGAGCGATTGACGGCGAAAGGGGTCGAGGTCACAGTGGTTGAAGAACGGGGCCAAGAAGCGCGTCAGACATGGGTGGCACACTTCATACGACCAGAACAGCCGATACGGCTTTCTCCTTATTTGTGGGAGGATATCGTGGCAAGGACTGACAGCTGTCTCGTCGGAACGGCTGCTGATCACGCGTTCGAACGGGCCGGAAAGTGGAAAGCGATCCTCTTTTTTCAACACTCGAACGATGTGCTCGAGCTCGATTTGACGCAAGCAAAACCACTCACTAGGAGAGACTTGATTGTCGAGACCATGGACTACGCGGATATCTATATCGTCGACCCGGCTTATACGTGGACGTATGTCATCCCGCACGAAGCGGACTGGGGACCGTATTTTCTCACCAATTAAGGAGTAAAGGGGATGATTGAATGACACGACCACTCACACTCATTACCGGTGTCAGCCGGACGCAAGGCATCGGGGCGGCCATCGCGCGAAAACTTGCTATGGCAGGCCACGATTTGTATATGACGCACTGGAGCCCGTTTGATGGCACGGAAGGCGTCGGAGCGGAACCCGACTTCATCGACGGCTTTGTCGACGAATTACGGGCCTCAGGCGCCCGTGTCGCACACGAGGCGTATGATTTGTCGTCTGGAGACGCAGAAGGGCTGCTCGACCGCGTCGAAGCGGCGCTCGGTACTCCGAGCCGTCTCATTAACAACGCGACGTATGAGCGGCACGTGAGTGTCGATACGTTCTCGACCGAGACGCTCCGTCACCATTATCTTGTCAATAACGAAGGGACGCTCGGCCTGACGTTCGCCTTCATCGAGCGATACAAACGAGCGGCGCATACGGACGGACGCATCTTGTTCATGGTATCCGGGGGAGCGGATGCATCCAACTTGGCTTATATCGCCACGAAAGGCATGTTGATCGCCATCACACCGGCGCTCGCCAACGGGGCAGGGCAGTACGGAATCTCTGTGAACGCGCTCGATCCGGGTCCGACCGATTCGGGTTGGATTGATGACGCGCTCCGTGAGCAGCTCGTACCGCTGTTCCCGCATGGGCGCATCGGCACACCTGAGGACACGGCCCGCTATATCGCGTTCCTCATGGGGCCGGACGGGGCGTGGGTCAACGGACAACATCTTCACGTCGATGGCGGCTTCGTCGGACGCTAAAAAGAGCTTGTCCTATAGATAGGGACAAGCTCGGGTTGTGAACGAACCGATTCGCCAAACAGCGAGTTGGTTCGTTTTGAATGGGGGCGACGATGTATAGTTGCCGTTTCTTGTGTTCAATGGTCGTTATGTGAATGAAGAGCGATAGACATGAAAAACGGCCGCCTGAAGGCGACCGTTTGCGTTGCTCGTCAAAGGCGCCCCGACTCCGACAGGAAAGCAATCCGACGGAGACCCAGCAGCGACGTGAGTCGCGATGCGGCTCCGGGATTGCCTGCGGAAAGCGTGGGCGCCGAAAGACGAGCAGGATGTTTCATAGTGGTCAACGAGCTGAGCTTCTCCTGAATCGGGACAAGCTCTTTTTCAATGCCACGTATAGTCTTTGTCGACGAAGAGACGGGCGTTCAAATCTGCTTGTGGGAACGGTTTGTGCTTCGCGTCCAGCCAATCGTGGTAATCGCATAGACAGACGTCGTCCAAGTGAAGCGAGTAGCCGTTATTGATCGTCTGGACCGAGATGCTCAAATCGTACTCGGCGAGCGTCTTCTTCAACCGATAGACGAGGTTATAGACGTTATGGAGCGCACGCTGCGGCTCGTCGATGTCCGGGTACAGCGTCTCGGCGATCAGCCACTTGTTGACGACTTTATCGCGATGGTAAATCAAGTAGGCGAACAGCTCCTCGGTCTTCTGTGTCGGCCATTTGACGAGGTCGCCGTCTTGCGTCTTGACCGAGAAGTGGTCGAGACATTGAATCGTACACGTCCGATGATGCTCGGTCGACATTGTCTCCTTGTATCGCTTCGAGACGCGTGGAATCAAATCGTGAATCATCTGTTCGGTGATCGGCTTGAGCAGATAGTGCGTCGCTTGCAGGTTGAACGCATCGACCGCGTATTGGCTGTGCGCCGTCGTGAAGACGACTTGTGTCGTCTCGGGCAAGCGCTTGGCGAAATCGAGACCGTTCATCTGCGGCATCTCGATATCGAGGAAGACAAGATCGACTTCCTGGTTTGCTAAAAATTCAAGCGCTTGGAACGGGTCGTGGAACGACCCCATCCATTTCAAGTTCGGTTCGGCTTGGATGAGGCGCTCCATCATCCTTAAAATATGGTGTTCATCTTCAATCAAGATCGTGCGCATGTTGCTCGTTCATCCTCTCTCGTTTTGGGAGTCGGATATGCACATGCGTGCCGACTCCTGGTTCAGAATTTAATTTAAACGTGGCATCTGGTATGAAGTCGATCCGATTCTTGACATTCGGGATACCGATTCCATTCGATTTTCTCAAGTGCGGTGTCGGATTGAACCCGATGCCGTTGTCAGCAATCCGGATATCGATCGCATCGTTTGAAGATTTCACAGACAGCATGAGCCGTTTGATGCCTGGTTGTTTCATCAACCCATGCTGGACCGCGTTCTCGACGAGCGGTTGCAATAACAGCGGTGGAATCGAGGCGTTGAGGACGGATTCGTCGATATCTTTCGTGATGGTGAATGCATCATTGAAGCGAGTCTGCTCGATCATCAAATACGAGTCGATGACGTCGAGTTCTTGCTTGAGCGAGATATTGTTCTCGGTCCGCCCGTTCTCGAAGATGAAGCGGACATATGTGCTCAAATGACTGAGCAAACGTGCCGCCTCGGTCGGTGCCGTGTAACAGAGCGCAATCACGTTCCCGAACGTGTTGTATAGGAAGTGTGGCTTGATTTGGGCGTTGAAGAACGAAATCTCACTTTGGTTGGCGAACGTCTGCACTTCACGCTTTTGCCGTTTATCCGTCGACAAGTGAATCGGGAGCAACGTGAACATGAGCAGGAAGTAAATGAGCGACATGACGCTCGTATACAGTTCTTGGTTCGGGTGGTCAATCAGAACGTTGATCAACTGGCCGACATAGCCGATGATGAGTGAGATCGTGAACACGAGAAATTCGAACGGATAGCCGTCGTTTTTTCGTTCGAACAGCCAATTGATGTTCAGCCCGGTCCAGAAAAACGTGATGAACAGGACATACACCCAAGGGAATTGGTCGAACGTCGCGTGCGCACCTTCTGGCAGCACCAAGGCGATCAGGCTGAACGCATAGAGCGGGTAGGACGCGTATTTCAAAAAGTGCCGAAACGGGACGCGTTCGAGACGTAACGCAAAGTTGATTAACATCGCGACACTCAGTAATGCCGTAATCAAATTTAATTTATGGGCCAAAACGTAAGACATCATAGGGACGATTTCGAATACAATCATTTGATCACTCGTCATAAGCGAGACGCTGACGAGGAAAAAGAAAGCAGCCCCATATAAATAGAGCGATTCCTTACGATGGAACAGCCAAACGATTGCGTAGAATGAAAAAATGAGGAGCGAGATGAGGATAATCACGAACTCATAACTGAAGTATTGATTATGATAGGTCATCATATTGCTCGTTGGACCGATGAGCAGGCTATCGGAAATTCCAGTCGAGAGCTCATTCGTCTCAGCCGTTTGAATCGTCAGACGGAACGTCGGGGTATGCGTATCTAGAAGAACGAGGTAGGCATGCCGAAGGTCTTCATCTGTCGATGCGTAGACGGGTGAAACAGCTTCTCCATCAATGAGAAGGTTGACATGTGGGTGGTTACGCGGCACACGCAAAGCGTATTGTCCGGGAGGTAGTGAAATGTCAGCTTCATAAGTAGCCATCTTGTGTGGTGTCACATGCGGGAGTTGTCGATAAGACTCGCGGTCGACTCGCTCGAGCAGGCTCGATTGAAAGCGCCACGTCCCATCGAGACGCATGAGTTGTTCGGTCACACGAGAATCGATCAAATCGGCCGTTCCTTGTGTGACGGTGACTGAATCGTCGATCGTCTGTCCGCGCGTCAAGGCGAAGCCGCCAACGAGCGCGAAGAAGACCATCAACACGACCAGCCCAATCGATTTAGGGGTCATCTGCATATTCCCTTCGTGGTTTGTGAGTTTCTTGTGAGAAACGAACGATATACTGACACTAATCGTTCACATATTAACGTGACGAATGTTTTCTTATCGTACACGAAACTGACTTTTTTGAATAGCCGAACATACTGACCTATCCAATCCGATCAATCCCCGATATGAAAGAAGGCCACATATGAAACGCTGGATCGAACAACGAATTAGCCGCCAAGTCCTCACTGTGTTTTACGTATTAATCGCCTTAATCACATTGACGTCACTCGGCACATACTTTTATACCCAACAGGCGATCCGCGAAACGACAGTCGAGCTCGAACGGATCAGTGAACAACGATCGCGGGCGACCGATTTGTTTGAGACATGGCAGTCGATGCAATACGAGATGCGCGGTCACGTCTTGCTTGGAGAAGACGCGTTGCTAGCGGAAGTCAAGCAAGCCCAAGACCGAATCGACGACCAGACGATGTGGTTCGAACAAAACGCTGCGACGAACGAAGAGACGACGTTCGCGGAAGAGGCACGCCTATTGTTCACCATCTATACATCTCGCGTCATGCCCGGACTTGAGCGTTACGTTGTCGCCAAAGCAAACGGGGAAGTCGATGAGCCGTTCTTACAGATGGCGACCGTCGGCCAACTCATGCCGAGCAACGCATCATCGAATCAGACACGATTCAAATTTAATTCGAATAGTGCGGCCGATATGAGCGCGAGCATCGTCGATATGGAATCGGTGTTCACGGACTATCGGTCTGAGCTCGATTATCAAGAGACGGGCCTGCGTGAGCAACTATCCGAACAGCTCGCGAAAGCCCAATGGATGTGGCTGCTCATTCTACTCGGAGCTTTGTTTGTTCTGTTCATCAGCTTGCAACCGTATATCGTACGCTTAACGAGACAGCTCGAGGCGCTCATCACGAACAGTGAACGGCTCGCGGTCGACCCGCACGCCACGCTCATTCCAATCAAACCGCTCCAAAACGAGGTCGGTCAACTGTCGAATTCATTCACGGAGATGTCGAGCTCGTTGATTCATCAACATGATGAACTCGAGAAAGAGCGCGAGAAGACGGCCCGGATCTTGCACACGATGCGTGATGCGATTGTCTTCGTCGAGGCAGACACGAATCAACGTTTCGCCAACGAGGCGTTGTTCGAACTGTATGAGCAACCGTTCCCGTTCGGCGACCGTCAGAGCCTGTATCCGATTGACGCATTCTACGAACCGTTCATGGATCAAATCGATGACCAAGACGGCCTCAACCGGTTCACGCACCGGGCGAAGAACTGCGGAATCTTCGATGAGACGTTTACGTATTCGATGCAAGGGGGAAGACGTATCATACGGATGTACGCCGAACCGATTGAACTGCAGGACGAACGTTTCGGCGTGATGTTTGTGTCACGGGACATTACGAAAGAGATTGAGATTGACCGCTTGAAGACGGAACTCGTCGCGACGGTGTCTCATGAACTTCGGACCCCGCTCACATCGATTCTCGGTTTTACCGAACTGCTTGAACATCGTCACGTCGACGAAGAGAAGCGGAAACGCTACTTGAGCATGATACACAGTGAGACGACCCGGCTCGAGCGGCTCGTCAGCAACTTGCTCGATGTTCAGAAGATGGAGGCTGGTAAAGCGGAGCAAGACTTCAAAGTCGAGAGTTTGTTCGAACTGTTGTCGGACGTTCTCGAGATTCATGCCGGATCGACCGAGTTGCATGCGTTCCATTTCGATTGTGATGAAACGCTCCGTGTCTCAGGAGACCCGGCGCAACTGCGCCAAGTGTTCTCAAATATCTTGAACAACGCTATTAAATATTCACCCGACGGCGGTAATATCGCCGTCAACGTCTCGTGCGAGGACGATGTCATCCGGATCGCCATCGAAGACGAAGGCATGGGTGTGGCACCCGCAGATGCCGAACGACTGTTTGATAAGTTTTACCGTGTCCAGAACGAGCAGAGTCGCAATATTGGAGGCACCGGCCTCGGACTCGCGATCTGTAAAGAGATCATCGAATCGCACGGCGGAACGATCAGTGTCCGTTCGGAACTTGGGAATGGGACGACGATGATGGTCGAACTCCCGATCGTCGCTTGATGCAAAACCACTTCATCATCGTGAAGTGGTTTTTTTACTTTTTTTCAAAAAACGGTGAATGAAACATTCATTTGGTACGATATACAGAGTGAAGACTTTGAACGATGAAAGGAAGACGACCATGCTACGCGGATTATATACGGCGGCGGGCGCGATGAACGCGCTCCAGCGCCAACAAGAGATTTTGAGCAATAACCTCGGTAACGTCCGGACACCAGGATTCAAGGCGTCCAACGGCGTCGTTCGCTCGTTCCCGGAAATGTTGCTCGCCCAAGTGAGCCACCCTGGGAATGCGCGCTCACGCGTCCAAGGTGAAGTTGGCACGTTATCGACAGGTGTCTACCTTCAAGAGACGATGCCTCGATTCTCGAGCGGGAGCATCTCGGAGACGGGCAGCCCGACCGACGTATATATGAAGGTGCCGGCTGACGCGACGGGTGCCGCCATGTTCGCCGTCGAACAGAACGGCGAGACGCTCTATACGACGAATGGACGGTTCGCGGTCGACGAGGAGCGTTTTTTACGCTCGGCGGATGGCGGATATATCCTCTCTGACGCAGGCGAGCGCATCCAGCTGCCATCAAGTGAGTTCACATTGTCAGGCGACGGACAAATCACGTCGCTCGGCGAGAATGTGGCGACACTCGGTGCCGTCCAAGTTAATGACTTAGCGACGCTCGAACAGGTCGGGAACGATTACCGGGTCAACGGAGACGCACCGCCAGCAGCGAACGTCCAATTCCAACAAGGATTCATCGAAGAGGCGAACGTCGACCTCGATCGGACGATGGCCGATTTGATGACGACGTACCGTCAGTTCGAGGCGAACCAAAAAGTCGTCCAAGCGTATGACAAGAGTGCCGAGCGGGCCATTGAGATCGCTCGGATTCGTTAAGGAGGAAGCCCATGCAATCGATCTATAACTCGGTCTCGTCGCTCACCCAGCTTCAGCGTCAACTTGACGTGACGGGCCATAACATCGCCAACGTCGATACGGCCGGCTATAAGCGGGAACAGACCCACTTTGCCTCGCTCTTGTCGCAGGCGTATGACAATCAACCGCGTGCCGAACTTGAAGTCGGACGCGACACCCCGAATGGGATTCGCATCGGCGTTGGCGGCCACGTCGCTGACATCAGTCAACAGTTCAATATCGGCCAAATCCGGAAGACGGACCGTGGCCTTGATGTGTTCTTGAAAGCGAGCCGCCAGTTCTTCGCCGTCGAGACAGAGAACGGTGTCGGATTGACCCGGAGCGGGAACATGCAGCTCTCGGTCGGTGAACAAACGACGCTCGTCGACGTGAACGGGAACGCCCTTCTTGGTGCGGACGGCAATCCGATCGTCATGCCGAACGAGGCGACGGCGCACCGCGTCCGTCAAGACGGCACGGTCGTCGCCAGCGTGAACGGCGTCGAGCAAGAGTTCGGCCGCCTCGATATTGTCGAGGTACGCAACACGTCGGCGCTCCGTCCACTCGGAGACAACGTCTATGCGGCCGACTTGGCGGCTGACATCGACCGTCCACTCGGCAATTTGTTGATTGAAGGCACCCTCGAATCGTCGAACGTCGATTTGACGAAAGAGATGACCGATATGACGATCACGCAGCGCGCGTATCAGATGAATTCACGGGCGTTGTCGATGAGTGACCAGATGATGGGACTCGTCACGTCGCTTCGTTAATCAGGGACCGTTCTTCTTCGGAAGGGCGGTTTTTGCGTTACACTGAATAGGAGGAGGGATGGACATGCGAATTGTCGTGGCGATGGATTCGTTCAAAGGGTCGATGACGAGTGTGGAGGCGAACCGAGCGGTTGGTCGGGCGCTCGCTGGGCACGACGTCGTCGAGGTACCGATCTCAGACGGCGGGGAAGGCTTTTTAGACGCGTGGCTGCTGACACATCCGGATGCCGAAATCGTCACGCAGGACGTCGTGTCGCTCGACGGGACGTTACGAACAACGCGTTACGGGTGGCTCGAGGCGGGACGAGCAGCGGTCATCGAAGTCGCCGAAGCGTCCGGGCTCACACTCGTCGATACGCTCGACCCGTGGCGCTATAGTTCGTACGGAACGGGTTTGCAAATCCGGCATGCGCTCGAGCGCGGGGCGACACGCATCACCGTCGGCCTCGGCGGGAGCGCGACCGTCGACGGGGGAAAGGGATTGCTCGAGGCGCTTGGTGTCCGCTTCTTCGATGAGTTTGGACATGTCATTGGACCGTTCCCGCATCAACTTGAGCGCGTCGTGCAAGTCGATTGGACAGGACTCCTCCCGGAAGCGGGTTATGTCGAATGGCGCATCGCCGCGGACGTGACGAATCCACTCCTTGGACAAGACGGGGCCGCGGCCGTGTTCGGTCCGCAGAAAGGGTTGGCGCCAGAAGAAGTCGTGTGCTATGACGAACTGCTTGCCACGTACGCCCGTTGTTTCGAACGTGATTTGACCACGCGACCTGGGGCGGGCGCAGCCGGAGGCATCGGCTTCGCGCTCTACCACCTCGGTGCCCGGTACGTGAGCGGCATTGAAGAAGTCATACGCTGGTCGAACCTGGAGAAGAAACTGCGCACGGCCGACTGGTTGATCACGGGAGAAGGTCGCTTCGATGCGCAGTCGCTTCACGGGAAAGCACCGTACGGGTTGGCCCGTCTCGCCCACGCACACGGGGTCCCGACGCTCGTCTTCACCGGACAAACAGACGTAATCGCCGTTCCGGACGCCGGAATCCGTGCCGTGTTTTCAATCATTTCCCGGGTAATGACGCTCGCCGAGGCGATGCACCAGGCAGAACCGCTTCTCACGGACGCCGTCAGCCGAGTGATGTCGATTCTCGACAAAAACGCCTGAACCGACTTCGGTTCAGGCGTTACTACGTTATGGACGCTCTTTTAACAAGTCACGGATTTCAGATAGGAGCTGCTCTTCACGCGACAGTTCCGGTTCTGGTGTCTCTTCGACCGCTTTCTCACGTTTCAGACGGTTCAACACTTTGACCATCATGAACAAGGCGAAGGCGATGAGGAAAAACTTGACGATTTCTTGTAAGAAGTTGCCGTACGTCACGTTCACGCCGAGCACCGACACCGCGAGCGTCGAGAAGTCGATGCCGCCGATGAGGATGCCGAGGAACGGCATGAAGATGTCGTTGACGAGCGACGTGACGATGGCCGTGAAGGCGGCCCCGAGGATGAAGGCGACGGCGAGGTCAATTACATTGCCTTTGATTGCAAACTCTTTGAATTCTTTCCACATAAAAATAAACCCTCCTAAATGATGAATACTCTTACGGTAGCACAGCATAGGTGGAAACGGGCAGTATTTTTCACAGAAGCGTCGCCCTTGCCCTAGGCCGGGCGCTTGTTCGACGTATAGTAGATACGTTACACTTATATAGAACTCATGCAACAGTTTTATTACCTGGTACTAATATGTTATAATTAATTCAGCTGAAAGGATGTATGGACGTGGCGAAGGAAGAACAAAACGGCTCGGAACAGACCGAGTCTAAAGAGCGGACGGAGCGGAAACGATTATCGAACCATCGACGTTTCCCAATCTTGTTACGCGTCATCGTTGTCCTGTTGTTGGCTTTCGTGATGCTTGCGATTGGGGCCATCATCGGGTACAGCGTGATTGGCGGAGGCGAGTGGAAGGACGTGTTCAACATCGACACGTGGCGCCATATCACCGATTTTTGGCTAACATCATAAGGGTGGTGGAACCATGTACACGATTGAACAGATTAAAGAAGTGATCCCGCATCGGTACCCGTTTTTGCTCATCGACCGGATTCTTGAGGTCGAAGAAGGCAAACGGGCCGTTGGATTAAAGAATGTGACGGCGAACGAAGAGTTCTTCAATGGACATTTCCCAGACTATAACGTCATGCCTGGCGTGTTGATCGTCGAGGCGCTCGCGCAAGTCGGCGCGTTCGCGATGCTCAAGCAGGAGTCGAACCGAGGCAAGCTCGCGTTCTTCGCAGGTATCGATGGATGTCGCTTCAAACGTCAAGTCGTCCCGGGCGATCAATTACGCCTCGAGGTCGAGATTTTGAAAGTGCGCGGACCAATCGGTAAAGGGCGCGCCGTGGCGACGGTCGATGGAGAAGTTGCTTGTGAAGCGGAACTCACTTTCGCCTTGAAGTGAGGAGAGAACGAGATGCGCGTATTGGTGATTGCCTTGATTCTCGGATTGGCGACCATCGTCGGTTGCCAACAAGTGCAAGATGATCCGGCCGAAGAGAACGTCGTGTTCGAGCAGGACGTCGAAGATGCGATGATTGAAAAACGGGCCGGTCAATCGGAATCGATTGCGGTCTCGCTCGAGCGGACGAACAGCTCGACGATGCTGTTCACGATTCGGATGCTCGAAGACCGTCGCCTCGATCCGACGACGATCATCAGTTATGAAGTCGATGGCACCCGTGTCCCAATCCCGTTCGGTGAACTCGTCGCGGAACGCGAAGGGGACGTCCGGACGTACGTCTATCAAGCGGATTTGAACCCTGACCTATTCGTTACCGAGACCCTCCCGCTCTTCCATATCGGAGAAGAAGGCGAGGCCGAGGTGTCGATGCCGCTCGAGGTTGTAGATTCGACAAATGAATGAACGAACGGATGATTTTTGTCGAAAATCATCCGTTTTTTTGTGGACTCTTCGCGACAGTCGTCCGATATAAGGAATAAGGACGAATGGAGGGAATCACATGAAACGAAATAAACCACAGTCACTGCAGACACGGATTTTGGCGATGATGTTGGCATTCATCACGCTGCTCATCGTCATGTTCGGCGTGCTGCAGTACGTCAGCACGAAGCATACGGTACAGAGCTCGATGCAAGCGGTCCTGTTAGCGGACGGGGCCCGCATCAGCGAGGCGATCGACACGGAAGCGTATGCGGCCTTTTTACAGAACCCGACGAAAGAAGAACGGTTCGAGCAGTTTCGGGAACAGCTCGACACGTATCGGACGCAAATCGGGGCCATGTATGTGTACACACTCGCAGCCGACGGCGAAGAGCTTCAAATCATCGTCGATGGGATGAGCGCGGCCGACGCGGTCGATATCGGAACGCCGACGACAGCGACGTCGTTTGCAGATGCGAGAGCGGCGTTTGAAGGTGGGACCGTCACGACACCGATTGTCGAGGATCCAGAGTACGGGGACTATATGACCGTGCTCGTTCCAATCAAACAAGGCGGGGACGTCATCGGTGTCCTTGGAATCGATAAAGGGGCGAGTGACGTCGCCGCGGTGACGGAAGACGTGTTGCAAGAGAGCTTGCCGCCGATTCTCATCGGACTCGTCATCTTGCTTGGGATCGCCTCGGTCATCATCTGGCGCTACCTTGGCTGGAAACTCCGACCGCTCCGTGAGCTCGAACGTGTCGCGACCCATATCGCGAGCGGCGACTTGGCGACAGCGGCCAGGGAGATGGACAACATCCAGTTGAAAGCGAACGATGAGATCAAGCGGCTCACCGCCTCGATGGATCAGATGACGAAAATGCTCCGCGACTTGATTTCCGGATTGCAGACATCCGCTCAGACGGTGCGTGACGAGAGCGGCAACGTGGCGAGTATCTCGGAAGAAGTGAATGACGCCTCGCGTCAAATCGCGTTCACGATGGAAGAAATCGCGGGCGGTGTCGAGAATCAGAGCGTGCTCACGATGAAACTGTACGGACATATGAATGAGTTCTCGGGACTTGTCGACCAGACGGCGCACGACGGGAACGGCGTGAGCGAACAAGCGGAAGTCGTCAGTCGGGTGACGGCAGAAGGGCTCGAACTGATGGAGGATGCCGTCGGCAAGATGACGAACATCCATCTGCAAGTGCGCGAGTCGCAAGGCCAGGTGAAGGACTTCGAGCAACAGGCGGACGAAGTGACGGCGCTCGTCACGATGATCCGTCAAATCTCGGAGCAGACGAACTTGCTCGCCTTGAACGCGGCCATCGAGGCGGCTCGTGCCGGGGAGCATGGAAAAGGCTTCGCCGTCGTCGCTTCTGAGATTCGCAAGTTATCCGACAGCGTTGCGCGGTCGGTCAGTGAGATTTCGGAAATCGTTGGCAGCGTCAAACGAAACTCGATTGCGCTCGGCGAGACGTTCACGGACAGCATGCACGCCGCCGAGGATGGCAAGCGGACGCTCGAGGAGACGAAGCGCGCCTTCAATGAGATTGAGCAGAGCGTGCGGGAGATGCAGCGCCTGACGAACTCGATGCAAGGACAGCTCGGACGCGTCAAGACGAACCAAGACGACATCAAACGTGGTCTCTCGGACATCGCGTCGATTTCTGAAGAGAGTACGGCCGGCAACGAGGAAGTGGCCGCCTCGACCGAACAAATGTCGGCGACGAGCGAGACGATGAACCGGCTCGTCAAAGATTTGTCGCACACGGCCGAGGACATGCAGCGCATGAGCCGACAGTTCAAGTTGTAAACAGTCTCAAGTCAGACATACCTCCGTTGCGTCCGTTATACTAGACGCAAGGGAGGTTTTTTCATGCAACGTGTCTCAAGTGAACTCACACAATTTCGCGGCAGTCACTATGACTTTGGCCGTTTTCAAGGTACTTATATTAAGCGCAGCAAACTGCTCGAGAATCGGACTGACCAATGGAAGCTCCGCGTCCCGCGCTTTGAGATTGATGAGCGCGAGGCGAAGCAGGCGTTCGTCCGGTTCGCCCCGAAGATTTGGGAAGAACTGCTCGGTCTGCAGGACGAGCTCGAGTTGACGCTCGCCGACACGCTCCTTCACTTCGGTCATTTCCGGGTCAATAACCCGGTCAGCGGCTGTTCGATTTTGACGGGGGACAACTTCCTCGTCCGCAACTATGACTATCACCCGATGACGTACGATGGACGCTATAACGTGTTCCAGCCAGATGAGGGTTACGCCGTCATCGGTCCCGTCTCACGCGTCACCGGCCGGATGGACGGGATGAACGAGAAAGGGCTCGCCATGGGCTATAACTTCATCAACCGCCGGCGGCCTGGAGATGGGTTCGTCTGCCAGATGATCGGCCGAATGATTCTCGAGACGTGCGCCACGGTCGAGGAAGCGGTCGATCTGCTTCAAGAGATTCCGCACCGCGGCTCGTTCACGTATGTCGTCCACGACAAGTCGTCGAAGACACGCGTGATCGAAGCGACACCACGCGATATTCGTGTCCGCGAGTCGAATATCTGTACGAACCATTTCGAGCTGCTACAACACGAGAACCGTTACCATCTCGACGATTCAACACGCCGGATGATGGAAATCAAGATGTATCAACATATCGTCCAGGACGCCGAGAGCGCGTTCCGGCTCATGAACGACTCGGACAAGGGCGTCTTCTCGGAGCTGTACAAGAGCTGGGCCGGCACGATCCATACGGCCGCTTACTTCCCGGAGACGCTCGAGACGTGGTTCGCCCTCGGTGGCGACCGCGACCCGGTCATTTTCGATTTTCAGGAGTGGCTCGACGGCAAGGATTTCGATTTACATGCCCTCGACGGGGAAATCGCGACCGATATCGAGTTCGCGAACACCGTCCAACTGTGGCGGTGATAGTCGCCTATCAATTTTATTTTTTAGAAAAGGAGGATAATTTATTGAATACAGAAGACTATATCCTAGGACTAATTAAAGAAGAGGCGTTTAGTGAATTCAAACTCCCAATTAAAATAGCTGAGGATAATAGATACTATACAGATTTATGTCAGTGTTTAGACAAATACGAAACAGTAGTCCAAAGTTCCGATGTTATTCCTGCTTTGGTAAAGCATAAGACTGCAAAGAATATAGCACACATTAAAAATTCATTAGTTTTTTATTATTCTGGAAAGTTTGAAAAAGCCAAAAAAGAGATTGAGGAAATAATTGATTGCTATTTAGAAACGCCTTTAATTTCAAAAATAGATGAAAGCCCCGCATTCTACGGTTTTTTAGATATAGATAGTGGTATAGAACCAACATTTTTTAGAGCAAGGGTAGGTAGAGGTGAATATTCACATTCGGACTTACTTCCTATTCCAATGACTTTAAGACAAAAAATTTCAACACAGAGATTCAGTGTTCCAGGAATTCCTTGTTTCTATTTAGGAAGTACTTCTTACTGTTGTTGGCTGGAGATGGATAAACCACGAGATGAAGAATTTAATGTTTCTGCTGTAAAGTTATGTGGTGATAAAAAGATACTAGATTTAGCGTTTGATATGACAACGCTCAATATGATAAACATTTATGGACAAGTTGATAATCCAAAAACAATAACGTTAAGAACTGATTTCAAGAAAATAGCCGAGAATATGATTGAATTATGGCCTTTAGTTTGTGCAACGTCTTTTGTAAATAAAAATCATACGACAACGTTTAGATCAGAGTACATTATTTCTCAAATCATTATGCAGATTGTAAGTGAGTTGCCTGATGTATATGGAATCGCTTATTTATCAAAGCGAATAGATAATAACTTAGAGTCAGGAGCATTTCCTCTCGCTGTAAATTTAGTAATACCTAATCTTCAGAACGTAGATTCTTTTGAAGATTACAACCATTCGAAAAAGTATTCGGATCAATTGTACGGCGTCGAGATGTCTCAACCTTTTAACTTCATGGATTATATAAAATTTTCGATACATCTAAGGGAAGCTGCAAAAATGGATGATTTGATATGGCGATCAACATTAGCGAATGAGCATAACTCAAGATTAAGCGTATTGGATTCTGAGTTAATACCTTACTATAGGACTTATTTTGGTAGATTTGATGACTACTTGAATTGTAGAATCAATCAGTCGATAAGCAGTGAAAATAATTTGATTGATTGAAGCTAGCTGTGTAATGCAAAATAGGAGTGCAGAAGTGTGCAACGGAAACGTACACAACTCTGCACTCCTATTTTAGAAAAGAAAAAGGACTTGCCA
>NZ_JACSLL010000020.1:0-34446 GCF_018618135.1 Exiguobacterium sp. s28 | reverse complement strand
GCGGCTCCCTGCTTGCCCCCAGAAAAGCGAGCTGTGCCCGGTCGGGCAAATAAAAAAGACTGCAGACAATGTTTTGTCTACAGTCTGAACCGAGGCGCTCGCCTCGGTTTTTTTCTTATGTATACTGGAGGAAAACGCTTTAGGAGGACTCATGCAATATTCCACACTTGAATTAACCGAAGCGAAACGACAAATCGATTCAATCCTCCACAAACTGAACGAGACGGTGAAAACGCTCGAAGCGAAAGACGAACCCGCCCGTTACAAGGCGCAACTGACGCTCGCCAAACGTCGCATTCAGGCGTTGACGATTGCCGTCGACTTGATTGAGACACAACTCCCTACCGACACATGACAAAAGCGGCCGATCATTCGGCCGCTTTTGTTTGCGCTTCGGCTTCTTCAGCCGCTTTCGCTTCCTCTTCTTCTTGTTCTAGCTCTTCGATCAATCGCTTCATCTCGGCAATTTCTCGTTCTTGCGCTTTGATGATCTCTTCTGACAACTGTTTCACGCGCGGGTCTTCAATCTCCGCTCGTTCGCTCGTCAAAATGGCGATGGAGTGGTGCGGAATCATCGCTCGCATCCAACTGACGTCATCGACCGTCGTCTGGCTCCGGACGAGCCATAACGACAAGCCGAAGACGAGCGCACTCACGCCTAAGATGACGGCGTTCAGCTTCTTGTTCTTGTACATGCCCCACATGAACAGCAGCATGACGAACGCCATGACCGAGCCCATGATGAGCGCCATATACAGACGCGTCTGACTGAAGAAGATGTGGTCGAGTTGGAACACGTTCAAATACATGAGCCAGTACATGAGGAACGTCGACACAAGAATCATCACTCCGAATTTCGCATAAGGTTTCATTGTTCTCTCCTGCCTTTCTATTTATTTGCTTCTACGTATTCCTTTGCCTATTCTTTTTTCGTTAAAACCCCATGATTCATCTAGTCGAGCGAGCGTTCCTACCATTTCACTTCTTTTTCACAAACAGGGGCTATACTGTCAAAATGGACTTTGCCGACAAAGGAGACATCAAGACGTGTTAAAAAACCTGCAAGACCTGTTGACAGAGCTGAAACAGCTTGTGACATGGACGTATTTAGACAATCCTGCCGAAACGATGATTGAAGGCATTTCCTTCTCCTCCAAAGAAATTAAACAAAATTTTTTATTCGTCTGTATATCAGGGTATCGACGTGACGGTCATGACTACGTGAACGAGGCAATCCACAACGGGGCCGTGGCCATCATCGCCGAACGTCCGATCGAGGCCCGGGTGCCTGTCATCTACTGTAAAGATACGAAACATGCATTAGCTGAACTCGCCAGTGCGTTCTATGACCATCCATCGACGCGACTCCGTCTTCATGGCGTCACCGGGACGAACGGAAAAACGACGACGACCGCCCTGGCACATCAACTGTTCGACCAACTCGGCATATCCGCCGGCTTGATTGGCACACTCGGTATCACCTATTCCGGTCAGACGTTCGAGACACCGAACACGACACCCGATTCGCTAACCATCCACCGCCACCTCCACACCATGATCGAGGCCGGCGTGACGGATTGTCTGATCGAGGTATCTTCCCAATCCATCGCGGAGAGACGTATCGCGAACTTGTCATTCGAGACGACCTCGTTTCTCAATCTGTCGCACGACCATTTGGATTACCACGGCACGATGGAGACGTATGCGTACACGAAAGCCCAATTGTTCGCGCAATTATCGGATGTGGGTTGCGGCATCGTCAATGGTGACGACCCGTATCATGAGCTCATGCGGTCCGTCGCACCACCTCACGCGAGGCGGTTCAGGTTCAGCCGTCATTCGTCTGTAGCCGATTTAACCGGTCAGACGGAAGCTGACCGTTTTATCGTTCGTATGGACGGAGAGACGGCGTTGTCTGCGCCCCCGTTCCTAGAAGACTATAACCTCGACAACACGTTATGTGCGATCAGTATCGTCCTTCAAACGGGTGTCTCTTTAAAAGAGATTGTCCCTCACCTCTCGAACTTAACCTTGCCGAGCGGGCGACTCGAGAAAGTGTCAGGCATCACGACACCCGTCTATATCGACTACGGACATACTCCGGATGCCATAAAAAAAGTCGTGACATCGCTAACGGCCCGTCATTCTCGTGTGCTCGTGTTACTCAGCGCCGCCGGTGAGCGAGACCGGATGAAACGTCGGATGATGACCGACGTGGTCGCTGTTTCAGGCGCCGACTTCATCTTGACCGTCCATGACCCGCGCCATGAAAATCCCCAGCAAATCCTCGACGATTTAGCGGATGGACAGTCTGCCGAACTCGCCCATTTCGACAAGCGCGAAGAAGCCATCCGTTTCTTCTGTGAGCGGATGGTAGACTATGACTGTGGGGTCCTGTTCGGGAAAGGACATGACCACGTCGAGCGCATCGAAGACCTCCTCGTGCCGTTCGACGAATCGGAGCTTGTCCGACAGTTCTTTACAAGGAGAACGTAGCACGACTCTCGAAATTGGTAGGAACGATGGACGAAAACAAAAGGAGGACAACAGATGAACATCTTGATTGTCGATGACGAAGTAAAAATGAGACGGCTCCTTCGCTTATTCCTCGAAGGGGACGGCTACACTTGCATCGAGGCCGCGGACGGACGAGAAGCCATGGAGCTGCTATCTGAACGTCCGGACTTGGTCATGTTGGATATCATGATGCCCGGTGTCGACGGGATCACGTTGTGTCGCCAAATCAAAGCACTCGACGCCGAACTACCTGTCGTCTTATTGACGGCCCGCTCGGATAGCGAGACGACGATCCGCGGATTGGACGCCGGGGCTGACGACTATGTCACGAAACCGTTCGAAGGCAACGTGTTGTTGGCCCGGATTCGCGCAGTGTTACGACGGAGCCGCGTCACGAATGTGAATTATGGACAATTGCGCTATGAAGAAGCGAGCGGACGCATCCTGTATCAAGAACAAGAAGTCGTCATGACGCCGAAAGCGACGGCCATTTTAAAGTTGTTTCTGCAACATCCGAACCGGTTGTACAACCGGATGGATTTATATGACTTGGTATGGCCTTATTCGTCCGAATCGGACCCGCGCACGGTCGACGCCCATATCCGTATGATTCGCGACAAACTCGGCGAGGCCGGCTTCCCGATTGACGATTATTTGAAGACGGTGTGGGGACGCGGCTATCGCTGGACCGAGGAGCGGTCGGACTCATGACATTCCGACGCAATAGCCTCCCGTTCCGAATCAGTCTGATTTTTTTATTGACGACGTTATTGATTGAAGGTGTCTTGTTCTTATTGCTCTACCATACGCTCCTCGGTGAACGTGTTGTCGAAGAAATCGACCGGCTCGAATCGAGAGCGGAAAGCCATGCGAGCGTACTGGCGATGAGTTTTGATGAAGAGACGATTGGCCACGTCGCGACGATGGAGAGCGAGACCGATACGAAAGTCGCCATCACCGCTCCCGACCACTCGATTCTACAGACATCCAACCGCTTCCCCGACCCGCTCTCGGTGCTCGTCCAAACGGAAGCGGACCGAGGGGATGCCGATGTGACGACCATCCTCGAAGACGATTGGGAGAACGAACCGTATCTCGCAGTACGGACCCCGATTGATGCGATGGAAAATGCCACCCGTTACGGGTATGTGTATATGTTTCTACCGACCGAGATCATTCATGGCATCAGCCATCGGCTCCAACTCCGGTTTCTTTATATCACCGGCATCGCCCTCGTCATCACCATCATGACGTTCGTCTTGCTGAGCCGGTTGATTTCAAACCCGATTCAGCTGTTGCGCCGAGCGACCGGGGATGTCTTGACGAATCCCGAAACGTTGACCCTGCCGACGTCTCGAGAAGATGAGATCGGCGAGTTGGCCCGTTCAATTGAAGCGATGTCGCTTGAACTGGATCGTCTCCGGAAAGAACGAAATCAGTTCTTGTCGGACCTCGCCCACGAGATTAAAACGCCGCTCACGTATCTGCAAGGATATGCCGAAATCGCATCCAAACCGCAGACGCCAGAGTGGTTAAAAGAACAGTCGATTCAGACGATTCTCGAAGAGAGCCAAGCGTTGACCGAGCTCGTCGAGAACGCGTTCCAGCTCGCCCAGTTGGACGAGAACACGTTCACGTTGCATCGCGAACCCGTGGCCGTCGATGCGCTCTGCGACGATTTGCAACGCGTGCTCACCACGATGTTCCGAGTGACACCGATCGCGTTTGCTAGTAGCACCGATTGCTCCTCCAAGGACGTCGTCTTACAGTTAGATCGACATCGCATCTTACAAGTGTTCCGCTCCATCGCCCACAACGCGATTCAACATAGCGAGGCACGCCACGTCCGATTCGATATGCAACTTACGGATGAAGCACTTCACTTCACGATTCAAGACGATGGGAAAGGTATCCCTCAAGAAGATCTGCCTCACATCTTCGATCGCCTGTACCGGGTCGAAAAATCACGTTCCCGTCGTACGGGTGGCAGTGGACTCGGGCTTGCCATCGCCCATCAAATCATCCGGTTGCATGATGGTACGTTGACCGTCGCCTCTGATTCATCTGGGACGATGTTCACCATCACTCTTCCGCCCCACTAAAAAAATCCGGCACCTGAGCTCAGGCGCCGGATTTTTTTCATTTCACTTTCCCTGCTTGCAACAGTTGCGTCCATTCCTCGTCTTCAAAGACGTACACACTGTTATCCGATGTCGCTAGCAACAATCGCCCGTTTTGGCTGACCAGTTCGATCGGGACGCTGTCCGCGTTCAGCGAGGGCAGCTCAACGGTCGTCTCCGTCTCGTCGGTCAAATCCGAGACCACAAGATCGAACGAGGCACCGTCTTTCGTGATTGACGCCAATTTCCCTTTCGTCGATGCCATCGTGACGATATTCTTCTGTTCCAGGAACGGCTCGAACGTATCTCCCCCGTCATCTGAAACGAGGATGCCATCTGGGCCATAGACGAAGACGCGTTTCGGTTCGCTCGCATCGGCCGTGATACCGGCGATGCCACGACCTTCGATCCCGTCCATCTTCATCGGCTCAAACGAGACACCGCCGTCGAGCGAACGATAAAAACCTGGCGCGAGCTCTTTTGTCGCTTGTTCTAAATACACGTAAAGGCTCTCGGATTCGAAGCCCGCACTCATATAGTGAAAATCGGCCTCGCCCTCTAGCGAACGAATTTCGAGCGTCTCGCCTTTCTCGGTTCCACGGACGACGCCGAGCGGATTCTTATACGGCGAATCCTGCGCCGGGTGACCGCTCGCGTAAAAGCCGTCCGCGACGAGCTCAAAGCCCATATAGTCATGCCGGTTCGACGACAACTCGTACCAGCCGTCTTCCCTGAATTCCATCAGTCCCGTATGCGTCGCGATGACCGGGCGTCCGTCTTGCCAAAAACCGGCACCGTGAATATGGGAGACCGCGGTGCCGGTTTTTGTCGCTGTCCAGTGGTCTGTCGTCTGTTCGGTTGTCGATTTCTCTTTCTCAACAACCGGTGCAGTGGTCTGATTCTCTGTCGGATCCGCACCGCACGAGGCAAGTAATACGGTCGTCACGAACATCGGTACGAATAGCTTTCGTTTCATTCTAGTTCCCTCCATTTTTAGCATCCTACTCATTATAGAGACTAAAGATGAAAGAATTGTTAAAGTTTGAGCGTCCGGGCATTGAGCGCGACGATGACCGTACTGAGGCTCATGAGCACGGCACCGACGGCCGGTGACAAAAGAATGCCGAGCGGTGCCAGCACACCCGCTGCGAGCGGGATGGCGACGATGTTGTAGCCGGCGGCCCACCAGAGATTCTGAATCATCTTGTTGTACGTGTTGCGAGACAAGTCGAGAATCGACAGCACGTCTTTCGGGCTGCTCCGGACAAGAACGATATCGGCCGTCTCGACGGCGACGTCGGTCCCGCTCCCGATGGCGATTCCGACATCCGCTTGGGCCAAGGCCGGTGCGTCGTTGATGCCGTCCCCGACCATCGCCACTTTGCTGCCATCGGCTTGGACGGTTTGGACTTGCCGTGATTTATCATCCGGTAGCACTTCTGCGTACACTTCATCGATGTGAAGTTGCGAGGCGACCCAGTTCGCCACTTTCCGGTTATCCCCGGTGAGCATAATCGAGCGGACACCGCGCTCTCTCAACGCTCGGACCGTCTCTTTCGCCTCATCGCGAACCATGTCCGCCAAGGCGATCATGCCGACCAATTCCCCGTCGCGAATCGTGAAGACGACGGTCTTCCCGGCGGCCGATAACTGATCAAATGCCGTTTCATCGATCGATAGCTCGTGCTCGCGAATAAAACGAGGACTGACGACTTGAACGTGTGCCCCATTCACGCGACCTTCTAGACCGACGCCCGTGATGGAGGCGAAATCGACGACCTCAGGTAACGTCAAACCTCGCTCTTCCGCTTCGCGAAGAATCCCTCGTGCGAGCGGATGTTGCGAGGCCGTCTCGACGGCGGCAGCCAGACGCAACACTTCATCGTTCGTATACGAGGATGCGGCTTCAATGTCCGTCACCCCAAAATCACCTTGCGTCAGTGTGCCCGTCTTATCGAAGATGACCGCATCGAGATGACGTGCCTCCTCGAACTGGGTCCGGTTCCGAATCAACAGCCCTCGTTTCGCGGATAGCGACGTCGAGACCGCCACGACAAGCGGGGACGCAAGGCCGAGCGCATGCGGACATGAGATGACCATGACGGTGACCATTCGCTCGACGGCCATACTGACCGAGTAGCCGAGAGCGAGCCAAATGACGAACGTCAGCACCCCCGCCCCGACGGCGACATAGAACAAAAGCTTGGCGGCCCGATTGGCCAGATTTTGCGTTTTTGATTTGGACTCCTGTGCTTCTTTGACCAAGTCGATGACTTTCGACAAGTATGTGCTCTCTCCCGTGCTCGTCGTTGAAATCGTCATACTTCCTTCTTGGTTGATTGACCCGGCGATGACGACATCTCCCGTTTCTTTCTCAACGGGCATCGACTCCCCGGTCAACATCTACTCATCGACCGTCGTCCGCCCTTTCAGCAGTTCCCCGTCGACAGGGATCTGCTCGCCCGGTTTGACGAGAATCAAATCCCCCGCAGCGAGCGCCGAGACGGGAACGTCTTCGATATCACTCCCGTTGATGCGGTGCGCCACACTCGGTAATAGACGAACGAGCTGTTGCAACGCGTTCGAGGCACCCATGATGGAGCGCATCTCAATCCAATGCCCGAGCAACATGATCACGATCAACGTCGCCAACTCCCAAAAGAAGTCATGTCCATGCCCATACCCGAACACGATAGCGACACTATAGAAGTACGCGACGCTGATGGCCAGTCCAATCAGCATCATCATCCCCGGGTTTCGTTGACGCAATTCGTCGATGCTCCCTTTCAAAAACGGCCACCCTCCATAGACGTACACGATCGTCGCCAACACGAATAGCGTCTGCTTTTCATAAGTAAACGTAAGTTCGAAACCGGCCCACTCTTGAATCATGTCCGACAAGATGAGGATTGGAATCGTCAGTCCTAACGAGACGAAAAATCGACGCTTATACTCTTCAATCATCCCTTCATGTCCGCCGGCGTGCGAGTCATGCGCTTCTCCGTGTTCATGATGAGATGACGCGTGGTGTGAATGTTCCACGTTGACCACCTCCTATGTATACCATATACCCCTATGCAGTATATAAAAACTAAATTTCCCGTTTAACAAAAATTTCATAAGTTGTTGGTATAACTAAATAGGTTCTCGCTTTAACTAGAAAGGATGATGCCTTATGAACCGCGTCATGAAATGGATTATCGGGATGGTTATCGTAAGTATCGTGATTGGACTGCTCCTCCTGTTGTTCACGTTCGCTCCTGGAGGCTGGATGATGGGAAACGGATCATTCATGGGAGATCGGGACAATGGCGGCATGATGCACGGCAATGGTGGGATGGGACGTGGGAACACGATTGACCTCATCACCTCCGACGAACCAGCTCAACCGCTTCCGATTCCGAAACGGCTACAACCTGACCGCGTCACAGACGAGGCGCTTTATTATACGGTCCGCACTGAACGTGGCGAGCATCGCTTCTTCGACGAAGGCGTCAACACCGAGACGCTTGGCTATAACGGGACTTTACTCGGCCCAATGATTGAGTTGCCAGCTGGGAAGACCGTGTATATCGACACGATCAATCAGCTCGCCGAACCGACCTCTTTCCATTGGCACGGTCTCGTCATCCCTGGAGAAGAAGACGGCGGACCGCACCAACTGATTGGCCCCGGTGAGCAAAAACAAGTTCGTCTCGAGATTGACCAAGAACCGGGCACGCTTTGGTTCCATCCGCATCCGATGGGCGCAACGGCCGAACAAGTATACCTTGGTCTGGCCGGACTCTTGTACGTAACGGACCAAGCGGAGAACGGGTTGCCAAACGAGTACGGTGTCGATGACATTCCGCTCATCGTCCAAGACCGTCTCTTCACAGACGACGGACAACTCGATTACGATCGCCAGATGAACGTCGATGGGACGGTCGGCGATACGTTGATTGCGAACGGTGCCATCAATACGACGTTCGACGTGACCACGAACACGTTACGCGTCCGTCTCGTTAACGGCTCTAACGCTCGGAACATCGACTTCTCATTATCGAACGGATCGTCATTCACTCAAATCGCGACCGACGGCGGGTTGCTCGACAAACCCGTACCACTCAAAACGTTGACGCTCACACCTAGCGAACGTGCCGAGATATTAATCGACTTCTCAGACTTGTCGCTCGGAGACGATCTCGCTCTTCAAGCGGATGGGATTCCGTTCACGACGTTCACGGTGCGTGACGAGGTCGATCAAGACGGCGAATGGAGCGATGCCTTTGACGGAACGTCTGCGTCTAACGAATCAAGCGTTGCCGACCGACGCCTCACGTTGTTCGGGATGGGCAACATGGTGTCGATTGACGGCAAACAATTCGATCCCGATCGAATCGACATCAATGTCCAACAAGGTTCGACCGAGATATGGGAAATTTATAATCGAGAAGACATGATGGGCGGGATGACCCACCCGTTCCACGTCCACGGCGTCCAATTCCGGATACTTGAACGGGACGGCCAACCCCCGCCTGACAACGAACGCGGTTGGAAAGATACGGTCGCTGTCGCACCGGGCGAAAAAGTAAAAATTGAAATGACGTTTCGGGAGACAGGGACGTTCATGTATCACTGCCACATCCTGGAACATGAAGAAAACGGGATGATGGGACAGTTGAAAGTAAACTAATCACACGTTAATTGGAGGGAATAGGAATGAAGATAAACAAAAAACTTGGAATGATGACGATGGCACTCTCACTGAGCGGTTTGCTCGTTGCTTGCGGCGAAGATGAAACGACGAACAATGACACGAACATGAATGACCAGATGGAAGAGACGATGGACGGAAACGACCATTCAGGAATGGATATGTCCGGGTCTGGTGACGTCCCCGAAGGCTTGAAGTCAGCGGAGAACCCGACGTTCGCGGTCGGTGACACGGCCATCATCACAGAAGCCCATATGCCAGGTATGGAAGGAGCCGAAGCGACGATTGTCGGTGCTTACGACACGGTCGTATACAGCATCTCGTATGATCCGACGCATGGGGGTGAACGTATCGAAGACCATAAATGGATTATCCATGAAGAAGTCAAAAACGCCACGACCGAACCATATGAGGTCGGCGATGAGATCGATGTCGAGGCTGAACATATGGAAGGAATGGGCGGCACGACGGCAACCGTCGATTCGGCTGAAAAGACGACCGTCTATATGGTCGACTTCACGTTAGAATCAGGTGAAGAAGTGACCAATCATAAATGGGTCACCGAGGAAGAACTGTCGGCACCATAATCGAAATATTCATCTGAACGTGATACGCCTTCTCCGTAAGGGCAGACACGCTAAACCGGGGAGCATGCCTCGGTTTTTCTTATGTATAGAGGAAGCACTTCAAGGAAAGGACTGACAAAAGCGGCTGATTCTCATCGGTCTTTTTTATTTAGGCCAAACTAATTAAAATTACCCTGTTTTTCAAAAGCTAAACTATGAGAAATCGGAGTTTTTTTGAATATTAGGCATATATTCTTTTACCAACAAAACGTTGTATGTCTCAATTACGTTGGTATAACTCGACTTTTCCCCCTACACTGTCGTTTTCATAACGATTATACTTTTTTGAAATATAAATGACATATTAGAATCTATTTTTTGATGGTAAAATTTTTTTGTAAGGTAATTATCATTGTTCTGTCGCATTGTTACATAATTGAAAGGATTTACCATACTATGAAAAAACAACTGATGACGATTACATTAGGCGCCCTTCTTGTTTCCGGCTTGACACTTCCCGCTTCGACACCGGTAGAGGCAGCTACATCGTATAAAGTCAAAGTCACGACGAATGTCCTGAACGTGCGGAGCGGCCCATCGACGTCTTACCAAAAAGTCGGCAGTGCCAAACTCGGCCAAACGTTCACCTATCTCGGCGCGACCGGTTCATGGACGAAAATCAATTATAACGGCAGTACAAAATACGTCTCGAGTACATATGTAAAAAAATATAGCAGCACATCACTCCAAACGGCGACAGCGGGCAAGCTCCTCATGCCGACAAAAGGTACGTTGACGCAAGGGTACGGCCCGGCGAGCGGAAAATATGGCTACACGTTCCATAACGGCATCGATTTGGCGGCCGCCAAAGGCACGACGGTTCAGTCGGCAGCATACGGCCAAGTCATCGTCGCCCGGAACTACGGCGCCTACGGCAACCACGTCATGGTTTCACACACGATCAACGGTCAAGCCTATACGACCGTCTACGCCCACTTGGACCGCTTGAACGTCGTCAAAGGACAGAAGGTCGCCAAGGGTGGGAAAATCGGTACGGTCGGCAACACCGGCAACTCGTTCGGGAACCATCTCCACTTCGAGGTCCATAAAAACAAATACGTCTATAGCAGCTCAACGGCTGCCAATAGCGTCAACCCATACACGTTCTTCTAAGCCTGACGCCTTCCTCGCATCCTCGAGGGAGGCGTTTTTTCCTAGAATCGAGACCGAATCGTCCAAGTGTCCCGATCATGACCGGTTTTTAGCTAGGCCCATGGGTGGTATAGGGAATTAAGCCGGAATATCGTATAATGAATGGGAATGCTACGCACTTACTTACTTTCATAATATAACCTTTGATGGAAAGGAGGTTCTCTCATGAATCGAAAGTCATTTTATCCGGCACGGCGAAATCATGGACGGTCCGCGAGCAGTCGATCCGTCGTGACGAAGCGCGCCCGCTCCCCTCACGCCTTCCCGATCGCCTCGCTCGTCGAAGAGGTGCAGGACGCCGTCTGCTATATCGACTTCACACGGAACCATCTGTATTCGAATGAACAGCTCCGCGTCATCTGTCCATCGATGGAGACCCGTCGCTTTCCAAGCATGGACGATATGACCCGTTTCTTTTATGAGACGTTCGAGCGGAACGGGGCCGATATGACCGACGTGACGCTGTTTTGGGACGAGCTGTTGACGAACCGGTTCGGCTGTTGCCCGAGCATGGATGCGAAGTCGCTCCGCATCGGCGAGCGGACGATGCAACTCATTTCGAACTTCACGCACACCCCGCGTGGCGTGTTCATCATGTGGCGGGACGTCACCGACGCCATTCGGTTCGAGGAGCAGAAGGATGCTTTCCTCGCCGAGCTGTCCCACGAGTTCCGCTCGCCGCTCACAGCCATTAACGGCTATGCCGAACTGCTCATGTACCAGCATAGCGATAACGACAAGACGCACGGGATGTTGACGCTCGTCAAACGGGAAGCCGAGCGGCTCGAGCGCCTCGTGGACAACTTCCTCGACTATCAGCGGGTGAACTATTCCGAAGAACTGTTATCGATGTCGACGTTCGCCTTGCGACCGGTGCTAGAGGACGTCGTCGCCCACTACAAGGCGACTTCTCCCCAGCACGACGTTATCTTGTCAGCCGACGACGTGACGATCGAGGCCGACGAGGAAAAACTGTTGCAGTTGCTTCACAACTTGATTGGCAACGCCATTAAGTACTCTCCGGACGGCGGCACGGTCTATGTCGAGATGACGACCGAGGGCGACACGTACGTCCTGTCGGTACGGGACACGGGGATCGGCATCCCGAGCGATGCCATCCCGTACGTGTTCGACGAATACTACCGAGTCGACTCGGACGCCCACCGTCCGATCAAAGGGACCGGGCTCGGCCTCCGCATCTGCAAACGGATCGCCGAGGCACACGGCTGGGGCATTCACGCCGACTCGGTGTACGGAGAAGGGACGACGTTCTCCATCTATCTGTATTCCCACAGCACAACGAGTACGACGCTACTCACGGAACAAGAGACAACCGACTAAAAAGGGTTTGGCCTCGGCCAAACCCTTTTGTCATGCTGCTTGATCGCTTGATATGTCGCACTCGAGCCCTTGTTCACGCATCGCTTTCGCGTGGCGGAAGAACAAGCCGAACAGTGTGACCGTGCCGATTGTGGCCAAAATATACGGAAGCACCCCGTCCATCTTGAAGCCAATCGGAGCCGTCAAAATGTAGAACCAGACGACATACAACATGAACGTCCCGGGCAACAAGGCGATCCAGTAGTTCCGTCCTTTGATATACAAGTACGTCGCACCGACGAACAAGGCGATGACGGCCGTCGTCTGGTTGGCCCAGTTGAAGTATTGCCACAACAGACGGAAGTCGACTTTCGTCAAGATGAACGACAAGACGAAGAGCGGAAGCGCGATCCACAACCGTGACGTGAACTTCTTCTGGACGATGTTCAAGTAGTCGGCGATGATCATGCGGGCACTCCGGAACGCCGTGTCGCCTGACGTGATCGGCAAGACGATGACACCGAGGATGGCGAGCGTGCCGCCGATGCTACCGAGCATGAGCGTCGCCACTTCTTGGACGACGAGCGCCGGCGTACCGGCATTGATCATGGCGAGCAGTTCACCCGGTTCGAAGATGGCCATGGCGGCAGCCGCCCAGATCATGGCGATGACCGCTTCGACGATCATCATGCCGTAAAAAATGCTGCGACCGTTGCTCTCTTTCATCGTCGTCCGCGAGATGATCGGTGACTGCGTGGCATGGAAGCCTGACAGTGCCCCGCACGAGATGGTGAAGAAGATGAGCGGCCAGAGCGGCAAGCCGTCCGGATGCATGTTCGTCAACGTCATCTCTGGGACTTGATAGCCTTGCGTGAATAGACTGACGGCGATGCCGACGGCGCTCAACAAGAGAAGCGCCCCGAAGAACGGATAGATGCGGCCGATGATTTTATCGACCGGGAGCAGTGTCGCCAAGATGTAGTAGGCAAAGATGCCGAACGTGACGATGGCGAGCGTCGAGCCGTTGCCGTCGAACAAGTTGTTGATCATATTGGCCGGTGACGTGACGAACACGGTCCCAACTAAGAGCAGCAACAGCAACGCGAAGCCGTTGACGACGTGGCGGAGCGACCGGCCGAGGAACTTCTCGGCGAGCTGCGGCAAGTGCGCCCCGTTGTTGCGAAGCGAGATCATCCCGGTCAAATAGTCATGCACCGCGCCGGCGAAAATCGAACCGAGCACGATCCAAAGGAACGCGACCGGGCCATACAAGGCACCCATGATCGGACCGAAGATCGGACCGACACCGGCGATGTTCAACAGCTGAATCATCGAGTTTCGCTTCGTCCCCATCGGCACGTAGTCGACGCCGTCCTGTGACGCATAGGCGGGCGTCGTCCGCTCTTCTTTGATACCGAACGTCTTCTCGACGTAACGGCCGTAGATGATATAACCGAGCAATAACAGTCCTAACGCTAAGAAAAATGTAACCATGGGATGGTCCTCCTATATATAAGTGATTTACGATTTCTTCATGTGAAATATATCACATGATTAATATAGCAGGGTCCTCGGCTGTTGAATAGATGATTTTGCTCACAATTTCACATGAAAATATAACTGTTCATCTTTTAGACAAACGTTGGCGTTGAGCCGTTTTTATGAAAACGCTTGCTTTTAGAATGAAATGATTCGAAACCGGGAACAGTCGAACAGAGAGAAGCAGAAAGGATGATTTTTGTGAAACGTCAACGTGGATTTTTAGCACTCCCGGTCGCCGTCGCCTTTGTCCTCATCTTCGGTCTGTTGTTCGATAACTGGTGGCTCGGACTCGGGGTCGGCATCGCGATGTTCTTCGCGTTCCAAGGGACGAAGAAGAAGGCTTGAAACTTTTTGAGGCGGCGCCCGTAGTTATTGGACAAAGGAGGCATTCTCCATGTCCAACAAACAGACGACCGGCAGCTACGCTTTTCCGCTCGCACTCGCAATCGGTATCTCGTTAGCCATCGCCCTCGACAACTACTTGATCGGGCTCGCGATTGGCGTCGGGATATATTTTGCTTTTAGTGATTCGCCGAAGAAAACATGACAAAGCCCGCTTCATTGAGCGGGCTTTGTCATGTATACCCGCGCCTCGTGCGGCAACAGTTGATTAGTGTCATTGATGAGGTTATGCAACACGAGGTCGTATCCCTCTGTCGTAATCGGAAGTGCATGGGAATCATCCGAATGATTCAGGACGATAACGAACCGTTCGTCCCCTAATGTACGTTCATACAGATGCAACGACTCGTCTTGCGGGAGCAAGTCTGTAAAGTCGCCATACACGAGTGCCTCATGCGATTTTCGCAGTTGAATCAGCTGTTGATAGTAACGGAAGACGGAATCTTCTCGCGCTAAGTCCGCCTCGACGTTCAGTTCGACATAGTTCGGGTTAACCGTCATCCATGGGGTGCCGTCTGTGAAACCGGATTCGGACTGGGCGTTCCACTGCATCGGTGTCCGGGAGTTATCACGGCTGAGCAGTTGCAGGCTCGCCAACACCTCTTTTGCCTCTCTTCCTTTACTTACTTCTTCCACATAACGATTCTTCATGGCGATATCTTGGTAATCGTCAATCGATTCGAACGTGACGCCGGTCATCCCGATCTCTTCCCCTTGATAAATGTACGGCATGCCCGGGAGTGTATGCGTGAGCGTGGCAAGTAGCTTGGCCGAGGCGACACGATGCTCCCCGTCATTCCCGTAACGCGTTACTTGCCGCGTGTGATCGTGGTTGTTCAAGAACTGCGAGTTCCAGCCCCGCCCTTTCAACCCTTCATACCAATCGCGTTGAATCGCTTTGAACCGCAACATATCCCATGTCGGCATTTCGTCGGCGATTTGGAAATGGAACAGTGTATCGAGTTCATGGCGAGCCTCGTCGACATAGAGTGCTCCTTCTGCTGGCGTCACGAATGGAATTTCACCAACTGTCATGCAGTCATAGTGCCGCAACACTTCCTCATGCATCTCTTGAAGGTACTCGTGGATGCCCGGATTATTCGCCAAGTAACTCAAGTCATATGGATTAGCGACATCCGACAAATCTTTCCGTTTCGCGAGCAAGTTGATGACGTCCATCCGGAACCCATCGATGCCTTGATCGAGCCAAAAGCGCATCATCTTATAAATCTCGTGTCGCAACTCCGCGTTTTCCCAGTTCAAATCCGGTTGTTCGACGGCGAATGAATGGTAATAATATTGCCCGCTCTCCGCATGATACTCCCAGCACGACGGCGCAAAGTACGAGCGCCAGTTGTTTGGTGCTTTTCCGTCTACAGGGTCATGCCAGATGTAATAGTCTCGTTTTGGTGAGTCGACCGATGCTTTCGCCTCTAAAAACCATGCATGCTGATCAGATGTATGATTGACGACGAGGTCTAGAATGACCTTGAGCCCGATGGCGTGTGCTTCCTGAAGCAAAAGCTCGAAGTCCTTCATCGTGCCCGCCTTGTTCATGACTTGGTAGTAGTCGGCGATATCATAGCCGTTGTCTTTATCCGGTGAGACATAGAATGGGTTCAGCCACACGACGTCTGCCCCGAGTTCTTTGATGTACGGCAACTTTCGGCGCACCCCTTCTAAATCACCGTATCCATCCCCGTTCGTGTCGAGGAAACTACGCCAGTACACTTGATACACGACGGCCTCTTTCCACCATGTTCGCTTCATTCGATCTCCTCCTCATCAAAAATGCCTCGAGCATCACCACTCGAGGCTTTGTTTTTTTAAATCCGTGTCAAGACGTTGTCGAGCGTGAGACCGGTCGTGTCTGTGAAAACGAGATCGGCCTCGGTCAACACGGCCGGATCTCCGATGCCGACGGCAAACATCCCAGCCGCATGGATCGCTTCAACCCCCGCGACCGCATCTTCCACACCGACACAGTCCTTCGGCTCGACAGCTAGCGCTTCGGCTGCTTTCAAGAACACTTCTGGATGTGGTTTCGAGTCCACGACGGTTGCCGCATCGACGATATGATCAAACGCATGGAGCAAACCGAGTTGGCGTGTCACCATGTGAGCGTTCTTTGACGCCGACGCCATCCCAATCTTATAGCCTGCCTCTTTTAGTTCGCTTAAAAACGCCTCGACTCCTGGCAGAATATCATCGCTCGTAATCTTCGAGATGAGCGAGACATAATGTTCATTCTTTTTCGTAGCGAGTCGCTCCTTCTCTTCGGGTGAAAAATCGTTCTCTCGGCCTCCATGGCGAAGGATCCGTTCGAGCGATTCGGTCCGGCTGACGCCTTTGAGCGTCTCATTGAACTCACGGTCAAATGGGATGCCGAGGTCTTCGCCGAGTGCCTTCCAAGCCAAATAATGATATTCGGCACTATCGGTGATCACACCGTCTAAATCAAAAATAAAAGCTTTCATTGTAACTCTCCTTATTTGTCCCCACCGATTCGCAACCCTTGCATGAAGTACTTATTCAGTAGGATATACAAAATGATGATTGGAATGATACTGACGACTGAAGCCGCCATGATGTAGTTCCACTGTGTCGCGTTTTGACTTTGGAACGACTGTAGTCCGAGCGTAAGCGTGTATTTCTCGGGCGACGTGATGTAGAGGAGCGGTTTTAAGAACTCGTTCCAGAAGCCAAGGAATACGAAGACGGCTTGCGTCGCGACCGAGGCTTTCGCCATCGGGAAAACGATGCGCCAAAACGTCTGAAACCGGTTAAGGCCATCGACTTGTGCCGCTTCTTCGACTTCGCGCGGGAAGTTGATGAAGAACTGTCGCATCAAGAAGATGTACGCGAAGTTGATTGCCCCGGGAATAATCAAGGCAGAATACGTATCGAGAATCCCGAGCGAGCGCATAATCAAATAGTTCGGGATGAGCAAAATCTGTCCCGGTACCATCATGACTGCGAGAATCAAGAGGAATAAGTAGTTCCGTCCCGGGAACCGAAGCCGCGCGAGTGAATAACCCGCCATCGTGTTGAAGATGACGTTCACGATTGTCCCGACCGTCGCAATTAAAAACGAGTTTAGGATCCATCGCGGGAACAGTGGATCTTTCGTAAAGATATGTTCAAAATTGGCGAGTGTCGGGTTTTCCGGCCAAAGCGTCAGTCCCCCGGCCACAATCTCACTATACGGTTTGAACGATGCGAGCACTGCCCATAGGAATGGATACAGTGTGACGAGCGCGTAGGAAATGAGAATGACGTACATCACGATACGCGGCCATTTTTTCTTTTTCATATCCATTCCTCCTTAATAGTTGGATTCTTCCTTGTTCAACTTACGGGCAAGCATCGACACTGTGAAGATGATGACCGTCAAGATGATTGCGAGCGCTGACGCATAGCCCATCGTCCCAATCGTCTTGAACGCATATTGATAGATGATGAGCGAGAAGGTGAGCGTCGCATTGTTCGGTCCCCCGGTCCCTCCGGAGATGATATATGCCTGGTCGAACAACTGGAAGCAACCGATAATCCCCATCAATAAGACGTAGTTTGTGACCGGCGTCAAGTTCGGCACCGTGATCTTCATCAATTTCTGCCATGCGTTCGCCCCGTCAAGTGACGTCGCTTCATAGAGTGACGATGGAATATCTTGCAGTCCCGCCAAATAAATGGTCATGAAGAATGGGACCGTCGACCAGATGTTCATGACCATGATGGTCGTGAGCGCAAAGTCGGTCTCGTTGATGAAGTTGACGGGTGCCTCGAGAAACCCAAGGCTGACGAGGACGTTGTTGATTGGACCGTTCAAACTGAATAAGAACATAAAAATCATCGTGAGCGCCGAACTCGATGTGAGTGTCGGCAAAAAGTAAATCGTCCGGAACGTGTTTTGGAACCGAATCCCTGAATTAAGGACGGCAGCCATCAACAGGGCAATCGCCGTTTGAATCGGGACGACGAACAACGCATATCGGAACGTGTTCTTTAACGCTGTCCAGACCCGGTCATCGTTCCACGCGTTGACGTAGTTATCAAAGCCGACCCATTGGAAATCGATGCCGCCAAATAAATTGACGCGCGTAAACGACAAGAACAGCGAGTACGCAATCGGAAGTAACGTGAATGTCACTAAGATGATCAGCGTCGGCAACATGAACGTGATGCCCTGCATCGATTCACGACGGTTGCGCTCACTACCTTTTTTCTTTTTAGGCGGTGGTGCTTGCGATGCCGCATCCGTACGCCGATTGATTTCGAGCTGTGTGCCCATATGATCCTCCCTCTCCGAACACAACGAGGCTCGCGCGGTTACGCGAGCCCAATTGTTTCTTTATTGCAATTGCGTCTCGATGTCTTTATTCGCTGTCTCTTCTGCTTTTTTCATCGCTTCTTCAAGCGTCATGTCGCCTTTTAGAGCTGCCGGCAACAAGTTGTTGTATTCACGGGCAACGATTGAGAGGGAGTCCCCTTTTTGCCAAGGAGTCGCATACGCTCCAGCTGCAACGAACGGTGCTTTCAACTCATCGTCTTGAAGGTTAAGCTCTTCTGCAATTGATTTGAGTGACGGAAGGACGCCTGCCCCTTCAGACCAGATTTTCATACCATCTTTCGATGTTGCGTAATCAATGAACTCCCAACCCGCGGCTTTCTCTTCCGAATCGCTATTGAGTGAGTACGATACAGTGAACATCATTGAACCGCTATCGCCACCGATTGTCGGGACTTCTTTCGTTCCCATTTCGACATCCGGGAAGTTTTGCTGGATATGTGAAATCGCCCAGTTCCCTTCAATCATGATGGCAGCTTTTTCAGCCCCGAACGAGTCACCGGCCCAACCTTGACCAAGGTCAGCTGGACGTTGAACAAGTTTATCTTGGTAGGCATCCACAAGTGGCTGCAAGGCAGCAATTTGATCTTGTTGCGACAAGACCGCTTTCCCATCTCCATCGACGATATCTGTGCCACCTGACTGAAGTACGAACATATGACGCGCTAACTCAGATGATGTGATGGCTGGCGTCACACCAGAGGGGAGCTCCCCCTGTAACTCTTTCAAGAACCCAGGAAGTTCTTCCATCTCCGTCGGAATATCGTCCGCTGTGAATCCGGCATCCTCAATCATCTTCTTGTTATAATAGAGACCGAGCGTTGAATAGTCTTTCGGTAGCCCGAACAACTGATCTTCTGATTTAAAAGCATTGATGGCCGGCTCATAAAAGTCGCCCAAATCTTTTTCAGTTTGGTCTACATATTGATCGAGTGGCTCGAGCACGCCTTGCTTCGAAAGTTCAGGGGCAAGAAAAGCATCGACATAAAAGACATCTGGTGCCGTTCCCCCGACAAGGTCAGTTTGAAGTTGTGTTTGATAATCGTTATACACTTTCTTCTTCACTTTGATGCCTGTCTCGTCCGTGAAAGCCGCTAGCAATTCATCGAACGCTTTGACTTCAGCGTCTGTCCCTTTCCACGTCCCGACCGTGATTTCTTTCCCTTCAAGCTCAGACGGGTCTGAAGCAACTTGCGCCTCCTCTTCTCCGCCGCACGCGGCAGTGAACACAAGACCTGATAGCATGAAAACAGATAATGGCTTTGATACTTTTTTATTCATGTGTAATTTCCTCCTTATGGATGATCAAACTCGAATTAAAGTAACCGCTTTCAACTCACAACCTGATTTTATACCCGAAACGTTTCGGAAATCAAGTGTTATTTTTAAACAGGCTTAAAACCCTTATTTTTAGAGGTTTACAGACATTACACTCTCCGTCTAGACTATAGATATCAAATCATAAATCGAACATTACCCATAACGTTTTCATAGAGAAGGAGTTTACCACCATGGCCACTTTGAAAGATGTCTCCAAAGCGTCAGGTTTTTCCGTCACGACCGTGTCCCGGGCGTTGAACGGGTATGACGATGTGAACAAAGAGACGCGGGACAAAATTATGAGCGTCGCGAAAGAGCTCGGCTACAGCCCAAACATCCTGGCCCGTAGCTTAGTTAAGAAACAATCGAAGACGATCGGTTTTCTCGTCACCGACTTAAAACGAGAGAGTGTGAAAGATAATTTTCTGTTCGAGACGCTCTGTGGCGTATCGGACGAGCTGTCCATGCTCGATTACGAGTTCGTCCTCCTCTCGACGACGACTTCTAAACAAAAAAATAAGACATACGGTCAGATGTGCGCCGAACGCCAGCTTGACGGTGTCGTCATCCAAGGGTTGAAACGCGATGATCCGTACTTGCTTGAAGCCATCGAGAGCACAGTTCCTTGCGTATTAGTCGACATTCCCGTCGAAGGTGTGAACACCGGATACGTGACTTCAAACCAACTCGAAAGCGCCAAGCAGGCCGTCCGCTATTTGATTCGACTCGGACACCGTCACATCGCCTTCATGAACGGTGCGGCCCACGCGTATGTCTCGACGGTCCGATATGACGCATATCGTCAAGTGCTTCAAGAGAACGGGATCGAGTTTCGTGACGATTACGTATTGAACGGTGATTTCGAAGAACTCGCCTCAAAAAGCGCGGCCTTGCCGTTTTTGCTGAACCATCCCGAGGTGACCGCGTTCTTCTGCGCTTCCGATGTGATGGCGCTCGGTGTCCTTCAGGCCACACGCGAACTCGGCTTGAATGTGCCGGAAGACCTGTCGATTATCGGGTTCGATAACATCTTATTGTCTCAATATGTGTCCCCGCCCCTCACCACTGTGGGCCAACAGCCGTATGAGATGGGCCGTAAGGCAGCTTCGATGGTCGTCCATATCGTCGAGGGACAAGACGTGCCGCACGAGGCGTTCGTCAATAACGAGCTGATTCTAAGAGAATCGGTCGCGAAAAATCGGCGATGATCATTCATCGCCGATTTTTCGTATCGTCATAAACGCAAAGATGCCGACGGTCGCCCAATATAGAACAGCTAGCATCGGCACGGTGACCGGCAATAAAGCGATGACCGTTCGCACTAACAGAGGTGCTGTGATGCCATAAGCCGTAATCGTCCACGCCTCTTTATAGCGAATCGGCACGAAGCGACGGAATCCGAGTCCTGCGAGCGCGAGGAAGGAAATGACGACGAGATGAATCAATACGTCTACCACGATCGCCCCATAAATGTAGAGCGGATAGAACCATTCCAAATCGTCGAGAATCCGTGCGACATCTCGTTCCGTTAATTCCGTCTCGCCTAAAAATTCGAGTAAGCTACTGTATTCCTTCAACTCAGTCGAGACACCGCTACGTTTGAATACCCAGCCCGAATCATCCAACAAGAGCGTCTGCAACGCATCCGTTTCACGTTCCTCTCCTACCATCACTGCCAAATCCAGCACTTCCATGTTGAATAGGAATGGCTCTTCGTATTGAATTCCGTCCTCTGTGACTGTAAACGCCGGCAAATTCGTTGGCGTTTCGTTTGATTGGTTCACCCACTTTAAACCAAATACGAACGCATTCGCCAACATCACCGCGATGATCACATAGAAGATTGACTTCCAGATTGATTGTTTTCTCCACGCTTGTACCTTTTCGAATTGAAACCCCAGACTAGCAATCACCTGCTCCATGTCAAACCTCTTTTCTAAAACGTTTCTGACCCCATTTAATCACGTTTTCGAAGCTAAGGAAAGAAATTAAAGGGAAATTGGTATTGAATATCCGAAACGTTTCGGATAGAATGGGGTCGAATCAAGAAAGCGCTTTATTATACAGGAGGTTACAAGGTGACGAATACACTGATGAACTATACGACTGGTACTGGAGAGTTAGAACATTGGCTCGTCTCAGAGGACGGGTTCCGCACAAAATGGCTCGGTAAAGGAGAAGCCGTCTTTTCACTTGGAAACGGCTATATGGGACTTCGTTCGGTTACGGAGGAACACTATGCCAACGAGCAACGAAATTTATTCGTCGCTGGAACATTCAATAAATTTGCTCATAACGAAGTGACGGAACTTCCGAACGCGGCGGATGTGTTGTGGATGGAGTTTACATTGAACGGGATTCGGTTTGACCTCACCCAAGGTACAATTCTCACGTATCGGCGTACACTCAACTTGAAACAGGCTGAACTGGTACGTGAAGTGACGTGGCAAAGTCCTGACGGTGACGTCTATGACCTCGTCTTCCGTCGTTTCGTGTCGATGGCCAACTTGCATGTCATTGCCCAACGCGTCACTGTCACACCAAAGCAAGAGAGCGTGTTGACGATGACATCCGGCATTAATGGACAAATGACCAACAGTGGCGTCCAACACTTTTTAGAAGGCGACAAACGTCTCTATGACGGCCGTTTCATGCAACAGCTCCAAACGACGACAGAATCCGGCATCGACTTTGCTTTCCATAGCGTCCACCGATTCAGTCAACATGAATTATTCGAACCGAAATCCATCATCAAGATGGACCGTCGCCAAATTTTCTTCGACTATTCAAACATCGTCATCCCGGCTAACGAGACGCTGACAATCGAGAAATACTCGACTGTTTTCACTTCTCGTGATCAAGAATTGCCAGTGGACACAACAGCAGAACTTGCAAACTATGCGTTGAGCGTGACGCGCGAAGTCGAAGCACGTGGCTATGACCGTTTGTTTATCGATCACGTCAATGCTTGGGACAATCTCGTCTGGTCGCACGCACCAATCACCATCGAATCAGAAGAAATGTTCGATCAGTTGGCCGTTCGGTTCGCCCAATATCATTTGGCAGTCATGACACCGAAACATGACAATCGGATGAACGTCGCGGCGAAAGGTTTATCAGGTGAAGGTTATAAAGGGCATACATTCTGGGACACAGAAATCTTTATCTTGCCTTACTACACGTACACAAACCCAAAAATCGCACGTAGTTTGCTCGAATATCGTTATCTCTCGTTGCCAGGAGCGCACCGAAAAGCGAAAGAGAACGGATATGAAGGCGCGATGTTCCCTTGGGAATCGGCATGGCTCGACGACGGTGAAGTGACACCGGTCTGGGGTGCAGCCGACATCGTGACCGGGGAAGCCACAAAAATATGGTCTGGCTTTATCGAGCAACATATCACGTCCGACATCGCGTTCGCGGCTTGGCAATACTATCATGTCACGGGTGACCAAGACTTCATGGACAGTTACGGCTATGAATTGCTCATCGATACGGCCAAGTTCTGGGCGAGCCGACTTGAGTGGGATGAAGCAGAGGGTCGTTATGAAATCAATCAAGTCGTCGGTCCCGATGAATATAAGGAACATGTCGACAACAACGCGTTCACGAACTATACGGCGCACTGGAACATCCAAACAGCGATTGAATACGTGGAACTGCTCCGCAATGAGAAACCAGAACTATACGAGCGGTTGAACGAAAAACTAGATCTTAGGACAGCCGACGAACGGTTCCGCCACGTCCTCGATTTGATTTACTTGCCACAAGTCCGTGAAGACGGTGTCTTGCCACAAGATGATACGTATTTGCAGAAAGAAATCATCGATTTGACGAAATACAAAAATCAAGAAAACGTCGGCTCGATGTTCTACGACTACAACCTTGAGCAAGTGAACGAGATTCAAGTATCGAAACAAGCAGACGTCATGATTTTGATGTACCTGCTCGAAGACTTGTTCCCAGCAGACGTCAAACGTGCCAACTGGGAGTACTATGAGCCGAAGACACTACATGACTCGTCGCTCTCTCTCTCAACACATAGCGTCCTCGCCTCTGATCTCGGCGATCAAGAACTCGCCTACGACTTGTTCCGTCGCGCATCTGAAATCGATCTCGGGCCGAACATGAAGACATCCGACGCAGGCATCCACGCAGCGTCGCTCGGTGGGATTTGGCAAGCGGTCGTCAACGGTTTCGGCGGCGTCCGGATGACAGGCGGAAACTTGCGCATCTCGCCAATGCTCCCGAAAGCATGGAACGCCCTCGCGTATTCGATCGATTGGAAAGGTGAGACGCTTGACGTTCACGCGTCACAAGAGCAAGTCACCATCACGCGTCGAACACCATCGACCGAACCGCTCATCATCGAAGTATATGGCGAACAACGAGAAATCACGGATACGTTCACAAGTGAAGTGTTGTCCGTATGAGCTATCGTCCCTGTTACCATTTCGCTCCGCCCTTCGGTTGGATGAACGACCCGAACGGACTCTGTCAGTTCAACGGTGTCTATCATTTGTTTTATCAGTATCATCCGTTCGGTGTGGAGTGGGACGATATGCACTGGGGACACGCCACATCGACCGACCTCCTTCATTGGGAACATAAACCGATTGCACTTCGGCCAGATCATGACTATGACCGCGACGGCGTCTTCTCCGGAAGCGCCTTAGTGAAAGATGGGGTACTTCATCTCTACTACACGGGCAACACATGGCTCGACGAGAAACGGGAGACATTGCGTCAAGTCCAGTGTCTCGCCACTTCCGCCGATGGAGTGACATTCGTGAAGTCCGCACAGAATCCTATCATCTCTGAAATCCCGCAACAGGGAAACGCCCATGTCCGGGACCCAAAGGTATGGGAAGCGGACGGCCGTTTCTACATGGTACTCGGCACGCGTGACGCGACGGACGGGAAAGTCGTCTTGTATGGATCGGACGACGCCATCCATTGGTCCGAGCGTGGCGTCATTGCCGGAAAAACCGGACGCCACGGTTGGATGTGGGAATGCCCGGACGTCTTCTCGCTTGACGGTCAAGACGTATTGCTCCTATCACCCCAAGGAATGGAGCCAGACGGTGACCGGTATCATAACCTACATCAATGTGGGTATTTCGTGGGTACACTCGATCTCGAACTCCCGCATTTTACGCATGGTGCCTTCACTGAACTCGATTATGGTCATGACTTTTACGCGGCTCAAACGTTCCTCGACGAGCGCGGCCGGCGTATTTTAATCGGATGGAATGCGATGTGGGAATGCGAGTGGCCTGAACAAGCCGAGGGATGGACGAACCAGATGACGATTCCACGTGAACTGTCGCTTCGGGATAATCGTTTATACATGACACCGATTGAAGAGATAATTTCGCTTCGACAACAAAGTCATGTGTTGGCTGGTCCGAAGTTTGAAGGAGATGCGTTCGAATTGTCCTTCGAGACGCAAAACGATTTTCAATTCGACTGTTTCGGGAACGCCGCTACTTTCTCGAAAACAGGCGATTGGCTCGAATTGACACGAGGCACAGATGTCCGCCGGCTACAGGCAACAGGCACGACGTTCCGGATTTTCGTCGACGCGTCTTCTATGGAGGTATTCGTGAACGATGGCGAGTTCGTCTTCTCGAGCCGCGTCTATCCAACGTCTTCACGCACCCATCAACTACGTGGTGACTTAGAAGCAATCTTACACCGTTTTTAACCGACAACACCCGAGACACTGGTCTCGGGTGTTGTTTAATGACGCGACATCGATTGAAACCGCTCGACCTCGTCCGTCATGATGGCGTCGACACCAGTCATGTCCGGCAACTCGCTCGGGACATTGATTGTGTAGAGACGAAGTGACCGATTTTGTTCGCGGAGCGTCATCCAGTCTCTTGTCCCCATAAACTCCGGCTGGGCGTGGACGGCCTCGGCTCCGACTCGTTCCACAAATTCAACCAGATTCGGATGCCCATCAGTTGTCAGGACGGCAATCCTCGCCTCGCGGGCGATATCCCGTAACCGGACGAGCGTGTCCGGATTGAACGAGGAGAAGACGACGCGCTCTTCTAACTTGAACTCGGTGACGGCGAGCCACGTCAGATACTCGATCCCGTCATAGTCGAACCGGTCCGTCTTCAGCTCGATGTTGAGCGTGACGTCGGTCGGTTCGAGCAAGACGAGCACTTCCTCGAGCGTCGGGATCCGTTCCCCGCTCTCCGTCCGTAGCAAGCGGAGCTGCCGGAGCGTCATGTCTTTGACGAAACCGCTCCCGTTCGTCGTCCGGTCGACCGTCTCGTCATGGATGACGACGAGGCGTCCGTCGCGCGTCAATTGGACGTCGAGCTCGATGCCGTCGACATGTGGTAACGCCGCCTTGAACGCGCTTAGTGTGTTCTCGGGATACTTGGCGCTATAGCCGCGATGTGCGTAAATCAACATGTCACTGCCCCAAGGTGGAAGTCGTCTCATCGGCCGCGCGCTTCAACGCCTCTTCGACCGATACGCCTTGGTATAGGCTCTCCATGGCGTTGACGACGCTTTGACGGGATTGCGGGAACGTCGAGATGAGCGCGCCTTGTGTCGCTGGTGAGGCTGTCGTCTCACTCAATTGATCGACCGTCACTTTCAGTTGCGGGTACTCGGCCCACATCTCTTTGACGATCGGCTCGTCATACGCCTCCGGATTGATGGCGAAGTAGCCCGTCTCGACGTGCCATTTGGCCTGCGCTTCTTTCGACGCCGCATATTTCATGAACTCCCATGCACCTTGCTTCGTCTCGTCGGCGATGCCGTCACCCATCCAGAGCGAGGCCCCGCCGATGATGACGCCTTCACGCTCCGCTTCGTTCGGCACCGGCAAGTATGATGCCCCGACCTCGAAGTCAGCGTTATCCGCGACGGTGCGAATCCCGGCCGACGAGTCGAGATACATGGCGACTTTCCCTGATTGGAAAGCGGCACGCATGTCGTCCCAGTTTTGGCCGACGTTCATGAACGTCTTGTCGTCGTACATCTCTTTGATCAAGTTGAAGGCGTTCTGTCCTTCTGCCCCATCGAATACCGCTTTTGTCGGCGCACCGCTGCGTCCGTTGTCGTTGTCGACGTAGAGCCCGCCTTGCGCAGCGACGAGTTGTTCGAAGAACCAACCGTAGTTGAGCATCGTGAAGCCGGTCTGGCCGTCGGTCGTCAGTGCCTTCGCCGCCTGCTTCAGCTCGTCATATGTGCGCGGCGCTTTCTCCGGGTCGAGTCCCGCTTGTTCGAACGCATCCTTGTTGTAGATGAGCACCGGTGTCGACGAGTTGAACGGCATCGAGTACTGCTTGCCGTCGACTTGATAATAGCTCAAGATGTTCTCTTCCCAAACGCCCGTATCGAAGTCTTCTTTGTCGATGAACTCTTGGACCGGCGTGATTTTGTTCGAGTCGATCATATATTTCGTGCCGACCTCGAACGTCTGCATGATAGCCGGTGCGTCCGGTGACCCCGCGACGGCGTTGAACTTCGTCAGCGCCTCTTCATACGTGCCTTGGAACACCGGTTTCACTTCATACTCTTCTTGCGACTCGTTGAAGGCGTCGACTTGGTTGTTGAGCGCGGTCTCTAAGTCCCCGCTCATCGCGTGCCAAAATACGACTTCCGTCTTCCCGTCCTCCGTCGCCGAAGCGGCCGGTTCCGCCTCTTCGCTACCACATGCCCCGAGCAACAATACCGAACTAGCCAACCCTGCGAATAACGCTTTCTTTTTCATCATGTATTCCCCCTATTATTTGATCGCACCTTGTGTCAGACCTTCTTGTAACTGCTTTTGTCCTGCGAATAACAACATCAGCGTCGGGATGATAATCAAGATGACCGCCGCCATGACGACACCCCAATCCGAGGCGACCTCGTTCGACTGCATCTGTTTAATCCCGATTTGCACCGTGCGTGCCTGCTCCGTGTTCGTGACGAGGAGCGGCCATAAGTACATGTTCCATGTCGTCAAGAAGCTATATACCGACAGTGTGACGAGCGGTGTCTTCGACACCGGCAAGACGACGTTCCAAAAGAAACGGAAGCGGCTGATGCCGGCGATTTGGGATGCCTCGTACATCTCGTACGGAATCGTCTTGAACTGTTGTCGGAGCAGGAACGTTCCGAACGCGAGCGCGAAGAACGGCACCGACAGCCCCCACACCGAGTTGAGCCAGCCGAGCGACTGAATCGTCAAGAAGTTCGGCACCATCGTCGCTTCCCACGGCACCATCATCGTCGCGAGGAAGAGCATGAAGATGAGCCCTTTCCCTTTGAAGTCGATGAAGACGAACGCGAAGGCGGCAAGACTCGACAAGACGACTTGTCCGACCATGACGAGGAGTGCGACGACGAGACTGTTCCATAAGTACGTCATGAGCGGGATCCGCTCAAAGGCGGCAATATAGTTGTCGAACGTGACGTCGCGCGGGATGAGGTTCCCTTTCAACACTTCGCTCCCGTCCATCAGGCTGATCGAGAACGCGTAGGCAATCGGGAACAGCATGACGACGGCGCTCAAGACGAGGAGCGTATACGTGACTACTTTCCGGAGCGTCATTGGTAATGCACCTTCCTTTCGACGAGCTTGAACTGGAGCCACGTCAACAGGAGGACCGTCAAGAACAAGAGCACGGCCTGCGCACTCGCCCCGCCGACGTTATAGTTGATGAACGCGTCCTTATAGATGGCGTAGACGATGACGTTCGTCGAGTTCGTCGGTCCGCCTTTCGTGAGCAAATCGATTTGTCCGAACGTCTGGAACGCATTGATGAGCGAGATGATGCCGACGAAGAAGAGCGTCGGGGACAGCATCGGGATCGTGATGGCCCGGAGCTGGGTCCAATATCCGGTTCCGGCGATGTCCGCACTCTCATACAATGTCCGGTCGATGTTTTGCAGCCCGCCGAGGAGAATCAAGAACGTGAAGCCGATATTCATCCAGACGGTCGCGAGCGACACGGATAAGAGCGCGTACTGCGGGTCAAGGAGCCACTGCACCCCGCTTGCCCCAACCGCTTCCAAGAAGCGATTGAAGATACCGATGGACGGGTTGTACATGAACATCCAAATGACCGACGAGGCTGCGACGCTCATCCCCATCGTCGCCGAGAACGCCGTCCGGAAGATGCCAATCCCGCGCAGCTTCTCGTTGGCGAGGAGCGCGAGCCCGAGCGCGATGATGATTGTGAGCGGGACGGTCAACAGAACGAAGCCGACCGTCGCCTGGATGCTCTGCCAAAACGAGGCGCTCGTGAACAGTTTGGCGTAATGCTCGCCGCCGACGTAACTGAGCGGCGTCCCTTGCGTGTCCGTTTGAAAGAAACTCAAGTAAATCGTCCGGAACAACGGATAGACGAGAAAGATCCCAAATAACGCGATCGACGGGGACAAGTAGAGGAGTCCGCTCGTCGCGTCTGATAATCGGGTCCGGACGCGTTGTCTCGGAAGGGCGACCGTCATTGGAACACCTCCAACGCCTCGAACAGTTTCGGTTGCCGCGGTTCGATGCGATTCCCCGTCGCGTCAAACAGTGACATCTGTTTCGGGTCGACGTAACAGGCAATCTTCTCCCCAATCGCGAGCGGCCATTGTCCGGGCCATTTGGCGAGCCACTCGACGCCGCCCATGTCAAAGGCGAGAATCGTCTCCGTGCCGAGCACTTCGATATTTTTCAGTTCGGCGTAGAACGTGATCTCGTCTTTCGCCGGCGTGATTTGTTCCGGCCGGATGCCGAGCGTCGCCGTATCTTCTCGCGTCAGCGTGTTCGGGTGGAACAGGCGCCCGTCCGAGGCGACCCAGCCCTTGTCACTCCGTTGCACCGACGTCAAATTCATCGGCGGTGACCCGATGAACGAGGCGACGAACGTGTTCGCCGGCTTATTGTACAAATCGAGCGGTTGACCGACTTGTTGGACCTGGCCATCGTTCAACAGCATCATCCGGTCGGCCATCGTCATCGCCTCGACTTGGTCGTGCGTGACGTAAATCATCGTCAGCTTGAGCTTGCGTTGCAGCTGCCGGATCTCCGAGCGCATCTTGGCCCGAAGTTTCGCGTCCAAGTTCGAGAGCGGCTCGTCCATGAGGCAAATCGGCGACTCGGTCACGATGGCCCGGGCCAGTGCGACCCGTTGCCGTTGCCCGCCCGACAGTTCGCGCGGCTTCCGCTTCAAATAGTCGGTCAGTCCGAGCGTATCGGCCGCTTCCAAGCAACGTTCACGCTGCTCGAGCTTCGTCAGTCCTTTCGTATGTAACCCGAACGTGATGTTTTTCTCGACGGTCATGTGCGGATAGAGCGCATAGTTTTGGAATACCATCGATAGTTGCCGCTCGCTCGGTTTCAGTTCGTTCGCTGCGACGCCGTCGATGCGGAGCGTCCCGCTCGTGATCGATTCGAGCCCGGCGATCATCCGGAGCATCGTACTCTTGCCGCAGCCCGACGGTCCGACGAGGGCGAAGAATTCACCGGCCTCGATTGTCACGTCGATGCCACGGATGACTTCCGTCTCGTCGTATGATTTTTTGATGTTCTGCAGTTGAATCGATTTCATATGATGTCCTCCTTCATTCCTTGCGACGCCCAAAGCCGCTCGTCCCCGGTCGAGACGGCGAACGCCCCGTGGGACAGGGCTTCATGCACGTGAATCGGTTTCCGGATCATCCCGCCTGTCACAATCGGCAACGAGACGTGTTCCGCGACGTGCTCGATGACACTCGGGATGAGACCCGGCATCAGTTCGAGCGCGTCCGGCTGTTGGTCTTTCGCCATCTTGATGCCTGACGAGATAGCGTCCGAATCGACTAGGAACAGGCGCTGCACCGTCATCAGGCCGGCCCGTTTGGCGTGTTGGATGACAGACGCCTTCGTCGTCACAATCCCGTCGGCGCCGACCCGTTTCGCCAAATAGTCGATGCCGTCCCGGTCGAGGCTGATGCCGTTGATGCGTTCGGCGTGCAGGAACACGGTCCGATTCTCACGCTTCAAATGGGCGACGTAGCGGTCGAGCGTGCTGAGCGTCCCCATCATGAGGAACGTCGTCGTCACGTCCGACTGCAGGAACTTCTCGAGTTGTTTCGGTGATTTGATGGAGGCGATCATCTTCTCTTGTCCGATCGTGCGAAGTGTTTCATTCACTTGAATCATCCTTCCCTAGAAAAAAGGACCAACAGAAACAGGACGTCATCGACGTACGGGCTTCTGTTGGTCTCTCGAATGTTCTACCGGTTGCTATTCACTTGGCATGAGGGGTCTCACAAGTCATATCGTACCGGATGAATGTAAAGCGTCCGTGAAGCTCGTGCAAAAGTTTGTGAAGCCGACGTAAAAAAAAACGACTCATAATGAGTCGGTGTCGTCGAGCGTCTGTCTCGCTTTCGCCAAGATGTCGGCTTTGACGGCATCATCCCGGCCTTGCCAGTTGCGGACCATCATCTTCATGCGCTGATTCTTCGCGAACCGGTCCTCGTGCTTGTCGATGAAGTTCCAATACAAAGCGTTGAACGGACAGGCGTCGTCCTCGGTCGTGTGTTTCGGGTTATACTTGCAGCCTTTGCAGTAGTCGCTCATCTTGTCGATATATTTCCCCGAGGCGATATACGGCTTCGTCGCCAATCTCCCGCCATCGGCATGGAGCGCCATCCCGAGCACGTTCGGCAGCACGACCCAGTCGTAGGCATCGATATACATCTCGTTGAACCAGTCGCTCGTCTGTTGCGGCGACACTTCGAACAGCGTCGCGAAGTTGCCGAGCACCATGAGCCGCTGGATGTGGTGGTTGTGCGCCCGCTCGATGACCGGCTTCACACTTTGATGGACACAGTGCAGGTCTGTCTTAGCGTCCCAGAAGTAGCTCGGCAAATCGCGCTCATGCTTGAACGTGTTGACCGATTCATAACCCGGCATCGACGCCACATAGACGGCGCGCATATATTCGCGCCAGCCGAGGAGTTGACGGACGAATCCTTCGACCGAGGCGAGCGGCGCGTCCGACGCCACCGCCGCCTGGACGACCTCGTCCGGTGTCAGGAGCCCGATGTTGATGGCCGCGGACAACAGGCTATGCGACATGTCTTGATTGTCCGACAGCATCGCGTCCTGATACGGACCGAACGTCTCGAGACGCGCTTCGACGAAACGAGCGAGCGCACGGCGTGCCTCACTGCGCGTCACCGGCCAGACGAACGGGGTGATGTCTCCGGGGTGGTCGGCGAAGCCCGTCTCGACTTTTTGGATAACGTCTTTCGTGATCGCGTCCGGTCGAAAATGGATCGGTGGCGGGAACGTGAGTCCTGCTTTCGGCGGCTGGCGGTTGTCCGCATCGAACGACCACTTGCCACCCCGTGGCTTCCCGTCCTCGAGCAACACATCGAACCGTTTCCGCATCTGGCGATAGAAGCGGTCCATCCGCCACGGCGTGCTGCCAATCGTGTCGACCGCTTCCTTCTTCGTTAAATAGAAGAGCGGCACGTCCGAATGTTCGACGAGCTTGTGCTTCTGACCGAACTGTTGCAACTTCTTCTCCATCGCGGCATCGGTGACGGCCGTGTAATGGATTTCTTCCGGTTCATACCGTTTGAAGTGGTCGTCCCATGCATCATGGAACGAGTCCGCCTCGTGATAGTCGACCGTGTAGCCCTTTTCTCGCAGTTCCTCAGCGAAGTGACGCATCGCCGAGAAGATGAGGACGAGTTTCTGTTTATGGTACGGCCGCCACGTCGCCCGTGATGTCGCCTCGATCATGACGATGACGTCATCGTCCTCGATATGACTGAACAGCTCGAGCTCGTGTGACAGTTGATTGCCGAAAATCCAAAACGATCGCATCAATTCAACTCCTCTACTTTATGGGTATGCTACACTCAATCTACAACGGCTTCATTTAGAAAGGAATGGTTCGATGCGCCTGCAAACATGGATTGACAGTCAATACGAGAACCCGCGCGGCATCGTCGGGACATACATCGGTGAGAAGATGGTCCGCCAACACCGCGTCGAGGTCGATTGGACGATTGAGCAACTTCAGATTCAACCAAACGACTGCATCCTCGACCTCGGATGCGGCGCTGGGGACGCACTGGCTCGGCTGCTTCAGACGGACGGCACGGTACGTGTGACCGGGCTCGACCGTTCTCCGACCATCGTCCGCTCGGCGCTCCGACGTAATCGCGCGGCCGTCCGCGGACAACGGGCTGCTGTCGTCGAAGGAAACATCGGGACGATTCCGTTCCAAGACGAACAGTTTGACCGTGTCTTCAGCATCCATACGCTTTACTTTTGGGAAGACGTACCCGCGGTGCTTGCCGCCATCGACCGTATCCTCAAACCAGGCGGGTCATTCGTCATCACGTACTGTGATGGGAAAGGTGGCGTGAACTGGGACGGTATCATGGCAATCGTGCGTGAACAGTTGATACCTGCTGCTTCTGCGCTCGGGTTCATTGACGTCCAAGAACGCCGAGGACCTGACTCGCGCGATTATCATACGGTCGCCGTGACGGGACGAAAAGCCAGTCTAACGTCATCCCCGGCTCTTCCGTGTCACGGCTACCCCGCCAAATCCGCTGATGATGGCGATATAGAACCCTAAATCATAGAACCAGCCGGTGTTGTTCACCTCATAGACGCGATACGTGTCATTGAACAATCCTAAAATGAGTGACACCGGGGCAATCCAACCGTGCCAGACGCCCCAAAAGAATCCGGCCGGGTCGGTCGTGTACGTCCCGTCGCCCGGCACACAGCCGCCGAGGACGAGCATCAAACTGAGCATGATGGCTAATAATCCGATTCGTTTCATCTGAATCCCTCCTGCTATGAGTATTCCCGGTTTTACAGAAAACTGTACCGCCCGACACGCTAAAGGAGATGAGATTGTGCCCCCTAACGGATTCACCGCATTCATAACTTAAACAATGTCGACTTGAACCATTTTCTCGTGGCCATTCGTCTCAAAGGGTTCCATATGCTAGACCGATTGGTGGACGATTATAGAAATGCTCGCAACCAGTTCGACCAACTTGGTGTATGTTTGTTCGGCGTCTTCGACACGTCGGGGACGATTTTCGCCATCGGTGGATTGAATCAAGACCCGTATTCACCAGAACTTTCGGTCGGTCGATTGCGACGATTTTATATCTTGTCGGCTTATCGAAGACAAGGCACCGGCAAACGGCTTCACTTCATACGACACGTCGTCTTCAAGTCACATAATCCGATTCGACGAAACAAGCAGCGACTCACTATGAGCCGCTGCTTGTTTATTTTATCGCCACAATTGGACCGTATTCGTGACCTCGATGTAGCTAGCTTTGTATTTTGCAATACAAATGTGCACAATAATGCAACGAAAAGTACAGAACTTTGCCAGCTGGGTTTTAGTGTTTCGACAACGCATGCGT